>CALXPF010000058.1 GCA_944390205.1 uncultured Alphaproteobacteria bacterium
GTTGCGTGGATTGATCGTTTTCCGCATTGGCCATCTCACGCCGTTTTTATTTTGTGCCGTGCCGGTCTCGGCAAATCTCATTTATCCCATATTTTTTCTCGCAATCGATTGGAGGCCTCTGATTTGACGGATGATTTGATCCTGCCTCCTGCAACCGATCGCTTGGTCATTGAAAATATTGACAGGTTGGGAAGTGAACGCGCTCTGTTTCATGTGTTTAATCTGATGCGGGAAACAAAAGGCTTCTTATTGCTGACGGCTCGTTTCAGCCCCCAAGTTTCGCTCCCTGATTTGCAATCACGGTTGAACGCCATCCCGCGAGCCACTATTTTAAAGCCGGATGACGAATTGATTTTTGCCGTTTTAACAAAATCTTTTTTTGATCGCCATATTCTTATTGAACCGCAGGTTATCGAATATGCCGTCAAACACATGGAACGTTCTTTTCAAACAATTCGTCTTTTAATCGATCAGGCAGATCAGCTCTCCTTGGCGGAGGGAAGAAAAATTACAATTCCCATTATGAAGCAGGCTTTGGAGATGATTCGATGTATGAATTTATCAACTCCGAAGGATGAAAAGGGTTGCGTTTTCAATTCAGATATTTTATGATAAAACGAAAAAGAGAGAAAAATAAAGCAATAATAAAACAATGAAAATATTGACGCGGTTTTTTTGGGGTATTTTTTGTGGGGGTATCGGGCTCTTCGTTTTGTTGGCCTGTTTTTCTTATCATTCGACGGATCCTTCTTTTAACACCGCTTCTTCGGGTATAATTAAAAACTGGATGGGGTCTTTTGGGGCTTTTTCGGCGGATTTTCTCCTGCAGATGTTTGGTTTCGGCGCTTTTTTGATCGGGGCGTTTATTTGTACTCTCGGCCTGTTTTTGTTTTTTAACACGACACGGATTAAGTGCAGAATTTTTGTTTTTATGTTGTGCCTGTTGGGATTTGTTTGGCTTTTAACGGATATTCCTTTAAAACCCACCTCATGGACGCAAGCGGGTGTGGGGGGATTTGTCGGTTTTTATTTGGCTAATTGGCTTTTAATCACGTCTCCGCTTATTCGGTTTGCGTTATGGGTTTTGATTCTTTCGGGATTGATTGTGAGTTTTAAAATTCCCCTCTTTTCAACGCTTCTTTGGAGCCTTTCTCATTTGGGCAACGTCCGGTTTTGGCAAATCTTTCGGTTTCGTTTTCCGGCGGTTCGACAACCGTCTTCTCCTTCCGCTCAGGCAAAGTCGGTTGAATCCAAACAGGTTAAAAAACAATCAAAAGTTAAGGCAGAGCCTGTTTTAGAGTCTGTTTCTCGCCTCAAAAAAAGTAATTTTGTTTTGCCTCCGTTGGACTTGTTGTCTCCTGCCAAAAATACGGGGGGACCGACAATTTCCAAAGAAACCATGAACAAGGTTTCGGCAGACTTGGAATCTGTTTTGTCTCAGTTCGGAATATCGGGGCGTATTGTCGGGGCTAACCCCGGTCCGGTTGTGACCTTATATGAGTTTGAACCGGCTTCGGGAATTAAAACGTCTCGCGTTATCTCTTTGGCGGATGATATTGCTCGGGAAATGAGAGCCGTATCCGTTCGAATTGCCGTTGTTCCCGGATCGAATACGATCGGTATCGAAATGCCGAATACAAAGCGAGATATGGTTTATATTCGAGAGTTAATTGAAAACGTGAAATTTCAGAGCAATACGGGGGCTTTGCCGATTATTTTGGGTAAGGATATCGGAGGATCCCCTGTTTTTGCGGATCTGGCTAAAATGCCCCACTTGTTGGTGGCCGGAACAACGGGATCCGGTAAGTCGGTCGGAATTAACACGATGATTTTGTCGTTGCTTTATCGGTTTTCTCCGGCGGAGTGTCGGATGATTATGGTGGACCCGAAGGTGGTTGAATTATCGGTTTATAATCGTATTCCGCACTTGTTGACACCGGTTGTGACGGAGGCACCAAAGGCGGTTATGGCCTTGAAATGGGCCGTTCGCGAAATGGAAGATCGGTA
Organism: uncultured Alphaproteobacteria bacterium; assembly: GCA_944390205.1. Taxonomy (GTDB): domain Bacteria; phylum Pseudomonadota; class Alphaproteobacteria; order CAAHEQ01; family UBA3637; genus CALXPF01. The sequence goes on from CALXPF010000058.1 coordinate 2,008, forward strand.
TCGGGCCATGAGCCAATTAGGGGTTCGAAATATAGACGGATACAATCAAAAATTGATACAAGCGGCGCGAGACGGTCAGGTTTTAACACGGCGTGTTCAAACGGGATTTAATCCGGAAACGGGAAAGCCGATCATTGAAGAACAGGCATTTGATTTAACCCCTATTCCTTATATTGTCGTGATTGTGGATGAAATGGCAGATTTGATGTGTCAATGCGGTAAAGAAGTGGATCCGATTATTCAGCGGTTGGCTCAAATGGCTCGTGCGGTCGGTATCCATTTGATTTTAGCGACACAACGACCGTCCGTGGATGTTATTACCGGAACCATTAAAGCCAATTTCCCGACACGTATTTCATTTCAGGTGACAAGTAAGATTGACTCGCGGACTATTTTGGGAGAACAAGGGGCCGAACAACTGCTTGGCAAGGGAGATATGTTGTTTATGCCGGCCGGTCAAAAACCGCAACGTATTCATGGGCCTTTTGTCAGTGATGAGGAGGTTGAAAAAGTTGTTCAACATCTGTCAAAACAAGGAGAGCCACAATATTTGGACGCGGTTTTATCTGATCCCGAAGGGGGTGCTTCCGGCGTTTCTTTGGGGGCGAGCGGGGGTGTTTCCGGCTCTTCCGGAGATGATTTATATGATCAAGCGGTAGCCATTATTTTAAGGGATCGAAAAGTGTCGACCAGTTATGTTCAAAGGCAGTTAAGAATCGGCTATAATCGGGCGGCGGATTTAATAGATCGGATGGAGGCTGAGGGGGTTATTTCAAAACCCAACGTAGCCGGTAAAAGAGAGATATTGGTTCCGGATAACAACGGATAAGGGGATTGCGTATGAAAAAACTAATTGTGGGATTGTTAATTTTATTGATCGGTCGTTTGGCGTATGCCGATGTTGATCCGTCTGTTGATATACCGGCGAACAGGGCTATTTTGCAAAAAGTGGAAACGGCTTATAATAAAATGAAAACCATACAAGCCCAATTTGCTCAATTTAATTCTAAGGTAAAAGATGATTTACAAATGGGTGAGCTTTATTTATCGAAACCCGGAAAATTAAGGCTGGTATATCAAAAAGGATCGCCGTTGGAGTTTTATGCAAATAACGGTTATTTAATTTATCACGATCGGGATTTAAAAGAAGTCAGTTATTTTGATTTGGATCAAACACCGGTCAGTTTCATTTTGAAAGAGACGCTTCGGTTTGATGATCCGGCATTTTTAGTGACGGGTGTTTCTGATATTTTAGATGAGTATCAAGTGACGGTTATTAAAAAAGAAGCTCCGGAATTAGGGAGTTTAACATTGATTATTGATAAAGAGAATTTATCATTAAAACAATGGGAGGTTGTCGATATGCAGGGGATTAAGTCAACCGTTTCTCTGTATAATATTCGAGAAAACGTTCCGATCGATAACAAATTGTTTATATTTTCTAATCCTTATACACAAAAAAACTAGGAGGTGCCGATGAAAAGTAAAATTTTTATTTCTTTTTTATGTGGTGTTATGATGGCAGGTTCGGTAGAGGCGGCTCCTCGAAAGAATTGTTCTTATTCCCCGCTTCAGGAAGTTATACGAAATGCACGCTCGAGTGATGACATTGACCCGCTTATTCAAAACAACGTTGATTTAAACGCCCCTCAAAAATGTGGCGGGAATGTTTTGCAGTTGGCTATTGTCAGGGGAAATCCGCATGTTTTAAAAGCAATTTTACAGGGAGGCCAAATGAATGTCAATGAAGTGGTGTCTCTTGATATGTTCCCCATCGCCGGTGCTCCCAAACAAGTCCCCTTGATCATGTTTGCAGCATATTATGCCCCGAGAGCGGATATGCTTCAACTGATTATTTCCGCAGGAGCTAATTTGATGGTGGTTGATGACAAGGGAGAAAATATTTTGTGGTATTTAGAACAGAATCCCGTTTTAAATAATACGGATTTATCGGATGAGATAACAAACAGACTTTTGTATCAGCAATTTGCCAAAAAAGAAGAGCCGGTTTCGATTGAACCGGACATAGAGGCGGGGGAGAATCATCAAACTTCTGAAGAGCAGAAGAAGGAGGAGGATGCCTCTTCTCAACAAGATTTAAAGAAAGCTCCTCAAGTGGAGAAGATCCCCGAATTAAACATTCCGAATAAAGAGGCTTCTTCTCAACGGAACAAGCGAGACAAGTCTCGTCAAAAAATTGTTGAAATCGTTGAGCCGGATCGTGCCGTCAAACCGGATGATTTTTTAACAGAGTCGGATTTTAACTGACGATTGTATAACCGGTCGACGTATTTTGAATGAATTGATTGGCGTTTTCTCCGAGTTTTTGACGCAATGTGTAGATATGGCTTTCGACCGTATGTGTTTCGGTATCGGGGCGGTAGTTCCAAACAGCGGTTAAGAGTTCATCTTTTGAAATGATTTTATCTTGGTTTTTTACAAGATAGATGATGAGGTTATTTTCTTTTTCTGTCAGATGGATGACTTCATTTGTTTTCTTGTTGAGGAGTTGACGATGCTGTCCTTGAAATAAAAAGAAGTTATTTTCAAAGGAGGGGGCATGTTTCATTTGGTCTATCAGTCGATCAATGCATTGAAATAATTCCGTTAATTGGCAAGGGAGCGAAAGCTCGATATCGGCGTCATCATGATGTGATCCGAGAAGAATGACGGGTTGATTCGGATCTGTTTTGAAAAAATCTTCCGTTTCTTTTTGAGATCCTTCGAGGATCAGCAAATCCGTTTGAGACGAAGGGGCTTCAATCAGAATGGGATTATAGGGTTTAAGGGCGTCCGTCAGGAGTTTTTGATACATACAATTTTTTGTAATAATGCCAATCATAACTTGCCTTTTTTGTTGAGTTGTTTTAATATGTAGAACATCTTTATATATTATCAGAAAGTAAAAAAAATGAAACCATTATTTTTGTATTCTGTTTTGACGATTATTTTTTCTCCTTTTATTTACTTATGGCTTCTGATCAGATGCTTTAAGGGAAAAGAAGATACAAAACGTTTTTCCGAAAGAATGGGCTTTTCGCGTCTTAAAAGACCCAAAGGGAAGTTAATTTGGATGCACGGTGCCAGTGTGGGAGAGTGTTTGTCAATGCTTCCTCTTGTTAAGAAATTGTTATCGGAAGATCCGAAGCTTCATATTATGGTGACGTCCGGCACGGTTACGTCGGCACGGTTAATGGCGGAAAGGCTCCCCCAAAGGGCTTTTCATCAGTATATTCCCGTTGATTTTCCGTGGGCGGCGGAGTATTTTGTTTCTCATTGGCATCCGAATGCCGTTTTGTGGTTTGAATCGGATTTTTGGCCCAATTTATTATCAAGTATTTACAAAAGAAATATTCCGCTTGTTTTATTGAACGGGCGTATTTCGGATCGTTCTTTTGTTCGGTGGATGAAGGCCAAATGGTTTATTCAAGCCGTACAAAAATTATTTACGCTTTCTTTCGGACAAACAAGAGAAGATGTGGAACGCCTAAAAACTTTAGGAGCTCCAAATGTTGTTAGTGTCGGGAATTTGAAGCATGCGGCTTCTCAGCCTCCGTTTGATCAAAAAGAATTGGATCAAATGCGCTTGTCCATCGGGTCTCGACCGTGTTGGTGTGCGGGAAGCACCCATTATAATGAAGAGGAAATGATTGTGGATATTCATTTAAAGATGAAGCAAATTTATAAAGATTTTTTAACAATCATTGCCCCTCGTCATCCCAATCGCTCAGATGAAATAGAAATGATTTGTAAATCTAAAGGATTACAGGTGTCCAAACGATCTCGACATGATAAAATAACGGATAAAACGGATGTTTATTTGGCGGATACAATCGGAGAAATGGGACTGATTTATCAATTGGCCCCCTTGGTATTTGTCGGCGGATCTTTAATTCCGTTCGGGGGACAAAATATGCTGGAGCCGATGCGATTGGGCCGTGTTGTTGTTATTGGACCACATGCGTTTAATTTTCGTGAGATTGTTTCATCCGGAAAAACAGAGGGAGCCTTAATTGAGGTTAAAAACGAAGGGGAGTTATTAGGAATTGTTTTGCAGTACTATAAGCATCCCGAATCTTTTAGGGGAATGAGTGATCGAGCAGAGCAATTGGCTATGTCTGAGATGAGTGTTTTAGATCGTACTTATCAGGTTTTAAAGGAAAGGGTTGGTATTTAATGAAGACGCCTGCTTTTTGGGATTGCCCTCATTCCGTGTGGACAAAACTTCTCCGTCCGTTCGGTCGTATTTACGCTTGGGGAACCGCTTATCGGTTTAAAAGAGTAAAGCCGTATCAGGCAGATATTCCGGTTATTTGTGTCGGTAATTTATCGGTTGGCGGAACGGGGAAGACGCCTGTTGTTTTGGCATTGGGTGAGTTTTTAAAGAAGCAAAAGGTCAAGTTTTTCTTTTTGAACCATGGATATAAAAGTCAACTGAAGGGCGTTGTTGCCGATCTTTCCGTTCATACGGCGGTTGATATCGGGGATGAAGCGGTTTTGCTTGCATTAAATGCACCGACAGTCGTTGATAATCAGAGGGCCAGAGGAGCTCAGATTGCCGTCAAACGGGGAGCAAAATGTATTTTAATGGATGACGGGTTTCAAAATCCCTCATTGATCAAATCATTTTCTTTTGTCGTGGTGGACGGCAAAAAGGGATTCGGAAACGAGCAGGTTATTCCGGCAGGTCCGTTGAGGGAACCGATACAAAAGGGATTACAACGGGCGGATGCGGTTATTATTGCCGGTGAAGATGAGTGGGGCGTTGAATTCTTTTTAAAACGAAATCAAATTGATTTACCTGTTTTAAAAGGGCAATTTGTTGCTCAAGAAAAGGCGTTATGCGGATTAAAGGGGCAAGAAGTTTTTGCTTTTGCAGGGATTGGGAATCCGAATAAATTTTTTGACTTGTTAAAAAATAACGGAATCATTGTTAAAAAATCGTTGCCTTTTCCGGATCACTACTATTATACCCGATTTGATATTGAACAAATCATGAAAGAGGCGGACGGTTTGCCGATTGTGACGACAACAAAAGACGCCGTTAAGGTACCGAAGGAGTTACGCAAGAACATTTATGTGATTGATGGAAAATTCGTTTTTGAAACACCGGATGTTGTGCGAGATATTTTGAAAGGCTTATGTGAATGAAAGGTATCAGACAAGCCAAAAGGAATATATTCCAGCGATATTTTTTGGATCCTTTTTTAGGATTGGTTGCCTTCTTTTTTTGGATGTTTTTTAAAGTTTTACCTGTTCGGATTGCCTCAACTATCGGAGCCGGTATCGGTTTTTTTCTGAGCTTTTTTATGGTGAAACGGAATCGAATCGGATTGCGTAATTTAGAGATTGCTTTTCCGAATAAGAGTTTGGCGGAACGCAAAGAGATTCTTAAAAAGATGTGGATGCATTTCGGACGTTTTTATGCCGAGATGCCTCATGGAAAGACATTGGGGAAAACAGCTAAAATTCAGGGGCTTGATTATTTAAAAGAGGCTTTTAAAACGGGGAAGGGCGGATTTGTTTGTTCGGCACATATCGGAAATTGGGAGCCGATGGTTTCGTTTCCTCTGTTTGATCATTTTTATTTAAATCCCGTTTATCGACCGGCCAACAATCCATGGCTTGATAAGTTAATGTTTCAACGAAGAAAGGGGATTTTGATTCCCAAAGGGAGCTTAGGGGCTCGCAAGATTGTTGAAACGATTCATAAGGGCGGTTTTGTTGTGATGTTGTGTGATCAGAAATTACGAGAGGGGATTTCCGTCCCGTTTTTCGGAAAGCCGGCAATGACGGCTCCGGCGATTGCCGCCTTATCTTTAAGATTAAATGTTCCGATTTTTATGGCAAAGAGCATTCGAGGAAAAGATGGACGATTGGATGTTGTCGTTTATCCGCTCACGGTTTCAAAAGAGAAGGCAAAAAGCATGGAGGAGGCTTCGTATTTAATTATGAAGCGTATTAACGAGATTATAGAAGATTGGATTCGTGAAACACCGGAACAATGGTTGTGGGTTCATCATCGGTTTGATAAATCGGAATATTGCTAAGGGATAATAAATCCCATTTAATGGATTGCCTCTTAAAGTCGGTTATGGTGTTCTATTTTCTTAAATAATGTGTTGTATAGTGTATAGGCGGATTTTTATTCCGTTAATCGAGATTATCGATGCTTAGTTGATGTTTCAATCACTGGTTCTGTGACGGCATGAAAAGAACATCAAAAATTTTGGTCCGTTCAAAGATCAAATTGACACACGCTCTTGAGGCTTTTTGAAAAAGCCTCACAAAAAACAGAGATCTTTAGAAACCGACTTTCTCTTTTTTAACGTGTTTCCCGCTAAAAGGGATTCGTTTTTCCCGAGCGACAAAGAACCTCTGGCGAGCCACTATATATCATAGATTTATACGCATTATCTCCATCAGGATAATAGACAAAAACCTCACACGTTCCACCCCGATCACCCGTGATAAGATCAGAAAATCCTGCTCCTTTTAAAATATCTTTATTTTCAATAAATTCAGA
>CALXPF010000059.1 GCA_944390205.1 uncultured Alphaproteobacteria bacterium
TTACGGGTAGCAAGTAATCTTCGCCCTGTCAGACCGTCATACGCCCTTAAGGCGTTTGCTGGCACCATTAGGGTTACACCCGTTTGAGAAGAACCACCGGCTAGGCCGGTGGGTTTCTTTTTTTTAGTGCACAAACGCAGTCGATCAGTGTAAGCCGGTAGATGGAGGCATACCTTCTAAGTTTTTAGGTTTATGAAGCCTCCGGGCAGAGCGATCGCCGTTCGGAACAAGTAATACCACTTGCGGTAGCCGGTGGAAGTTTATGTATTTAAAATGCAGAAAATAAGGATAGTGAGGGGGTTAAAGGAATGTTTGAAATGAGAAAAAAGAATAAAGCCTGTGCTTGCAGAAGTGAATACCGTTTATGATGTGGATGTGATGATTTCAGTGAGAATAATGTCAATAAACATATTGATTTGAAATTTTTAATTCTTATTCAGAAAAGTTTGATTTAATATTCTGAATCAGAAGAGATTTTTTGATGGAAATGTAGATCAGTATGATTGACTGATTGAATACAACATGATATACTTATCTAGATAGGTGTTTTTTCTCTAGGGGTGATGGATGAGTGGTGCTCTGCTTTCGAAGTTGAATGATTTTTATAAATCGTCTCATGAAATTGATAATTTAGTTATCATTCCCTCTGGGTATGTTGTTGGAAAAGAACCGGTTGGGTATTTTAATGAAAGCTTTCTATTTAACGCACTCAAAACAACTCCTATTTCGATAATTTTGCCGTATGACAACAACATCCACCATGGAAATTTTTCGTATATTTCTTGGGGAAATGAAATATCTCATAGTCCAAAAGAACGGGCAGAAATGATTTATGAAGCAATTTCTGCTCAAAATGAGGATGGAAGCTACAAGTATCATAATATTTATTTTACAGGAGGTTCTAATACAGAGGATGTCATTTTTGATCTCGATAAAATATGTCGAGAAAGAGGAGCGCTACCCCGAAGAAAAGATACTTTAAAAACATATGGCTTTTCAGATGCTTCTCAATTGCATCATTATTTAGGACAACGGGGGATTTCAACGCCTGTTTATTATTCGAAATATGTCGGTTGCTTGATTAAGGATCTGAGTAAACAAACCGCCGTATCAACGGATTTTCATATTGAACCAGTAAATGAGACTGCAAAAGAAATTCAAGAATTGAGTGGTTATTTGCAACCGGGAAATCAGTCTCAAGTTGAAAATAAGCTGATGTATCAAACGAGATTTTTTTCAGATGATTATAATTTCTTAGTTGTTGAATTTCGAAATCGAAATGCAGTGGACGCTTTTTTAAAAACATGTAAGCAATTTAAGGATAAGAAAATTATTCTTTTACTTTCTAGGGATACGGATCAAGAAGCAAAGGATTATCTGATAAAACATTCTCAATATCCTATTTTTACGGGAATGCCTGTCGGTCATAGATCTTGTTTGAGAGAAGGGGCGGGGATTTGCTTATTCTCCCAGGCTCGTATTCAAAAAACAGGTAGGGGGTATCATTTGATTTCTGAGGACAAAGCTTCTGACAATGTTTTAACTCTTCGAAATGAAGAGGTTCGCCTTCCACCTTTTATACCGGGTGGAAAAGAGCATATTGCTATTTTGAAAGACATTAATGGAAATGCCGGGGCTGTCTTTGAGAATTTAGAAAAACTTAAAGTTGGTTCTCCTTCACTATTGATTCGAATTCCTTATAAAGTGGAAGATTTAGTGCAGACAATGGAAATATCTGTAAAAACACTTCTTGAAACTAAAATAATAGATCCTGAGAAATTAGAATATTTGAGTTTTGAGGCAAAATTTTTTGATAAAAATCAGAAAGATGTACTGAAAAAACGTCTCGAAGATTTAGTTAGAAGATATTTACCTAAAATAAATGAAGTTAAAGTTAATGAAACTGTTTTTTTTAAAAATAAAAATAGAGTAATTGATGTTTTAAGATCAGCCAGTTTAGAGACAGAGAGTGTTTCTAAGGATCGAAAAATAGATTATCCTGTTCAGAAAATAAAATCGATTGTGCAAGAGAAACGAAAATATGAAATGTGATTTGAAATAGATAAAAAAAAGAAAAAAAATCGCTGTTTAAAAATCTAAAATACAAGTTTTGTGGTCAGTAAGGGGCCCTCCCTGTTATTTATTTAATTTTTAAAGAAAGAACTCGAATAAAAGATAATTCAAAAAATTTGGCAGTGAAATGCTTCCAATGGCTACTTGTTTCTAAAAGTTTTTAATATATTGTTTAGAGTTTTTGGATTTACATGTAATCATATGACTTTTAAAGTTGTGTTGGGCTTTGCTACTAAATTTATATTACAATCTGCCCAAAAGGATATGTGACATGCTTCTATTTCATTCAATAGACATGCTTTTCTTTCTTTATTTCCAATACGTGGAACAATTGTTATGCAAAAGATATAAAGATCCTTAACGAGAGCTTCCGGTATGATGGGTGTATAATGCAGAAGTCCTTCTCTGTTTTTCGGCCGCTTTTAAGAAACTGTCACGATCTTGCATTTCAAAATCTTTAAATTGCTCAAAAGAGATCATGTTTTTTATGGTAGGTTGCTTTGTTTGAGCGTCTTCCCCTAAACGAGCCATTGAAAAAATGCGATAAGGAGCTAAATTATTTTTTTCAATAAAATCAGAAATAGTTTGATCTTTAGGAACAATCATAACTTGACGTCCTTTTTCGGGCGCATCAATCGGTGCATAGGTTAGCATAAAAGAATCGGTGTCGTTGATCTTCTTTTTCTCTAAGTCTTTTGCTGCTTTGAGGGCTTTTTCTCCTTGATGCTTTTTGATGATGGCATAAACCAGTTTAATGTCTTTTCGTTTTTGATGTGCCGTATCACCCAATTCCTCGATAATTCGGTTTCGGGAGCTGTCTTTTCGAACACCGCTTGCCGAGTAGTGGATAGATCCCGCCTCGATCAATTCGCCCCCCATAAAATCTAAAACCGTATATCCTTGTGCTTCTTTTTCACGACGCTTTTGCGGATCTTTAACATAATAGTCTTGAATGAATTTAGAATCTTGAAGCAATTTGTCATGTCCGGATTTTTCGGCTCCGGGTCTTCCTTCGGACAGAAGTACACGATGACCGTTCGGATAATTTCCTTTTTTATCTAAAACGATCACATACAGATAGTCAACACCGGGATTATAAGTTTTATTTTGAATGTTTTCCGTCATATTTCACCTATTTATTTGCTCATGGATTCATTATACCATAAAATCGGAAATAATTATACAAAATTTTTGAATGAAAATTTAAAATAGGTATAAAAAATGGGGAAAAAGAGTTTTTTAATCGATTTTCTTGATTAAATAGATTTTTTTACGAGATCCTCGTTTGAAAGTCCAAATAATTTTTTCATTACTTTTGAGTGGAAACTTTTTATCTTTTTCAGAAAAAGGAGAGCGATCTAAATTTCTTTTTTTTACGCAAATAAGAGTATATTTTTTGAATGCAAATTTCTTTTTACGAGAATAAGGCTCTAACCAAGAACCGTTAAAGTGGTGGATGCTGTAATTTTCTTTTTGAGAGACGGGAACACAGAAATAATAGTAGGGATAGATAATTTGTTTCTCTGTTAATTTTAAAGTCTGACTGGGATTAATTTTTTTAATTTTAAATTTTTTTTTGAAGTAAGATTCAAATCTCTTGGGATTGGGAGTCATATCTAATTGATCATGATGAAAAAAAGAAATATTTTGATATATATCCAACAGATCTTTAATGATCGGGTTCTCTTTCTTTGCTCCGATAAAAGCTGTTTGATATCCCGAAGTATTATGACATAATTCATATCCCATGAAAAAATCATTTGTTAAAAATATATCTATATTTTGAGTTATTTCCAGATCGGTATCGCAATAAACACCACCGTATTGATAGAGGGCATATAGTCGAACATAATCTGATACAAATGCCCATTTTTTGTGCTCAACAGCTTGATTCATATATAAATTATCAATTTTCTTTAATGCGTCGTTTCCCCATTCCATGATATAATAATCGGGACAATATTTTTTCCAACTCTCTATACATTTTAAAACAAGATCAGATTTCGGATTGTTCCCAACCCATACATAGTGTATAATTTTTGGTATCATTGATTTTCCTCCCCCTGTTTCTTTGTGTATAAAAAATTTTCTTAATCTTAAAATAAAAGTGTGAAAACGAACAACTATAAAATGTCATCCTGAAAATAAAAAGATATTTTTTGAGAAAACAGATCTCGTTTAAAATGTTGATGAATATTCTTAAAAATTTGTAAAACATGAAGTAATTCTTTATTATTTTGATTGTTTTGTCAAGTAAAAATAAAATTTTAATGGCTTTAATCTTTATTTCTGTGCTGTTTCTTTTTGGGGGGGGGATAAAATATTTTGAGGCTTAATCAGTTTGTAGATTCGCTGACAAAAAAGGTTTGACATTTATAAAATTTAATCATAAAAAAACCGCCCTTACGGACGGTTTAAAAAAATGGTGAGCGCGCTGGGATTCGAACCCAGGGCCACCTGATTAAAAGTCAGGTGCTCTACCAGCTGAGCTACGCACTCATCTTGGCTCAACATAGTTTGGCATTCTAACGAATAAAAAATAAAAAGTCAAGATGTTTTTTTTAAAATATTATTTTATTTGTCTAAAAACTTTTTTCTTTAATTTTTTTAATAAAAATGGTACAATAGAAAGAGTGGTGACAGGGCTCTCAGCTTCCAATAAGGAGAACGTTTTTTACGTTGTTCAAAGAGTTGATCGCCTGATGGCCTTTATGTCGAAATCGGGATAGAAAAAAGAAAATGGGGGATCATGATGCCAGAAATTCTTCTCAATAACCTAAATGATGAACCCTCAATAGGTCTGGTCGATTATGTCTATCCGCATAAAAGAAAAAAAATATCGTATCTGTCGGCAAAAACACCGTCTCACATATCGTTTCCCAAGCGAATTTTGAGAGCACTTAAAAAAAGATTGTTCAGACAACAAGAAAAAACAAAAACCGATTCTTCTCGAACACTGTCGGATCTTATTCGAGAGGTGAATACGGGTGCTTTTTTGGAAGAACAAAATTCTCCGAAGACGGGGGCTGATTCAATCAAACGCTCTTTAAACACAAAACAGTTGATCACGTCTCATTCGATAAGAACGGGTGCGGTTTCGGAAGATTTGGATGAAGTACGGTTGGAGCAAGCATTTAACGATACTAACGGTTCTTTGTCAAAAAACGCCTCTCGTGAGGTGGAAACATCCGTTTCGAATGACGGGAAAAAGTCACCTGTTGAAAATATACCTCAGAACATATCCGATTCTTTAGAGAAAAAGGCCAATGATCCAAGGGAAACGGGATCGCTTGTTTCTGATCGAGAGAGGCTTCAACAAAAGATTCGTCAACGAAAAAAGGGACTCAAAAAACAAAAAAGCATTTATGCCGGAAAAAGAAAATCAAAAAAATCCGTTCAAATGAAACGACGGTTTATGCTGAAGAAAATGGCTCGAAAAATGAACGCTTCTTTGTCGAATCGGATGTTTAACGAAAAATCTCTTTCCCCCGAAACCATGGCGACGACACCCCGACAACAACAGTCGAATTCTGCTCCCTCAGTGCTGAATTCTCAACATAAAACGCTTGAAAATAATCGAGAAACCAATTTTTCGGAAGAGCTTCCTTTGAGATCGTTGGAACAATCAGAACAGGAAAACCGTTTTACCGATTTTGAGCAATTTTTATCTCCTGCTTTCAATGAGCCGATTGTTCAAACGGCACCTCGAGAAAAGAAGGCTGATATTCCGTTGGTCAGACATAAAATGACATTGGGTCGACTGACACGCCGATTGTTGAGGGCGCTTAAAAGAAAAATATTGAGAGAAAAAAAGCCTGTCATATTCGATTCACGTAAGACACTTTCGGCGTTAATAGACGAAATCAATACGGGGCGCTTTCTGGAAGAACGCATACTGGCCGAAGATCGCGTTTTGGCTCAAAAATGGATGGGAACCGAAAAGCCCTCTTCTCAATCGGGAGAGATCTCACAAGAGCTTAAATATCAAAAATTGCTCCAAGAAATTCAATACCCGTATATGTGGCATGAAGAAAGAGAACGGTTGAATAAAAAGGTTTATCGGATTCTTGAACAGTCTCCTCAAGCCACTCAAGTACTGCCGGAAGAAATGAAGGTTTTAAATACCTTGACACAACAATTTTTTGAGCAGGCAAACACAACGACTCCGCGTATATTCGGTTTAACTCATAAAGGATCTGAAAAGGCTTTAAAAATTTTGGCGGATAAAGGATATCCCATGGCTCAAATGGAGTACGCAAGTCTTTTACAAAAAAAAGGACATGTCTGGAATGCGGAAAGTTATTTGGATCAGTTCGTGCGAAATCCACTGAAATGTGATGCCAAATTGCCTGAGAATATCAGAAAAAAAGCAGATCTTCTGCGAAAACAATATCAAAAAACGTCTTTGAAACGGCAACTCGGCAATTTTGTTTCAAAGACCGTGCTGGGTCTTTTGAAAAAAGAACCTTTTTTGACTGAAAAAGGTATTCATTTGACCGGTGAAACCCTAAAGTGCGGTCTTGAATCGGATTCTTTTAAGCTTCATCAACCGATCGGGTTATGGCGAGTAGCCAAAGAAAGATAGTCTTTTCTCCGTTCCGTGCGGGGGGCTTGATTTTTTTCATGCCCTGATGCGGGGAGCGGTTGTCCTATATTAAAAAATTAAGTTGAGTAAAATTATTTTTTGTCAAATTCTTTTTGCCAGTCGGTAAAGGAATTAAAAAAATCATTTAAAATTTAATAAGTTATAAATAATATCAACAGGGTATTTGTTTTTCCTTTTCATTTTTTTTAAATATGGTATAATAAAAGGAAATTCGGGACGGATAAAATCTTCTTGAGAGATCGGATATCAGGGGATCTCATCTTTTTAAGAGGGTTGTTTCATATGAATGAAAGGAAGAGGAAAATGAGCTCGGTTCAAAAACGATATGATTATTATGCAACGGCTTTTCAAAATTTTTTAAAAGACGGGAAAGATTTAAATTTTTCCTATATTTTGCGTGCCGGTGAAGAGGCACCTTCCGTTCAATCGGCGGATAAACATGATCGGGAGAGTGTTGCGTTTGTGGCATCTCTTTTGTCCGATCTGGCTCAACGAGAGGGGACCGGATTTGAAAAAGCTCCGGCAAAATACGCCGTTATTTCCTTGAAATCCTTAGCAGACAAGGGATATCCGAAAGCCGAAATGGAATATGCATATCTTATGAAAGAACAAAAAAATTCCAAGGAAGCCGAAACGTATATGAACCGCTATTTTCAAAATCCGTTTGAAAAAAAAGAAGAAAAAAATCGTACGGCCGAATGGGTTTTGCAAGAATTCGGACATGATTTCGGATGGAGAGAACGTTCAAAATTTAATTTAAAAGAGTGTGTGCAAACAAATGCCGATTGCTTTTCTTTATATCAGGAAGGAAAAGAAACTCAGGGGCTTCCTGACCGTATCATGCGTATGGCTCAAGTGTTGGATAATGCGTCGTCGGCCACACCGGAGGAACGAGAGGTCGCAGCTCATTTCTCGCGACATCTTTGGATTTTGGCAACACGCAAAAAGCAAAATGTCAGTGATCAAGTGGCTCATATTTCTGCAGAAGCATTGGGAATTTTGGCCGATAAAAAATATCCTTTGGCTCAAGTACGCTATGCCGCTTTTTTGAAAATGAAGGGGGCGGATCAAACGGCTCAGTTCTATTTGGATCAAGCGGTTCATAATCCGCTTTCTTTTGATCATAAAGAGCATTATTTGTCCGAATTGAAAAAAATAGGATTGCGTCCGACACAAGAACCCTCTCAACAAAAAGTCGGTTTGGGAACGGTATTGCGGGGATTAACAAACCATGTTCGAACTCTCCTAGGCGGGTCGGAAGAACAAAAAACAAAAGATCTGCGAAATCAAAAAGAGCTTTTGAATCGTCAATCTCACCGTCGCTGAGAAATATTTGCCTCTGATTATATAGCACAAACGGCGGTCGTGGGATCTCTCTGTCGTGCCGTTTTTTCAGAAAGAGTATTCAAGACTCGGAGAATGCTGTTCTTTGACGAAAGGCGTATTCGTTTTTTTGTGTATATATAACGTCAAAGAAGAAGTCAACAGGCAAAAAACTTAAAAGATCGTTTGAACTTAAAACGTGTTCGAAAAAGAGAGCTTGAATAAAGGGCTTGTCGGCAATTGATTTTATCTCAAATCGTAGATCGTACTTTTTAACATTCTTTTGAGACTCTTAAAAAAAACAAAGCGGATAATAGTCGGTTCATTCGGAAATAACCGAACAATCA
>CALXPF010000060.1 GCA_944390205.1 uncultured Alphaproteobacteria bacterium
AGCGCTTTGTCATCCTCACCGCTATAAGCTTTACTGAACCACGCGTCTAACGCGTGGTTTTCTAGATACAATAAAAAAAAGAGGGTTTCCCCTCTTTTTTTGTTTCTTTATCTGATGATATATCCGTTTTCTTTTAGTAGTAAGTACGAACACGAGATCGGATACGGGTTTGACCGTTAACACGTGTTAAATAAACACGATCTCCGGGTCGTAAATTCATTTCGTTGCTTTGTACAACGGAAATCATGGTTCCGTTTGGTTTTTCAACAATAAATTCGTAAGCTGTATCTTTTGTTAATGCTTTTTCGGTTGCATTACCCGCCATACCGCCTAACAAAGCGCCTCCGACACCCCCGATAATATTAACAGCCGTATTGCCTCCGATCATAGATCCGGCAGCCGCTCCCGCTACACCCCCAGCCAGCGTGCCAACCCCACTTGTTCCGGCTGTTTGTATTAAAAGCATATCGACAATAATACCTGTTTCAACTTGCCCTTGGGCTCCGATATCTTGCCGTTCATATGTTGTATTTGTATTCCCGATGCCACAGGCTGTCAGTCCACAGACAACTAAGAGAGCAAACATTAAATTTTTCATTGCGTTTCCTTTCTAAAAGGGTTATCATCCTATTTCATCAAAATAAACAATATTTATCTAAAAGTCAAAGGAAATAATAATGTGGCATAGAAGTATGAAAGCTCTTTATGATTGGTGTATGAAATTGGTTTCGGGAAAGTATGCTTTGCCCACTTTATGTGCCATTTCGTTTATTGAAAGTTCTTTTTTTCCTATTCCTCCCGATCTTTTTTTGATTCCGCTTATTTTGGCTCGTCGAACGGAAGCTTTTAAAATCGCCCTTTATACAACGGTTTCAAGTGTTTTGGGAGGAGCGTTCGGGTATGCTATCGGTTGGTTTTTATATGATTCGATCGGGTTGGCTATTTTAAATTTTTACCATTATACCACCGAATTTCAAAAATTCTGTAATTTGTATAATGAATGGGGCGCATGGATTGTTTTTGGAGCCGGATTAACACCGTTTCCTTATAAAATCGTCACGATTGCCAGCGGGGTGACTCATCTCAATCTGGGTGTTTTTATGATTGCCTCCGTTATTGCCCGTGGCATGCGTTTCTTCTTAATCGCATGGCTCTTGTGGAAATATGGAAAGCCGATGAAAGAATATATTGAAAAAAATCTGGGATGGTTATCTATTGTTTTTTTCGTTTTATTGATCGGCGGGTTTGTTCTTATTAAATATTTGTCTGTTTTACAAGAATGGCTTTCTTAAGGCATATTCCTTTTTCAGATCAACAAGCCCTCTTTTTTCTTCGATGATAAAAAACAATCTCCCTTTCTATCATTTTAATAAGAGATAAAGAGAGAGTCCGCATTGAGCTCTTGAATAAATGAAATACAAAAAAAGCACACTTAACTCCGGTGTGCTTCTTTATATTGTACCTAAAAAATCCTATTTGATTTTCTTTTCTACAAACAGGGCGTGTTTTCTAATCTTTTTGTCGTATTTACGGCGTTTCACTTTTTCCGTATGTGTCCGCGGATTCTTTTTTTCAACATAAAACGTCCCTGTTTCAGGATTTTCTAATTTGATTTCAATCGTTGTCGGCTTTGCCATAATATCACCACTTTGAATTCTAATAAATTAAACCATAGGAACGCAGTATAGAAAAAAAATTTCAAAAAGTCAAGCATAAAACACTAAATTGATAAATTAAATTCATACCCGTCAGCTCGAAGCAAATCAATAATACGAGCCAGAAAGGCGCGTTCTTTATCATGAACCTTTCCATCAGCCAAAATAACGGCCAACATTGTTTCAACAACTCCTTGAACAACCGTTTTATCCTTTGTTAAAAGACGTTGAAGAGCCATTGAAAAACTTTCATCATCAGGAGCCAATGAAATTAAATAATCATTTAATTCCGAATCATCATAGTGAAGATCTTGCGTTCGTTTTTTGATGTAATCAAACACTTTTTTGCGCTCATCCGGTCGTCTGACGCCATCAATAGCCACCAGATACATTAAAACCGTCATCTCATTACCGGTTCGCTCAATTGCCTTTCCGAATTCACTCATTTTTTCCGGCAGAACTTCATCGGCTACCGAAACACCTAAGCGTTCTTGAACAAATCGAAACGGGTTATCGTAAACACGACCCGAACCTAAATCATGAATACGACTGATATGTGACACTTTAATTAAGCGAGGAGCTCGAATATCCATAGCCATACCATCTAAATATAAATCATTTTTATTTCGAATCACCCGTCGAATCAAAAAATCCCGATTTTTGTGATTACCGCTCAAAGATTGGTAATTTATGGAAGCTAAAACAGACAGACCCGCCATATCTTCTTCCGAAGATTGGATGGTTTCTTTTATCGCCGGAGGGGGAGGCGGAATAACACCCGGTGCATGATCGGCATATGCGGATGAATCCGTTTTTCCGGATAATAAACGAATTGTTTCTAAAATTTCATTTGTGTTGACGTTCATGTTTTTGATCCTTAAATGCTTTTATAATCCATTTTCTCACCATAACATAAAGATCTTTTTTTGTCACGGTTATTTTTGTGTGATTAGGTGTTAGGGTCGAAAAAGCAATCAAATCAGAAACGTGTTTTGGCAAAATATGAGGGGCTTTTTGATGTAAAAAATCGCTCCAAGATTGTTCGGATAGCTGTCCGACGCCTTGCTTTGGGTATAAAAACAAAGAAACACGTCTGAGAAGCTTAGATATTTCTCGAATAAACAGAAAATCAGGTAAATTTTTATTGCTAATATGCTTTAATTCCAACAGGGCATAAGCTTTGGTTGAAAAATAATGTCTGTAAATAAAAAAACAAATAAAACATATGAGAAAAAACAGAATAATAATTAAAATCCACCATCCGAAAGCAAGAGGGAAAACCGAAGGAGAGGCCGGTAGAACGAGATCCTTTAAATTGTTTAAATCAATATTTTCAAGGGCCGGTAAATTAACCGGTGTCGGGGATATGATATTTTCTGTCAGATCTCGACTTTGAGCGGTAGCGGTATTCGTTAAATATTGAAATGGCATGATTAAAGATCCTTTTTGTAAAAATGTGCTATTTTTAACAGATCGTTTTCGTTTGTTAAAACAGGAAGATATCCTAAATCGGCCTTTTGCACAACCTGTTGTATTTTTTGAAGTTGAAGCAGAAAAGAATTATGAAATTCCAGTTGAATTTTATTTTGATCGGCTTCCAAAAATCGTGTTTCCGATCCATTGGTGATCGGTAAACGATCTTTGGGTAAACGGCTTTCCAACGGATCATAAATATGAATAAACGTCACTAAACGAGAAGAAGCAAGTTGAGTGATTAAATTTTCATCAGTTGATGAAAAATCATGAAAATCACTGATTAAAAAAACAGAGGAGCCACGGCGAACGTGTTTGAGCGTCTCTACAATACCGTTTGTCAGGGAAATAGAATCGGAATAGCTTGTATTTAAGCTCTGATCCATTTGTTCTGCTTGTTCCAGGGCTTTGATAAGAAAAGGAATAATTTGATTCGCCGGAGATAAAGATCCCGCCTCCAAGGAGTCTTTTTTGAGAATAAGAAAAGAAACTTTATCGTTTTTGGATTCCGCGATAAAAGCTAAGAAAGAGGCTATTCGAGCGGCCAAAACGGACTTAAATCGTCCCTGTGACGCAAATTTCATACGAGATCGCATGTCAATCACCAAAAAAACAGAGTGTTCTTTCTCTTCGGTATATAATTTTGTAAATGGTTTTCCATGCTTTGCCGTCACTCGCCAATCAATTTGACGAATGTCATCCCCCGGTTGATAGGCCCGTACCTCTTGAAAATCAAGCCCTTTTGTTTTAAACGGAGATTTGGTTTCTCCGGCACCGTAATAAGAAATAACACGTTTAGAGATCCGACTCAGCAACGGAATACTGCGTCTCAGAGACCACAGCTCTTTTGAATCGGCATACGCCGGATTATGTTTCCCCCCCCGTTTCATTAAGGTAAAGGAACCAACTCAAGCAAACGATCAATAATTTGATCACTGGTTATATGGGCAGTCTTAGCTTCAAATGAAGGGATAATGCGATGTCTTAAAACATCATGGACGACTTCTTTAACATCGGAAGCCATCACAAATTCATGGTTATTAAGCCAAGCTTGAGCTCTGGAGCAAATATCTAAAGAAATTGTCCCGCGAGGACTGACTCCGTAAGCAATCATTTTTGCTAATTCTTTATCGTATACCTCGGCTTGTCTTGTTGCGATAACTAACTGGATAAGATATTCCTCTAAATCCGGAGACATATATGTGTTTAACACTTCTTTTCGGGCTTCAAAAATATCTTTTTCAGTTAATTTATTAAATTGAGGTAAAGGAAGGTGTTGTTCTTCTTGTTGAACTAATTTTAATATTTTTCGTTCAGCTTCAATATCGGGATATTTTATACGAACGTACAATAAAAACCGATCCAGTTGGGCTTCTGGTAAAACATAAGTTCCTTCTTGTTCAATGGGGTTTTGTGTTGCCATAACCATAAAAAGATCCGGCAACTGATAAGTGGTATTCCCGATTGTCACTTGACGTTCTCCCATCGCTTCCAACAAGGCAGATTGTACTTTTGCCGGAGCTCTGTTAATTTCATCCGCTAAAATCAAATTATGAAAAATAGGCCCCTTTTGAAAAAAGAAACTGTGCGTCTCCGGTCGATAAACATCACTGCCGGTAATATCTGACGGCAGTAAATCCGGTGTGAATTGAATCCGATGAGATTGAGCATCAATCACATCGGAAATTGTTTTGACCGCTTTTGTTTTGGCTAATCCGGGAGTCCCTTCAACCAGTAAATGACCATTGGAAAGTAAAGCAACCAATAATTTTTGCATTAAGTCTTTCTGTCCAATAATGCGACTGTTTAAATAGATTTGAAGCTCTTGAAATTGTTCTTGCAGTGTCATTAAAGTCTCCGAGAATGAGGTGTTGCACAAAATTTATTTTTAATATATACTCTTTTCGTTGGGATTGCAAATGTCATTTACAATTTTATCACCGTATCGGTTTTTTTTGATTGATGAAGAAAATAAGTTATGGGCGCTTATGAAAGATAAGCGATTGAGTTTCCTTAAACAGGTTTCTGCATTTGCAACTTTTTCATCAGATAGACGGATTTTAACGGGTGTTTCTTTTCGGGGAGAAAAAACAGATATTGTTTGGGAACGAATTGATTTTTCTACCGAAATATATCCCCCTGTTTTGTGTGAACGAGGATATTGCTATTATCCGACATTATTGAATAAACCCAAAACAAAATTAGCCTTACTAAAGGCTGATTTGCTGAATAAAAGTGGAACCAGTGATTTGATTATTTTTCAAAAAGCTCGAACAAAATATCATCCAATACAAAAAACAGAGGCAGCACTGACTCCGCCCGCTTTTGATCATGAAACCGAAGAACTTTATTTTATTTCAGCTCTATATGAATTAAAGGTTTTTAAAGAAAATTCCTTTTCTTTATTAGCTCCGAAAGCAACAAAAATGACTTTTTGCTCTTCTAAAAAAATGATTGCTTTCACACATGATGATTATATTGAAATACTAAATATTAAAACAGGAGATACTCAAAAATTTATTGCTTTTGATGTGACGGCGTTATCGTTTGATGTGTTGGATGATTTTCTTTACTTTTCAACTTTTAAGCAGGGTAAGAGTGCTTTGTATCAATATTCTATTCGTAGTGGGCAGATTGATCTTATTTCGGATTTAGCACATCAAATTGTTTTTTTATCCGGATGATTCTTGAAAAATCAGAGAAAAAAAAGTATAACAAGGAGAAACACAAACTAGATATTTGGATCAGATGTGTCTCGTATAAAAATTAAAGGATAAAAAATATGGATACAACCCTTTTACTGGCATTTATTCAAAGTGCAACCGAATTTTTACCGATTAGTTCATCCGGACATTTAATTTTAGCGGAAAAATTTGGGTTTTCGGATCAAACACTTGCTATGGATGTTGCCTTACATGTCGGGACTCTTTTGGCTGTTTTGAGTTATTTCTGGAAAGATATTTATTCGTTAGCCGTTGGTTTTTGGCGTCAAGGGTTTGAACAACGGTTCGGCATGTATTTAATTGTGGCAACGATTCCGGCTTGCATTGCCGGATATTTTTTGAATGATCTTGTGGAAACAACTTTGCGTAATCCGATTATTATTGCTTATACATCTATTTTTTACGGTGTTCTTTTGTGGGCGGTAGATCGTTATGCTCCACGCCAAAAAACACTCCATCAAATGAAACTTCGAGATGCCTTTTTAATCGGATTGGCTCAGGCGTTGGCTTTAATACCGGGGACAAGTCGATCCGGAATTACGATGACCTGTGCCAGAGCTTTGGGAATTACGAGAGTTGAGAGTGCTCGTTTTTCAATGTTGCTTTCAATTCCGACAATTTTTTTAGGTGCCGCCTATGTTTTTTGGGTCGGATATCATGACCATACATTAACCATACCGGAAGCGCGCGAACAAATATACATTGGTATTCTTTTTTCGGCTGTATTTGGGTTGTTGGCTGTTTGGTTTTTAATGAAATGGCTTAAGACGGCCTCTTTTGCTGTTTTTGCACTGTATCGGATTTTGTTGGGTTGTTTTTTGCTTGTTTATTTTTTATAAGAGTTTTCTTTTTGTAAAATTCTCTAAGTTATTTTTTTATTTGTGTTTTTAAAAAAAAGAGGATTTTCCAAAACTTCATTGAGAATATAAACACGAACGGCACTGGATAAGTTGTTTGTTCGGTGTTGGTCAATTTGTGTAATCAGAGCCGTCACTGACATTTTTTTGAGTTTTGAAATTTGATGTAAAATATCCCAAAAATCTTCTTCCAAAGAAACACTTGTGGCATGTCCCATAATAACAAAAGACTTTTTTTGCATTTGATTTTGGCCGTTATTTTTTAAGTTGGTTAAAAGGAATAATCGTGGCACCCGCAGATGAGGCAGTCGGAGTTTGCAGTGCCGGAGCCGTCGGTTCTAATGATAATCCGAACTCGGCTGTCGGGTCGACAAGACGGATCAGAGCATTGAACGGAATTTTTAGGGTGTAAAAAATACCCCCGAAAGATAGGTCAACACAAAAAAATGAGTCGGAAACAATCAGGTTTTCGAATTGATATTGTAAAACAACGGTTATTTCCGTCGGATACTTCTTTTGTAAAAAATCCGGAATTTTGACGTCCGGACGGTTTGTTTGAAAGGTAATAAAAAGATGTGAATCATCCGTCAGACCGTTTTTTGCTATTTCACCCAAAATGGATCGGGCCGTTTCTCTGAGACCTATTTGTAGGTGTTTTTGATAGTCAGTTGGTGTCATTGGGTCCTCTCATAAAGAATCTTTCAAACAGACAGATATCTTAATACCGGAAAGTCTCGGAGATTCTGTTGCTGGGACCCCGAGAAACCCCACCCAAACGCACATATTGTTTAGGAATTTAGGTGTTGCTACTTATACCTAATTAGGCAGCTTTCGCAACTGGTGCAAAATTATCATTTGCATTTATTTATTTTAGCCCGATAACGGCGGAACCATGCCGGATACAAGAGAAAACCTTTACCATGCGTGTCGATCCTGTTTCACCCCCTGATTTTTGAACCTCAAATGGTGGAGGTGTCGGGTACCGCCCCCGAGTCCACAGACATCTATTTCGTTTTTCGTTTAGTATCATAGTTAAGTCACCTTAACGGGATCGAGTATATCTCTTTTTGTGAAAAAAAGCAAGTTTTTATGTTTTTTCTGTGTGATTTTCGTATGATCTTTAATTGATGGATTGTTTAAATGTTGATTACCGGAGGCAGATGAGATGAAAACTTGCTGTTTTGGAATGGGTTGTCGGTAAATAATGGAAGACGGTGCAAAAAATGTATTTAAAACGGAACGATTAAAAAAAAGATTGTTTTTTTAAAAAAATATCTGTATAATTTAAAGAGGATAGGTGTATTTTTGATGGAGCCAAACATGAGGCGCTATTTGAATGGTTTAGAATCTGGGAGATCGATGGTTGAGATCATCGGTGTTTTGATTATCATAGGGGTTGTGACGTTAACGGCCTTATTGGGATACGATCAGGCGATGTTGATGTATCGAGAAAACGAGACATTGGATCAGTA
>CALXPF010000061.1 GCA_944390205.1 uncultured Alphaproteobacteria bacterium
TATAAAGCCAACGAGACAATCAATGAACTGACGCTTCGAGCGGTGAGTGTGGGCGAACAGGTGAGACAAAACAAAGGAACACTCACAATGGATGAATTCCCGGTGATAACGAGACAAGGCTATCCCGTGACGGCGTTTCGAGAACCGGATGATCCAAAACTGTTTGAGTTAGAAGTGACGCATGTGCCCGTGGGGGTGTGTCGCAAGATTTTAAAGATGGGGTGGAAACTCCCTGTTTTAATGATGGCCAACGAGATTGTGTATGGGGGAAACGACTTGATCTGTGAACCGAGCGAGATGGATAACAGAGAAACGGCCACCATGGTATTTTTGTTTGATGAGGATCTGGACGAGACGGCATTGCCCAACTGGTATTGTGAAAAGGACAGTGATTGCGGATCGTGTCAACGGTGTCAAGAGAACATTTGTGTGTCCTCCTGTGAAGGAAATGAGCGGTGTGCTCAAGATACGGAGACAGGAGAACAGATCTGCTGTCCGAAAGAGAGACGATCGGGACCGTACTGTTGTCAAACTAAGAAGAATGGGATGTGCTGTAATGAGCATGATCAGTGTTGCCCATGGTATAAACCATTGGCTGCAACAAATGGAGCTTGTTTCGAGTGCGGTATAAATGTTAATGTTGATTTAGGTGAATATCCTGAAAATTGTGCCGTATGTTCGGAGCGTGAGCTCAATGGCTCAATTTGTCGATTAAAGTGCCCCGCGGATCAGCCCTCACGAGATTATGTCGGTAAATGTCACTCTTGTGACGATTTAACCGCTTTTATTCCCGATTCACATGAAGAGTGCGCTAAATGTTCCGAAAGATCTTTGATCCGATTGCCTCTTGATAATCCACTGCACACGTTTTGCTATATTCCATGTGGTGTCGGCTTGAATGCAAATAAGCCGATTTTGGATATAAACGGTCTTTGTCATTCCTGTGATGAGGCTGTTTCATTTGATTTAAGGGGAGGATTAAGTGATCAGTGTGCACTCTGCGAGAATAGACAATTATATGGTGAAATTTGCTCTGTTCGTTGTCCGCCCGAGACTCCTCTTCCGGATGGTAATGGAAATTGTTTTCCCTGTGATTATGAAAAAATAGTATATAATTTCCAATCGGAGGAGGGATGTATGGGCGTGTGTGATAATCGTATTTTAACGGGCAATAAAAATAATTATTGTGCTCTGCCGTGTACACCGGAAAAACCTTTAGGCGATTATTTGGGTTATTGTCATTCATGTGATGAAGCGAGCGCCGTGAATGTGAGCGGTGTTCAAGATCATTGTGATATTTGCTCGAATAGAGAGTTGGTTAATAAAACACAGTGTGTTATTCGGGCAACTTGTCCCTCAGATCGTCCGTTAAAAGACGGGGCCGGAAATTGCTATGCGTGTGATGAACCGAATATTGTTTTCGATGCAGTCGATTGCTCGGTTTGTCCCAATAGAATCTCTCCCAATTGTCATTTGCCGTGTGATGAGGGAATTTATGAGGATATGCCTTTGGAAGATCGATTCGGCAGATGCTTTTCTTGTGATACGCCTCAGCAGGTAGATGTTTACGGAACCCTCATAAATTGTAGTGTTTGTTCCAATCGAGAGGTGGTTTCTGATCAGTATTGTTCTTTGAAACGTTCGGATAATTAAACGAGGGCTTCTACTTCTCTTTTAAAATCTGCTCCGCGTTCTTCAAAATTGCGATATGCATTGTAGCTGGGGGCTCCGGGGGAGAGGAGAACGGTTCCTTCTTTTGGGGTTATTTGAAATGCTTTTTGAACGGCTTCTCTCATGTTATTTGCCGGCTCAACGAAAAGCCCCTCCTTTTTGGCCGCTTGTTGAATGCGTGATCCCGTATCCGGCAGGGTAATAAGGCGAATCGTGATCGGCGATTCTTTAATATATCGAATGAGTGCATCATAGTTCTGCCCTCGATCAAAGCCACCGACCAAAACGGTTATCGGATGACCGTTTTGAAGCGCGTTTAATCCGGCAATAACCGTTTCGGGCGTTGTGGAAATACTGTCATCAATAAAAGAAATGGAATGATAAGTTCCGATGGGTTGTAATCGATGCGGAAGGGGTTGAAATGTTTGAAACGCTTTTTCACATGGTGTGAATGAAAAGTCAAGTGCTTTTATGACGCTTAAAACGGCACAGGCATTTTCGGCGTTATGTCGGCCTCTTAAATTTAAATGAGAAATGGGAAAAAGTGCTTGATCCGAATCGTAAAAAAAATTGTCTTTGATGTGAATCCCTTTGTCTCCATTAAAGAAAAGAGACGGTTGAATATCGGTCGCAAATTTTTTTGTCAGGGGATCCGTGGCATTCAAAATCGGAAAGTGACTGTGCCGGATCATGTTTAACTTATCATGATAGTATTGCTCATGCGTCCCGTGCCATTGCAAATGTTCCGGATAGAGATTGAGCAAAACGGCGATATAAGGATGCCCGACCAAATCGGCACATTGATAACTGGAGAGCTCTGCCACAACAAAATCAGAGGGCGTTTCTAACAGATCCAACAAGGGAACGCCGATATTTCCCCCCAAAGAAACGGATATTCCTATTTCAGAGAGCGTATGAGCCAATAAAGAAGAGGTTGTGCTTTTCCCCTTTGTTCCGGTGACGGCTAAAACTTTTGTTTTGGGATTTTTGTTTTGAAAGAATAAAGAACTTCCGGAAAGAATCGGGATTCCCTTTTGTTTTAATTCTTGAATTTCAGATCGATATAAACTGACCCCTGGGGACTTAATCAAAATTTGACAGAATTGAAGATCTTGTTTATTCTCCTCCGTAATCGGGATTATTTGAGCACTCGGTGCATATCGTTGAAGGGCTTTGAGGGCAGCCTCTCCTTCTTTACCCATACCCCAAATGCCAACGGTTTTATTTTTAAAATCTGACCAGATCATCACATACCTCGTTAAAATTTTTAAGAATCAGACAATTCCTTCCCCAATAGTTTATTGCGTAAATTTATCGATAACATATGAGAGTTCTTTCGGAATAAGATGTTGATCGGAGGGATCAAAAAGGTCTTTGGGGGCGATGGATAAGACTTGATCTTTGAGGGCTTTAATGACGGCGTCCTCTTGCCATTCTTTTCGTTGTGTGAGTTGGTAAAAAGCAAATCGGCATTCATCGGGCGTTCCGACACATTCAAACGGTTTATGTCCTAAAAATCCCAAAAGCTCACGATATCCGTCTATTTGATGAGGATCATTCAGCGGATTGATTTTAAGATACTCAATCAATTTTGTTTTTTCCATAAAGGGAGCTAAAATTAAAAAAACAAACCGGCATTTATCACAACAGCCACACCAATGGGACAGGCGTTTTGTTTCATCCAATTTAAAAGCTTTGTTGCAACTGGTAAATACGTTAAAAAAGGGAGAACAGTGCTTTGCAAATAGTTTAGCGATATGAATTTCGGTAAGCGGACGGAGTAACGAAAAATAACGAAAATCAGGTGTAATATTTTGAGTTAATTGATAAAAATCTTTTTCAAATTGAAATGATTTACTGTATTGATGATTGATCTCTAACGTGCCTTGCATGAGGTTCCCGTGATTGGCAGATCTTTCACAGGATAAAACGGCATAACGATGATGATATAAAAGAGCCGATGCCCATAATAAGAAAGCAATCAATCCGGTGATGGGGACGTGACCGTTCAAAACGGTTCTTGTTTTGTTGAGCTCTAAAAGAGCGGGGTCAATGGTTCGGTTTAAAACAAGGTGCGGGTATTGTGAAATATCGGCACACTTTTGAATGGGCTTTGGGTTTCCGACCGAAAAAACGGTTATATGAAAGGGACTTTCATTCAAAAGGGAGAGGGTGACACAAGAATCTTTTCCACCGCCGATCGGAACAAAAATTTTATTTTCAAAGGAAAGAGCGTGCTGTTTTTCTTGATAAGACGAGCTAAACGGAAAGTTGATTTGCCCTTGTAAAGACAGGTTATTTTTGATAGCAAATTCGCCCAAGCCCTTTAGATAAAAATCGTTAAAAAATCTCGCTTCTTCGGGAGATAAAACACCGCTTTCGATAATCAGTTTTTGGGGAATGAAGGCCTTATAATAGGTGATTCCGAAAGCAATATGAGTCAGAAAAAAAACACGGTTGATCGCTTCTTGTTCCTCCGGATTTAATGAAAAGGGTGCATTCGGAAAAACAATTTTTTCCACAAATGGTTTTTGATCATCTAATTGATAGATCAAAAACAGTTCTCCGGTTTGAGGGTCAAATTTGTATTTTTTGTAATAAAAAGCCTTGCACAAAATATTTTTTCCTTCTAAAATACCTCAATATATACTTGTTTTTATATGTTTTGTAAAGGATAAAGGATATGACAAAAGCAAAAAAAACTTCTCCGTTTATGAGACAACTTTCCCGATTTATTGCGATGTTGATTATTTTTTCAATCATCGGTATCGGATATTTGGCATTGCGAGACGCCTTCATGACGCCTGCCGAACAGTTTGAGGCAGCTCAGACGTATGAGAGAGAACAACAATTTAAAAAGGCTGAGCGGTATTATTTGATTGTTGCGGATGGAGATGATGAAAATCTTTCTAAATTAGCTTCTTATTATTTAGGGATGATGTATAAAAAGGGCGGAAAGGGATTTCCGGTCAATGGGAAAAAGGCCGAAATGTTCTTGGAAAGCTCGGCGATAAAGGGGCTTTCTCAAGCTCAATATGAGCTTGCTTTGATGTATGATATTGGAGATAAAATTCCGGAGAACAGGGCCAAAGCCATTGCTTGGATGAATCAGGCGGCACAGCAAAATAATCCGGACGCTTTATATGGATTAGGTGTTTGGGCAGAACGCGGGTATCTCGGAAAGCCGGACATGGACAAGATTGTCACCTTGTATGAAAAGGCGGCCGAGCAAGGGCAGGTTAATGCCATGACAAGTTTGGTGGCTATTTATTCGGGTGGTTTTGGCGGATTTCCTCAAAATATTCAAAAGGCGGTTTATTGGCAGAATCAGCTTACAACCAGAATGTCTCCCCAACCGCAAAAACAATCAAATGAAGGAACAAAAACAAGTTCCGAATCAGTTCAAGAAGTGAAATCGGTTCAGGATAAGAAATAGAAAAGGATAACACAAATGACATTAAAATATCGCAAGGATTATGTGGCTCCTCATTATCAACTGCCTCAAACAGAATTGGATTTTACGTTGGATCCGACAAAAACGGTGGTAAAGTCAAAACTTTTTTTTGAAAATGTTGAAACAGACAAACCGCTGGTTCTAAACGGTCAATATATGACGTTAAAGGATATTCGAATTAACGGACGTCCTTTGGATCGATCGGAATATGTTTTGACGGAAACAGATTTGACACTGAATACGGACTTGCCCTCATTTGTTCTCGAAACAGAAGTTGAAATCAATCCGCAAGAGAATACACGGTTGATGGGACTTTATATGTCCAACGGCTTGTTTTGTACACAATGTGAACCGGAAGGATTTAGAAATATTACTTATTATCCGGATCATTCCGATGTTCCAAGTAAGTTTACGGTGACAATTAGAGCGGATCGTAAGAAGTATCCTGTTTTATTGTCGAACGGAAACTGTATTAAAGATGAGGGAGATGTCGTTGTTTGGCAAGACCCGTTTAATAAACCGTGCTATTTGTTTGCTTTGGTTGCCGGTGATTTGGATTCGATCGAGGATACCTATAAAACAAAATCAGGTAAAAAAGTGGATTTAAGGCTCTATTGCGAGAAGGGAAAGAAAGATCGTTTGACGTTTGCCATGGAGGCTCTTAAAAAAGCCATGGCGTGGGACGAGAGAGTGTTCGGTCTTGAGTATGACTTAAATCTATTCAACATTGTCGCAGTTTCGCACTTTAACGCCGGAGCCATGGAAAATAAGTCTCTCAATATTTTTAATGATGCGGCGTTATTGGCCAGTCCGGATACGGCAACGGATGCCGTTTATGAGTATATTGAACATGTTGTGGCTCATGAATACTTCCATAACTACAGCGGAGACCGTGTGACGCTTCGCAGTTGGTTTGAGCTTTCTTTAAAAGAAGGGTTTACGGTTTTTCGGGATCAAGAGTTCGGATATGATGAACGGTCTCGATCGGTGGGTCGGATAGATGACGTGATTACGCTCAGAACTTATCAATTTCCGGAGGATGATGGCCCGTTGGCACATCCCGTCAGACCCGACTCTTATCATGAAATAGAAAATTTTTATACAACGACCATCTATGAAAAAGGGGCGGAGCTTATCAGGATGCAACGAGCTTTGGTCGGTGATGAAGACTTTTTCAAGGGCTGTGAGATTTATTTCAAACGTCATGATGGTCAGGCCGTGACGATTGATGAGTTTGTCAAAGCGATAGAAGATGGTTCCGGAAAGGATTTATCTCAATTTAAGCAATGGTATTCGACTCCGGGTCGTCCCTGTGTGACGGTAGAAACCTCCTTTGATAAGGGTATTTTCTCAATTCATATGAAACAGTCGCATAAAACCGAGAAGAAACCGTTTGTTATTCCGATGAAATTTGGTTTGGTCGGATCTGACGGACAAGATTTAAAAACGGGAACAATCGTTTTGGATCGAGAAGAATGCACGTTCTCGTTCGGGGGGTTAAAAGAAAAACCGGTTTTATCCATCAATCGCTTTTTTACGTCTCCGATTGATTTAAAAATCGATTATACCAAAGAGGAACGTCTGCACTTAATGAAATATGATTCTGATTTGTTTAATCGATATGATGTCGGTCATCAATATGCACTTGATTCAATGGTTAAAATGGTTGAAACAGGGGCGCAAGAGCCGGACTTTGATGTGATTAATGCCTTAGGAACGTATTTGTCTCAACCGGATTTGGATAAGGCCTTTTTAGCTCGAGCGATTGTTTTACCAACCGAAGAAGATTTGTTTGATCGCTTAAAAACGGTTGATATGGCTGAGATCAAGAGAGTTCGACGGTTGATGCGACAAGCATTTGCCGATAAATATAAAAAAGAGCTTTTGAAGTTATATCAACAAAATCAAGTGAAGGGGGCTTATACACCGGATCTTGAATCGGCGTCAAAACGGGCAGTCAAAAATGTTGCTTTAGGCTATTTGGCATTAACGGATCAAAATAAGCTTGTGCTCAAACAGTATCAAGAATCCAATAACTTAACGGATCGTTTAAGTGCTCTTAATATCTTGGTCAACAATAATCTGGAGGGGGCCGAAGAGGCATTGGATGAATTTTATGATCGATATAAAGAGGATGATTTGGTTTTGAACAAATGGTTTGCCGTTCAGGCTCGCAATATGGGATCTGATCCGCTTCCGATTGTTAAAAAACTGATTAAACATCCGAAGTTTGATTATAAAAATCCGAATAAAGTGCGTGGATTGATCGGAGCTTTTTCAGGTAATTTGGGAGCGTTTCACCGAAAAGAAGGATATGTTTTCTTTGCCGAACAATGTTTGTTGATTGATAAGATTAATCCGCACTTGTCGGCACGGTTGTTGACGGCTTTTGCCAAGTATAAAAAGTTCCCGAAAACGCATCAAGAGATGGCAAGAGATGTTATTAAAACGATTTTGGCCGATAAAAATCTATCGATCAACGCAAAGGAGACTTTATCTCGTATGCTTGATTAAAAAGATTTGTCCGAATGAAAAACCGCCCGTTCAGGGCGGTTTTTTGTAGAATGATCATCCATATTTTTCTAAAATGAAAAATCAAATAGAGTAAATAATAAAATAATTTAAAATCAAACACTTATATGGATCTTTTTTGTCGCAAAAAAAGGATCCTTTTTTTTATACACGAAAGTGTGGCAGAAAA
>CALXPF010000062.1 GCA_944390205.1 uncultured Alphaproteobacteria bacterium
GTGTGTCGCAAGATTTTAAAGATGGGGTGGAAACTCCCTGTTTTGATGAAAGCCAATGAGATTGTGTATGGAGGGAACGACTTGATCTGTGAACCAAGCGAGATGGATAACAGAGAGACGGCCACCATGGTATTTTTGTTTGATGAAGATATGGATGAGACAGCCCTGCCTAACTGGTATTGTGAGAAGGACAGTGATTGCGGATCGTGTCAACGGTGTCAAGAGAACATTTGTGTGTCCTCCTGTGAGGGGTATGAGCGGTGTGCTCAAGACACGGAGACGGGGGAACAGCTCTGTTGCCCGAAAGAGAGACGATCGGGACCGTACTGTTGTGCCAAAGCCGTCAACGGGATGTGC
Source organism: uncultured Alphaproteobacteria bacterium (assembly GCA_944390205.1). Taxonomy (GTDB): domain Bacteria; phylum Pseudomonadota; class Alphaproteobacteria; order CAAHEQ01; family UBA3637; genus CALXPF01. The sequence goes on from CALXPF010000062.1 coordinate 358, forward strand.
TGTAATGAGGACGATCAGTGTTGTCCATGGCATAAACCCCTGATTGGGAAAGATGGGACGTGTTATTCGTGTGACAACGAGGGGGGCGTCAATGTGACGGGTGTAGAAGAGAATTGTGGCGTTTGTACGAACAGAGAATTATGGGAAATCAGTGCGACCAATGTTCAATGTGTGATTCCGTGTCCTTCTGATAAACCGCTTCGGGGAAATGATGGGAAATGCTATGCGTGTGATGAAGAAGATCCCGTTTATGTGTGGAAAACAAGTTATTGTTCATCTGTTTGTTCGAATCGGGTTTTAAACGGGATGAATAACGAATATTGTTCACTTCCCTGTGGAAAGGGAACATTTACGGGGCGAGATGGACGGTGTTATTCATGCGATGAAGAAAGGAATATAAGTTTGGGAACCCCTTCTAATACCGATTGTGAACAATGTCCCAATAGAATTAAATATGGATTATTGTGTGTTTTATCATGTGATCCCAATAATTTTCGAGGAAATGACGGGAAGTGCTACGCGTGTGATGAAGAAGATCCGATTTTTATTTTATCGGGGTCATCGGGATCAGAATATTGTTCGTCTGTTTGCCCTAATCGAGTTGAAAGCGGAAGAAATAACGAATATTGTTCGCTTCCCTGTGGAGAGGGGACATTTACGGGAAATGATGGGAACTGTTATTCGTGTCATGAGGAAAAAAATATTTATATTGAAAATGTTCGACATGAAGGCTGTGAGCAATGTCCTGACACGAGAAATTTGTATAACAACTATTGTGTTCCGAAATGTTCTGGGGATGCACCGCTTAGGGGATCAGATGACAAGTGTTATCCCTGCGATACGGAAACGAGAGTTCCGGTCACGAATATGACGGACGCTTGTTATGAGTGTGTCGATCAGCGAAAGTTGGATGGAAACTATTGTGTTTTAAAATAGCTCCTGTTCACTCATCAAAAGCCCCCGCTTGGGGGCTTTGATTTTTCTCGGGTGTGTGTAAGCTTTTTTCTCGTTGAGCCTTTTGTATGACTTGAAGCTTATGAGGTTTTAAAAGGTTATGGGGGCCTGTTTTTTGGGGGGTATATTTGATATGCTTTTCTTTTAATAAATCCAAAATAAAGATAAAAAAAAGAGAGGAAGCCCTCTCTTTTTTTTGAATGATAACAATCCTTATTTGTTGGATTCTTTAACAGCTTCTTTCAATCGATCGCCGATTAAAGCTCCCGGATTGATGTTGCCGTTGACGATTAAGTAAGGAACACCGCCGAAACGTAATTTCTGGGCATATTCGGCACTGTGATCTAATTTCTTCTTAATCTCTTCCCCTTTGGCATCGGCTTCTAATTTCTTAACATCTAAGCCTAACCCTTTGGCAATTTCTTTTAACTTGGTCTCATTCGGACGTGCGCCGGAGGTCACAACGGCATGGTGCATTTCCTTAAATTTTCCTTGTTTGCCGGCAGCTAAAACATATTGAGAAACCAATCTGGACGCATCACCAAAAATCGGTGTGTCGATTAAAATCCAACGAATGTTTTTCCCTTCCGGTGTGTTGATGGCTGCCCATAATTCTTGGTTTGTCTTTTTACACCAACCGCAACCATAGTCAAAGAACTCAATAATAACATATTTTCCGTTCGGGTTTCCTAAAACATAATTTGTTTTGTCGTTGACAATCTCATCAATCAAAGCTTTATCTGCTTTTTGCGGAGCTTTGGGTTGTGCTGCTGCACCTTTTTGTTGTTTTTTGTAATAAGCATCAACGGAATCTAAAATAACCTTCGGATTCTTTTGAATGTAATCTTGAATGATGGCATTTGTTAAACCGGCACGAGGTGCTTTGGCAGATTGAGATTTACCGCAAGAACCGATAAAATCCGTTCCGGCCGTTAAAATCGCTCCGGCAATAATAATGGCAGAAAACAACGTAACACCTGATTTAACCAGCATTTTTTTGCAGTCGCAACCGCAGTGGCATCCACAAGAACATCCCTCACCACAGTGACAATCTTCACCGCAATGACAACCTTCACTGCAGTGGCATCCTTCCTTTTTGCACTGACAAGCTTCTTCCTTCTTCTCTTCCGTAACGGAAGCAGACATGGGCTTTTTCATTTTATTCTTCATTTTTTACTCCTTTAGCAATAAATAAAATCAGACAACTCGTTTATATAAGATTCCAAATAAAAAAGCAATGAAAAAATAATGACAAAATCAATCAATTTTTTGAAAATTTTTATTGCTCAAGATACTTGTCGAGATTGTGTATTTTTCTTCTCCGCATGGGTGTGGTGTGGCACAAAAAAAAGCAGCCTTTTCAAATGGCTGCTTTTTTTGTAAACACACGAGCTCTAGAACTTGTATTGAACCCCCATGCTGAACATTTCCGCATCCGAGGAATATTTGAGATCGGCTGCCGAAGCTCCTTCGGCCTCTCCTTGAGCACTACCCCCATGCAGGAAAATATGCGTGTATCCGGCGTCAATCTGCCAGTTCTGATAACGATAACTGGCCCCTAAAGAGGCTAAAACACGGCGACCGTCCGGAATTCGAGCCGTTCTGTAATCAGGAGACTTAATGACCGTCTCATCATATCCTAAACCCGTTCTGAACGTCCAGTTCTTGTTATAGTTATAATCAAGACCAATGGCGTAATACCATGTGTTTTTCCAATTCTCTTCCGTTCCGGATAATAAAGAACCATCCGCTTGTTTGTAGATATCCAGTGATTTAAATTGACTCCACCGTGTCCAACGAGCCGTTCCGGACAGTGTAAAACATCTGTTGATATTGTAAGCTCCCGAAAAAGTGATAACCTCGGGCGTTGTCACTTTGGCGAAAATATCGTTCTTTCCATTGGCACCGTATGCATCCATTCCAGTTGTTTCCACCGTTCCTTTTAATTTTTGCTTGATTTTGGACCGATACGAAACACCCAGCCGAATATCATCTCGCGGTGTGATCGTCAAACCTAACGTATAGCCGACTCCCAAGTCGTCCCCTCGTAAGTCATTCGTTCCGTTTTGAAAATATAATCCGCCTTGTTCCAAAGCTCCCGTAATCCGAGCATCCGTATATTGAAAATTAACGGCACCACCGATGGCGATCAATTTGTTAATCTGATACGACAGAGCCGGACTGACATTGACGGCGCTGATTTGTGATAAACCGGCATGTGATTCGGCAAACCAACCGTTTTCATAATCGGTTGCTAAACCGTACGGCACATAAATACCCATACCGAATGTTGTGTCTTGATTGATTTTATATTGACCGAAAAAGTTGGGTAATGCACGGGTAATACGCGTGTGACCGCTTCCGGAACGAGAACCGACGGCAATCGGTGTTCCGTTCGGTCCCATGGTCGCTGTCGTATCAATGGATCCTTTGTAGTCGGCGTGAAGACTGACAACAGAAACGCCCGCTTGACCACCGCTCTTTCTGTTGTATTGCATACCGGCCGGATTAAATCCGATCGCCGAATAGTCATCTCCGACAACACCCGCTCCCGCAAAAGAACGACCCATTCCGGTTGCCGAATATTCCGATAAGTGGAATCCCGCGGCGTCTGCCGTTCCGGCGTACATTAAACCGGCTAATGCCAGAGCTGATGTCTTGATCAATTTTTTCATAAATAACTCCTTAAACTTTATTAAATAGCAGTTTCCCTCATATACTTGTATGTTATAAAAATCAAATTTTTTGACAAAATAACATGAATTTGTCATATTTCTGTATTCGTAGTGTCATATAAATGTCATAATTAAGAAAATTCTATCTTTGGTACATAAGATCTTTCGGAAAACAGCATAAATTTTTATTTTCTTTATGGGACTTAAAAAGACAAATCGAGCGTCCTTACTCTTTTCGGACCCATCAAATTCACGTTGAAAGCCTGATGAGCCGTTATGAAAAATCTAAAAATACTGGACGAACGCTTAAAAAAAATGTATAAACAAAACAAAAAATAAGAAAGGGAATAAAATGGTTTATTTGGGATTGATCGCCGGACTTTGTTTGTTGATTTACGGCGGAAATACACTTGTGAACGGATCAGTCGCCGTTGCAACGCGAATGGGCGTTTCTCCTTTGTTGGTCGGGTTGGTTCTGGTCGGTTTTGGAACCTCAACACCGGAATTGGTGGCCAGTCTTATTTCTGCTTTCGAAAAGGCAGAAGGAATTGCGGTCGGCAACGTGGTTGGCAGTAATATTGCCAATATTTTGTTGGTATTGGGGGCTGCCGCCGTTATTCGCCCCATTCAAATTGACAAAAACTCGTTCAAACGAGACGGCTTCTTCTTAATATTGGCAACCGCTGTTTTGGTTGGTGTCGCCTTATGGGGAATTATCGGTCATTTTGTTGGAATGATGATGGTCGCTGTATTGCTTTTTTATATTGTTTATTCTTATCGTACGGATCGCTTGCAACAAAAAGAAATATCTCTAGATGTCTCTATCGATTCTATAAAAAATAAACCGACCGTTGTTCCCTTTTTGTTGACAGCCCTCGGAATTGCTTTAACTCTTTTGGGAGCCAAATTGTTGGTGGATAATGCGATTATATTAGCTCAAAATTGGGGCGTTTCTCAAACCGTTATCGGATTAACGGTTGTCGCTGTCGGAACATCTTTACCGGAATTGGCGGCTTCCGTTATCTCATCTTTTAAAAAGCAAAACGGTGTTGCTTTCGGAAATGTGGTTGGAAGCAATATTTATAACGCGTTATTTATTTTGGGAGTGACGGCTTTGTTTGTGCCGATACAGGTACCTCCGATGACGTTTGATCTGGTTGTTATGGTTCTGTCAACCCTTGCGTTAACCGGAATTGCCTTTTTTAGAGGAAGTTTTTCTCGAGGTATCGGACTTTGTTTTTTGGGGCTCTATGTCGGGTATGTTTTTTATCTTTTTTAATCGGGAGTTTTGATGTCTCAAACGGTTGCGGTCGGATTAAGCGGTGGAGTTGATTCCACTTTAACGGCACTTCTTTTGAAAGAAAAGGGGTACCATGTCATCGGCTTGTCCATGTCTATTTATAATAAAGATATCCCATCTTTAAAAACAAACGGAAAGGCTTGTTATGGCTCCGATGAAAAAGAGGATTTAAAGAATATTCAAAAATGGGGCGAACAAAACGATATTCCCGTGTCGATTTTAGATTGCTCGGAAGAATACAAAAAGATTGTCCTTTCCTATTTTAAAGAGTCCTATCTATCGGGAGAAACCCCCAATCCTTGTATTAAATGTAATGAAATGATGAAGTTCGGCTTATTACTCGATAAAGCCCGCTCGAGCGGTATTTCTTTCGATTATTTTGCAACCGGTCATTATGCTCAGATTGTGCCGTTTCAAAATCGCTTTATCTTAAAAAAGGGAGTCGATTCTCTGAAAGACCAAAGTTATTTCTTGTACCGCTTAACACAAGAACAACTGGGAAAAATACTGTTCCCGCTAGGGGAATTTACCAAAGAGCAAGTCCGTCAAATGGCTCGCGATCGTCACATTCCCGTGGCCGATAAAGCGGATAGTCAAGATTTTTATGCGGGAGACTATACGGATTTATTGGAAACGGAAAATCAACAAGGAGAGATTGTCCATTTAAACGGTCGTGTTTTAGGTCGTCATAACGGGTTTTGGCATTTTACGATCGGACAGCGTAAGGGATTGGGAATCGCTTATCCCGTGCCGTTGTTTGTCGTTGATTTGGATCCGAGTCGTAATCAAGTGATTGTCGCCGAATCGGAATTAGCCCAAAAAAGTGAAGCCCTTGTCCATTCTTTGGTGTGGGGTGGGGTAAAAGATGAATTTTCTGCCCCGATCCGAGCTCTTGTGAAATATCGATCGGCAGGGCGTTCCGTTCCGGCTCTTGTGAAAAAAGAAGGATCAATGTGCCGTGTCTTGTTTGATACCCCGCAACGTGGTATTACTCAAGGGCAATCGGTCGTATTTTATAACGCAGAAGACCATCCGATCGGAAAGGCCGGATCTTTGGTTTTGGGGGGCGGAATTTTAAAACGATCCGTCAAATAAAATCTCTTTTTCGGAGCCGTGTCAATAAATTCGGATCCGATCTGATTTTTGATACCCGAAAAACGTTCCTTAACTCAGATTGTTTGGAATTTAATTATATGACGTTAAGTGCGTTTTTTTTATAAACAGACGTTTTCTTAAGATCAAACCCTCGCAAAACTTTTCGGTAAAAAAGAGCGGACCAATTTAAGAAAAAGATATTAAAACCCCTTTGAAGCTATTTGAAAATTGAAATCCCTTCCGTAATACCGGCACAATCGGACAGATTGATGGCTCGAGCCTCCGGAACGATTCGTTTGACCAGCCCGCTCAAAACTCTTCCGTTTCCACATTCGATAAAATCAGTCACGCCTTTGGACGCCATATATTGAACGGATTCCGTCCAACGAACGGACCCTGTCACTTGTGAAATAAGCAGTTCCTTGATTTTAAAGGGATCTTGCTCGTATTCGGCCGTTATGTTCGCAACAACCGGTATTTGAGGACGATTAATGGAAATGCCTTCTAAAATGGATCGCATTTTTTCGGATGCCGATTTCATCAACGGACTATGAAAAGCACCGGATACCGGAAGTTTTAACGCTTTTCTGGCTCCCTTGTCGGACGCCTTTTGAACCGCGCGGTTGATGGCTTCCAGATCTCCGCTGATCACCACTTGACCTGGGCAATTATCGTTTGCCAAAACACACAAACCGGTTTTTGTAGACGCTTCTTTGGTAATCAGATTCACGGTCGCCATGTCCAGTCCTAAAATAGCCGCCATTCCTCCCGGATGTTTATCTCCGGCCTCTTTCATGGCTAGTCCTCTGGCACGTAATAATCGAGCCGTATCCGAAATACCAAGGGCTCCGGCTGCACATAAAGCCGAATATTCTCCCAAAGAGTGTCCGGCGACACAGTCGGCTAAATCGGAAACGGATTTTCCGAGCTCACCTTCCAAAACACGAACAACCGCTAAACTGACTGCCATAATGGCCGGTTGCGCATTTTCTGTTTGTGTTAATTCGGCAATATCGCCTTCAAACATCAGCCGTGAGAGAGATTGATTGAGTGCGTCATCGACTTCTTGAAAAACAGCTTTTGCTTCTTTGAAGTTGTTGTATAAATCTTTACCCATCCCGATTGTTTGAGACCCTTGTCCCGGAAAAATAAACGCTGTCGCCATATCTCTCTCCTTTTCTCCTGTTGTCAAATCGGGCTCATTATACACATTTTTTTTGAAAAGAAAACAGTTTTTTGTTTTTAAAACAAGTTGTTTTTTAATAACATTTTGAATTTTATCCTTTTTTTAAAAAAGAATAGTGATTTTTGTTTAACGAATAAAAGCAGTTTTTCCCCTCCCTATGAAAAAAAAAAAAAAAAAAAAAAAGGCGTTGAGCAAGATAAAAAAATCAAC
>CALXPF010000063.1 GCA_944390205.1 uncultured Alphaproteobacteria bacterium
CGGATTTAATCTGTTTTTAACATACAATAAAGGTGTCAGTTTTTCTCTTTTTTCGAGTCATCATGCCTTTATGCCATGGGTTTTAACAATTGTTGCTTTGCTCATCTGTTTAGGGATCGTTTTTTGGCTTAAAAAAGAACAAAACTCCCAAATAAGATGGGGATTGGCTTTAATTCTGGGGGGGGCGATCGGAAATGTTGTTGATCGGATCCGTTTCGGGAGTGTTGTCGATTTCTTAGATTTTTATGTGGGCTCTTATCACTGGCCGGCGTTTAATATTGCCGATTCGGCCATTTGTATCGGAGCTTTTTTAGTTATTGTTCATCTGTTTTTAAATAAAAAGGAAAATATTCATGCGTAAGTTATTAACTCTTTTTTTATGTCTTTTATGTGTGGCTTGTTCCACAAAAAAGCCGCCTTTGGATCCGACACAAATCGTTGATGGGAAATCAATTATTATTCCTCCCGAATACGATGTTCTTCCGGATCCCGATATCATCAAACAGCAAGAAGAAATGATAAAAGAATCAGGAGAAATGAACGATGACGAATAGACAATCGGAAATAAGTATTTTTGATCAACTTCTGGATCACACGAAAGAAATAAACACTCTTCATATGAAAGATTTGTTCAAAAACGATCCGGACCGATATGAAAAGTTTCACCTTTCTGCCGCCGGATTATTGTTGGACTATTCTAAAAACAGAATCACGGATAAAACACTCACTCTTTTGATCAAAATGGCCGAAGAGTGTCATTTAAAACAAGCGATTACCGACATGTTCACGGGAAAACGAATCAATACAACGGAAAATCGACCCGTTCTTCACATAGCACTCCGCAATCGAGACAATCATCCCATTTTAGTCGACGGGAAAGATGTCATGCCGGAAATCAACCGTGTTTTAGACAAAATGCATTCCTTCTCCGATAAAATCAGAAACGGATCTTGGCTCGGTGCAACCGGAAAGTGCATAACGGATGTCGTTAATATCGGCATCGGCGGTTCCGATTTGGGCCCCAAAATGGCTATTGACGCTTTGTACTATTATAAAACAGATGCCCTTAATTTCCGTTTTGTATCCAACATTGACGGAACGGATATTGTGGAAACATTAAAAAAATGTCATCCCGAAACAACTCTCTTTATCATCTCCTCCAAAACATTTACGACACAAGAGACATTGACAAACGCAAAAACCGCTCGTTCATGGCTTGTTGAAAAACTTGGGGAAGAAGCCGTTTCAAAACATTTTGTCGCCGTATCCACAAATACGGAAGGTGTTCGATCTTTCGGAATTGATCCCGAAAATATGTTTGAATTTTGGGATTTTGTCGGCGGACGTTATTCTTTATGGTCAGCCATCGGTCTATCTTTAATGATTGCCATCGGGTATGATCGCTTTATCGACATGTTGGAAGGGGCTTATGAAATGGACAAACATTTTCAAGAGGCTTCTTTTGATCAAAATATGCCTGTTTTAATGGGATTATTGGGTATTTGGTATACAACTTATTTGGGAGCCGAATCCTACGCCGTTCTTCCCTATGACGAATATCTCTCCCGCCTGCCCGCCTATCTCCAACAGTTAGATATGGAAAGCAACGGAAAATCTATTAAGAAAACCGGAAAATCGGTTGACTACAAAACGGGTCCGATTCTCTTTGGAGTCGCCGGTACAAACGGTCAACACTCATTCTATCAGCTTATTCATCAAGGAACACACCTGATTCCGGCTGATTTTATTGCACCGATTTATTCCTTGAATGAAACCGGAGACCACCACGATATTTTGTTAGCTAATTTTATCGCTCAACCGGAAGCTCTGATGAAAGGGAAAACACCGGATGAATTAAAAGCCGAAGGCGTGAAAGATGAATTAATTCCTTTTAAATCATTTGAAGGGAATCGCCCCAGCAACACCATTTTATTTGATAAAATGACACCCCGTGTTTTAGGAGCCCTCATTGCTTTATACGAACATAAAGTTTTTGTGGAAGGTGTCATTTGGAACATCGATAGTTTTGATCAATGGGGCGTTGAATTGGGTAAACAGCTTGCAAAAGCAATTTTGCCAGAATTAAAAAATAAAAATCAAATACTTGAGCACGACTCCTCAACAAATGCATTAATAAAAATCATTCGTGAAAAACGTCTAAAATAGGATTATTTCATGACCATTCGAGTTCTTCCGCAAAACCTGATCAATCAAATTGCGGCCGGAGAAGTTGTTGAAAGACCCGCTTCGGCCCTAAAAGAGCTGATTGAAAACGCCATTGATGCCGGCAGTACGCAGATTGACATTAAATTAGCGGATGGCGGAAAAAGTTATTTTTCGGTTTCCGATAACGGTTGTGGCATGACACAAGAAGAGTTGAGCGTTGCGGTTGAGAGACATGCGACAAGTAAACTGGAAGATGAAAATTTATTTAACATTCATTTCTTAGGCTTTCGAGGAGAGGCCCTTCCCTCAATCGGTTCTGTTTCTCATTTAAAAATTATTTCGAGGACAAAAGAAAGTGATTCGGCGTGGTCCATTTCAATTGACGGGGGGAAAAAAAGTGAGCCCGTACCGGACGCTCGAGGGCAAGGAACCACTGTTGAAGTCAGAGACTTATTTTATGCCACACCGGCCCGACTTAAATTTTTAAAATCCCCTCAAACGGAATTGTCCTATATGAAAGAGATTGTGAATCGATTGGCGATGGCATACCCCCACATTGGGTTTTCCTTATCGGATGAAAGAAAAACTCTTTTAAATTATCCAATTAGCAATTCTCTTTTTAAGCGTGTTTCTTCCGTCATCGGAAAATCCTTTGATGAAAACGCCCTGCCCCTTCAAACAAATTATGAAGAATTTTCTCTGTCGGGATTTGTGGGGCTTCCGACATATACACGAGCAACCGGAACAGAACAGTATCTTTACGTAAACGGTCGATTTATACGAGATAAAATTTTGATCAGTGCCATTCGAGGAGCCTATCAAGGTCTGATCGGCCATGATACTTATCCGGTTTTAGCCCTTTTTTTGGATGTTCCACCAAAAGAAGTTGATGTTAACGTCCATCCGGCTAAAACAGAGGTTCGATTTAAAGATAGCGGAAAAATTCGTGGATTTTTGATCGGGTCTATTCGCAACACGCTCATGTCACAAGCTCAAAAAACGGCGTCCACACTGGCAACCGAAACATTATCCAAAAGTTATCCGGATATTTTAAAAACACATCCGTTTGAAAAAAACGCATTTACACAAAAAAATCGATCATCCTTTTCCGGCATTTCTGATGAAATGAGTCAAGAAAAAATATCTTTCGGTCAAGCCGGATACGGTGTCAAAACCTCTTATGTCGAGTTTCAAAAAGATCCCCTTCACACATTTGAATTTCGAGAAAATCCGCTTTCGATCGAACAGATGAGGCATTCCCGACGATTTTCACAAGAAGCCCCTCAAAACACGGACAGACAAAAAGATTCAAAAACCGATGAGACCGTTTTCCCGCCTTTGGGTTTTGCAAAGACGCAACTTCACAAAACGTACATTGTTTCTCAAACGGAAGAAAGTATTATCATTGTCGATCAACACGCAGCGCATGAACGGCTTACATATGAAAAACTATTTCAAGAGGTTCAAAACAATCCTAAAACACAGCTTTTGTTAATTCCAGAAATCATTGATCTGAAGCCCGAAGAAGTAAGCTGTTTAATCGGTAGAGCGGAAGAGCTGAAATCATTTGGTTTTATTGTCGATCCTTTTGGACCGGACAGTGTAGCCGTTCGAGAGATTCCGGCATTACTTTATAAAACAGATCTCAAAAAGCTCATTCAAGATTTGGTCGATACGATTAAAGAATATGATGATACGATTGCCCTGAAAGACAGGATCAAAGAAATCTGTGCCCGCATGGCTTGTCATGGGTCTATCCGAGCCGGAAGAGATATGACCCTTGATGAAATGAACGCCCTTTTAAGGCAAATGGAGCATTGCGGGACTTCCGCCCAGTGTATTCACGGGAGACCGACCTACATTGAGTTAAAGCTTTCGGATGTTGAGCGATTATTCGGTCGGTCCAAATAAACATTTATAAAAATAAAATCTCCATAAAAAAAGAGTGTTTTTTTGGAAAAAGAAACTGGACTTTTTTTTGCTAATCTTGTATAACTTAGTCACCTTATGGGAAAATAACAAAAAGAAAGGAAAATCATGACAGATAAACCAAAAACAAAAATGTTAGATGGAAATGAAGCAGCTGCTTTAGTGGCTCATAAATTGAACGAAGTTTCAATTATTTATCCGATTACACCTTCTTCTCCGATGGGAGAATGGTCCGACACTTGGGCAGCCGCCGGTGTTAAAAATATTTGGGGAAAGGTTCCCGATGTTCTGGAAATGCAATCTGAAGCCGGAGCTATCGGTGCCGTTCACGGATCTTTGCAGGCCGGATCAATGACAACGACCTATACGGCTTCTCAGGGATTGCTCTTAATGATTCCGAACATGTTTAAGATCGCCGGTGAATTGACTCCGTTTGTCATGCATGTTGCCGCCAGAACGGTTGCCGGACACGCCTTATCCATTTTTGGTGATCACTCAGATGTTATGGCTTGTCGCCAAACGGGTTTTGCCATGTTGGTTTCTAATTCTGTTCAAGAGGCTCAAGACTTTGCGGCGATTGCGCAAATGTCAACATTCCTTTCTCGAATACCGTTTATTCACTTTTTTGACGGCTTTAGAACCTCTCATGAAATCAACAAGATTGATCTTTTAAGTGATGATGACTTAAAAGCATTAATGGATGGAATTCCAACCGACTTTACGGCGAAAAATGCTCTTAATCCGGAAAATCCGAAGATCAGAGGAACAGCTCAAAATCCGGATGTTTTCTTCCAAATTAAAGAGGCGGCAAACAAATACTACATGGCTTGTCCGAAACATGTTGAAGAAGCCATGAAGAAATTTAAAGAGGTGACGGGACGAGAATACAGCCTTGTCAAATATGCCGGAGCCACAGATGCCGAACACATTATCGTAGCAATGGGATCCTCTGTCGAGACAACGGAAGAGACGGTAAAAGTACTCAATGCAAACGGCGGAAAATATGGGGTTATCGGCATTCACTTGTATCGTCCGTTCCCCAAAGAAGCTTTCATTAAAGCAATGCCCAAGACTGTTAAATATGTTTCTGTTTTGGATAGAACAAAAGAATCGGGTTCTGTCGGTGAGCCTCTTTATTTGGATGTTGTCTCAACATTATCCGAAGCCGCCGCACAAGATAAAATTGAAAAAATGCCTAAAGTATTGGGTGGTCGCTATGGATTATCTTCAAAAGAATTCACACCGGCAATGGTTAAAGCAGTTTTTGAAAATACAACAAAATCTCACTTTACGGTCGGAATTGAAGATGACGTGACAAACTTGTCACTGACATATGACCCGAGTTTTAATATTGAATCTGACAATGTCAGTCGCTCCGTGTTTATCGGATTGGGATCTGACGGAACGGTCGGTGCCAATAAAAACTCCATTAAGATTATTGCAGATGACGGAGATTATTATGGTCAAGCCTACTTTGTGTACGATTCCAAAAAATCCGGTGGTATGACAACCTCTCATTTGCGTTTTTCAAAAGAGCCGATCAAGGCCCCTTATTTGATTGATCAAGCGGATTTTGTTGCATGTCACCATATGCCGTTCTTGTTTAAAACGGATGTCCTGACATTTGCCAGTAAAAATGCCGTCTTTTTGTTAAACTGTCCGGAACCGACAGATAAGGTTTGGGATAGCTTACCGATTGAAGTGCAACAAGAGATTGTCGACAAGAATATTAAACTCTATGCCATCAATGCCGTAGAAGTTGCTGACAAAACAGGAATGGGACGTAGAATCAACACAATCATGCAAACGTGTTTCTTTGCCATTTCCGGCGTTTTACCAAAAGATGAGGCCATTGCGAAAATTAAAAAGGCCATTCAAAAGACTTATGCCAGAAAAGGTCAGGAAATTGTGGATGCCAACATTAAAGCCGTTGATGCCACTTTGGAACACTTACATGAAATTCCGGTCGGTCAGGTTAATTCAAAATTACATCGCCAACCGGGTGTTCCGGAAACCGCTCCCGAAATCTTAAAGAAAGTGACGGGTCCGATTATTGAAGGACGCGGAGATCAATTACCGGTCAGCGCTTTTGAATGGACTGCAGACGGGACTTGGCCGACAGACACGGCAAAATATGAAAAACGTCGTATCGCCACTGAAATTCCGGAATGGGATCCGAGCGTTTGTATCCAATGCGGAAAATGCTCTTCCGTTTGTCCGCACGCAGCTATCAGAAGCAAGGTCTTCTCTCCTGATTTGTTAAAAGACGCTCCGGAAGGATTTAAATGCGCCGACTACAAAGGAAAGGAATTTCCGGGAGAGAAATGGGTTGTTCAAGTCGCTCCGGAAGATTGCACGGGTTGTTCTTTGTGTACACAAGTTTGTCCGGCTAAGAACAAGCAAGATCCAACCAAAAAAGCGATCAACATGAAAAAAAAAAAAAAACACTTGGATGATGACATCAAGAACTTTGATTTCTTCATGAAATTACCAGATGCCGATCGAACAAAGTTGAATACAAAGCAAATTAAATCTCTGGCCTTATTACGTCCTCTCTTTGAATTCTCAGGGGCTTGTGCCGGATGCGGTGAAACTCCGTACGTCAAAATGATGACACAGCTCTTTGGGGATCGTTTGATCGTAGCAAACGCAACCGGATGTTCGTCTATTTACGGCGGTAATTTACCGACAACTCCGTATGCTAAAAACGAGAAAGGTCAAGGACCGGCTTGGGCCAACTCCTTGTTTGAAGATAACGCCGAATTTGGCTTGGGTATGAGAACAAGTGTTGATTCTAAGACAGCCTTTGCGATTCAATTATTGCAAGAATTGTCTGCCGACTTAGGTGATGACCTTGTGACCGCCCTTGTCAATGCCGATCAATCAACGGAACAAGGCATTCAAGATCAAAGAAAGCGTGTTCAAGAATTAAAGAATAAATTAAAATCTTTGAATACGGAGAAAGCAAATCTTTTGCTTGAAAACGCCGATTATCTCTTAAAGAAGTCCGTCTGGATCTTAGGCGGAGACGGTTGGGCTTATGATATTGGCTACGGTGGTTTGGATCATGTTTTGTATTCCGGAAAGAATGTCAATATCATGGTTATGGACACCGAAGTTTATTCCAACACGGGTGGACAAAGATCAAAAGCGACACCGATCGGTGCTTCGGCCAAATTTGCAATTGCCGGCAGTGAATTGCCCCGTAAAGATCTCGGCATGATTGCCATGTCTTCAGGCGGTGTTTATGTTGCCAGCATTTCTTTGGGTGCCAAAGATATGCATGCTTTACAAGCCATGAATGAGGCAGAATCTTTTGATGGTCCTTCTTTGATCATTGCCTACAGTCACTGTATTTCACATGGATACGATATTGGAAAGCATGGTCTGGAACATCAGAAGTTAGCTGTTGAAACAGGATTATGGCCGTTGTATCGTTTTGATCCGAGACGAGCACAACAAGGTTTGAATCCATTCCAGTTGGATAGCAAACCGACACGTCCCGTTGCCGAATTTATGGAGCAAGAGACACGCTTTAAGGCCGTTCAACGCGCCA
>CALXPF010000064.1 GCA_944390205.1 uncultured Alphaproteobacteria bacterium
ACTTGTATTTTTGTATTTTGTTCTAAATTTAATGATGCGTCTGGAAAATCAACAAAAGAAATTCCCAAAATTACCGATTATCTACTGCGCGGAGGAAGGCGGTCTCCCTATTGCTTCATGATCCGGTGTTTGGGAAATAAGATGATCAGCTTTTGCATCAATTTTATTCAGTAAATCCAGAATCATGTCTTTATCGGAATGTCCCGCTTCTTCCTCTAAAAATCGCTCATGATATCGATTAACAACATGCCTCAACTCATGCCAAAATCCGTTTTTATATGCAAGAAGCGTCCCACTGATTGCACCTAAGGAAACAACGATTGTCATGATATCTTCCAAAATATCCAACGTGTATTTAATTTTCTCTTTCCGACTTGATTGATCTGTCATTTTTTTTACATCCCCCTTTTAACCAGTAAATAAGATGTTCAAAAACAAAAATCAATACACAACCGTCTCTTTTCCCCGAAAATCACCTATTCTTATTTTTGTTGCCCTATTTAACTTTCAAGCGTACCAAATGTTGCCCGATTTCGAGAGACAAATCGGATATGAGACGACTTTGAGCCTTGACATATCCCACATATCCTTCCGACACGGAGTCCGTGAGTTGAGTCCTTTTTTGGATTAAAACTCGATCATCTTGATCGACAATTTGCCATGATGCATCCAACAAGACCGTTTGATTTAAAATACCCCCCAATCGGTTGATTGTGATCTTTACTGTCAAGGGAGTCGTTCCATATTCTCCCGAAGTCAACAGATCAATCGTTGCATTCGGAAATTGAGCCGATAGATCATCAACAATCACTTGTTGAAGCATCGTATCTAAGCTGTCCCCCCACCGGTTAAATTCATCAACATTCAGCTCAACCATATCCGTCTTAAACGTGACGATTTGAGGGCGATCCAAATAATCCGGCAAAGAAACGGTATCAACCCCGACCGTTTTCGTAAAAGCCAAATCCGGTTTTGAAACGGAAGAATCGGCCTGAAGCATATAAAAAGATGATACGGGAGAGCGTCCTCCGACACAAGCCGTTATCATTCCCAAGCACCCAATCAACAAAAATAATTTCTTTTTCATCTAACGTTTCTTCCCTTTCAACAGCGATTCCGGATGTTGCTCAACATAATCCGTAAAATTTTGAAGCGACTTCGCCGCCCGACTGATATCAGTTAATGTTTGATTTAAACGACGCAATGTTTCGGTACTTATTTTACTGTTTTTATTAACAAAAAGATCCATATTGGCAACCAGCTTCTCAACTTGCGGTAATAAAACGGGCAGTTCTTTATTCCATGTATCAAAAAATAAATTTACTTTTTCAAATGTTTGTTTAACGGGAATATCCTGTATCCCTTTTGAAAATTCACCGATCGGAGATAATGTTGTCGGAATTTCCAAAAACGGATAACTCGATGTTTTGGATACGGCCGGAACATCCGGCAACATTTCCAATTCAATCATTAATTGCCCTGTTAAATAACTTTGTGTGGTAAGCCGAGCACGCAAGCCTTTGGATACCAATAAATCCAACATTTCTTTTCGATTCCTTAATTGCCCTTTATCCTTAATTTCACGATCATAAATTTGAGCGAAAACCGGAATACTGAAATCAAACGTCTCCGGATTCGTCACAAGATCAATTTTTGTGACCTTTCCAATCTCAACACCTTTAAAAACAACCGAAGATCCAACACTCAACCCCTTAACGGATTCCTCAAAAAACATAACGACAATCGTATTTTGATCCACAAAAAATTTATCTCTCAATAAAAAGCCCAACGTTGATAACAACAAAAAAAAGCTTATAACCATAAAAAGACCAATCATCTTGATATTCGGCTTTCTAACCATGTTTTGTCTCTCCTCGTGTTAAAAATAAACGAACCTGCTCATTCGGAGGATTCTTCACAAGATCTTTCGGATTTCCTCTCGCGATAATACTTTGAGTGGTCGGATCTAAAAAAATGGAATTATTTCCGATTGCAAAAATCGAACTCAATTCGTGTGTCACCAACACGATAGTCGTCCCCAAACTTTGATTCAAATCCAAAATTAAATCATCTAACAATCTGGAGCTAATCGGATCCAACCCCGCCGAGGGTTCATCGAAATAAACAATTTCCGGATCCAATGCCAGAGCTCTGGCTAATCCGGCTCTTTTTTTCATTCCGCCGCTGATTTCGGAAGGATAATAGTCTTCATACCCGCTCAAACCGACCAATGATAACTTAAACGAGACTAAATCCGCAATCTCACTCGCCCCGTAATCAGAATATTGCTGTAAAGGAAGAGCAATATTCTCCGCCAAAGTCATAGAACTGAATAAGGCTCCCCCCTGATACAAAATACCGCATCGATGCATCAGTTTTTCTTTCTCAACAAAAGAAGACTTTGTAAAATTTTTCCCGTCAATCAGAATATCACCGCCCTTAGGCTCCTTCAAACCCGTTAAAACTCTCAGCAATGTGCTTTTTCCACATCCGCTTCCGCCCATAATAACAAAAATATCATGTTCGTTAATTTCAAAATCAACATTTTTGAGTAAATCAAAATTTTCGTATCCGACCGTCAGATGACGCGCGATAATTTGTGCCTTGTTTGTCATATTCCGATCACCTCACACACCAATGTAATCAAACCCGTCATGACAATCATCCACACAATGGCGGAAACAACGGCTTTTGTTGTTGAAACACCGACACTGTTCGCATCTCGCCCCGAATGAACACCGTAATAACACCCACAAAGGGCAATGACAACACCAAAAACAAGTCCGTGAAAAACACCGACCAGAAAATGGGACAAAGAAAGAGCTTCAACAGATAATTTCCAGTACTCCTGCGGTGCAATCCCCAACATAAAAACCCCAACGGCTCCGCCACCGATCATTCCCATAAAATCAGCCAAAATTGTTAAAAAAGGCATCGTCAACGTTAATGCCAAAACGCGTGGTAAAACCAAAAAATCAGAAATGGAAATACCCATTGTTTTTAAGGCATCTACTTCCTCATTAACCTGCATTGTTCCAATGGCTGCGGCATAAGAGGCTCCGGTCCGACCGGCCATAATAACACCGATCATAATAGCGCCCATAATTCGGGTCATTCCAATCGTCACAAGACTGGCAACATAAATATGAGCGCCGAAAACTTTTAATTGAACGGCCCCGACAAAAGCCAAAATCAATCCGACCATAAAACTGATCAAAGAAACAATCGGAACCGCTTTATAACCGGCATCTTCCAACGCAAACAAAAAATCAACCTTTCGAATCACGGCTCGTCCGCTCAATAACCGACCGAGAGAGAGCATGACTTCTTTCAAAAAAGAGAATCCGGCACAACAACTTTGATAGATCAAAACGCCGGTTTTTCCAATCTGTTCTAAAAACGACAAGGTTTTCTTTTGAACAACGGGCGGTTTTCGATCCACGGAAAAGGCCAATTCAATCAGTCGCTTCAAACCCGTTGTGCTTTCTGTCCAAACAATCGGAATGTGCACTCTTTCGGTTTCTTTTCTGACACGATATAAAATAATCGCCAATGAAGAATCCCAACCTAAAACATCTTTTGTTTGGATAACAACACGCTTAATTTGTTTTTGTTGAATAATTTCAATAACTCGAGACAATAAAGAAGAATCCTGAAAACAATCAAACCGCCCTTGAAAAATCAATTCCAAGTCCGTTTGCTTTACATGATATAAAAAGATTGCCTTTTGTTCTTCCGACATAGTGTTAGATTATGATCTCTATGGCTTTTTGTCAACAGCTTCCGCTTAATAAATGCCAAATAAACGGATCTTAATCGTTTTTATCACATCGGTTTATCTAAAAAAGAGTGATTTTTATCCATTGTATATATTTCCGGATCCCCCTCTCGATCAAAATACATATATAACACATTGACCTGTTTCTCCTCAAAAATCCACGGGTTAAACGAATCCAGTACTTGACGAGATAAATTTTTATTGAGAACAGATCTGACCGTCGCATCAAACCGTTGACTGAAAAGATCCGAAAAAGTCGGAGAAGTAATAACATTCATGACAATAGCGCCTCGCGGGGCCAATCTATGCAGAACACGGGTAAAAAACTCTTGCGTCACCAAATTTTGCGGTATTTCCCGACCGGAGAACGTATCAATAATAATTAAATCGAATAATTCCGTCCCATCTTTTAAATACTGAAAAGCATCTTGAATGACGACCTGTTTATTTGGGGACAATTTCGTTTTTAAAAACTCTTTCTCCGCAATTTCTTTTAAATCCGGATCAACATCAACGAACGTATATTGATGAAACGTATCATTCAATCCCATTGTAAAACCACCGGCGCCCAAAATTAAAATATGACGTTGCCTGTCTTTGGGCAGAGAATCTATAAAATGTTCTTCAATATACCGAACATACGGAAACATTAAATCCGGATCATCCGTTATTTTAGAAGAATATGCACGATCCATCATAAATAATTTGGAATGATTATGATCTGTCGGAACAACGGCAATTGTTGATACGGCATTTTCAGACACAATAAAAAAAGTCTTTTTTAGCAAAAAAGGCACATTAAAACCAATGCCGAAAACCATTAATAAAATTAAAAGAAAATAATTACATTTTTGAGAAACAACAATCAGCGTCACCGCTGTTAAGCAAAGCAAAAAAATAACCGTATTACTCACACCGATAACCGGCATTAAAACAAGTGTTGTTATCAAGGAGCCCAAAACCGATCCAATCGTATCAACCGCCATAAAACGACCCGTATAATGACGATCGGAACGATGTAAAAATCGACTGACTAACGAAGTAATTTTTCCAAAGAAAAAAGACGGCGCCGATAAAAACAAAAAAGAGAAAATAAATGTCTGAGAAATACGAGATTTAATCCCGACAAGCAACAAAAAATCAAAGTAAAAGGATAACAAAATATAACTACAACTCAGTATAATCATGATTAAAATTTTATAAAGGTCAGAAACAATTTCCCGACGTATCCCTTGTTGGGCAATCGAAGAAACAGATCCCACGTAGTACCCTAAAGACATAAAGCCTAAAATAACGCCGATGATAATCGATGCAATGAGCGCGTTGGATCCGACAAAATTTCCGAGTTGTCTTAAAACAATTAACTCAACGGATAAACTAATATACCCCACTAAAAACGTGACCAGCAAAAGAAGATGTTTAGAAGTTTTTGTCATAGTTGTTATTTTCCCATTTAAATCAGAACCAATATACAGGATTTTAAACAGTGAACGCAACAAAAAAGCATAACCTTTTCAAAATAATCCGTTCTTTCTTTTACAATATGACACAAGAGGCTCATGCTATTTTTTACAATAAAAATTCTTTGCGTTTCTCTTGTGCCTTGAAGCTTGACAGACAGCTCTTTCTTTTGTATAGTTCCGTCATCTCAATTATCAATGAAATGAAAGGAAAACAAATCATGTCTTTAGACTCTTTTTTTAATCCCAAAAGTCTCGCCGTTGTCGGCGTTTCAAATGATCCCTCCAAACTCGGAGCCGTTGTTTTTAATAATGTGATAGATGCCGGCTTTCAAGGGCATTTATATGCCATTAACCCTAAATGTGCCGGACAGGAGCTGTATGGAAAACCTTGTTTTGCAAGCGTTAAAGATGTTCCTGAGGAACTGGATCTTGTCGTTATTGTTGTTCCTGCTAAATTTACGATGCCGGTTATTGATGATGCCATTGCCAACAAAACAAAAAACATCAGCATCATTACGGCCGGTTTCGGGGAAATCGGAAATCATGATTTGGAAAATGAAATAGCTCGTAAATGTATGGAACACGGGATCAATTTATTGGGTCCGAACTGCTTGGGACATATTTCGACATTTACCCATTTAAATGCCAGCTTTGCCGATGGATTTCCGGGGAAAGGAAATGTTGCCTTTATTTCTCAATCCGGCGCTTATTGCTCAGCTTTGATGGATTGGGCTCGCGAAAAGGGTATTGGCTTTTCTCACTTTATTTCAATCGGGAACAAGGCCTTACTCGCAGAAGATCACTTGTTGGAAGCTTTAAAGTCGGATCCCCAAACAAAAGCATTTATCTTCTACTTGGAATCCCTCAAAAACGGGAAAAACTTCCTTAAAATTTTAAAAGAAGTTTCTAAAGTAAAACCGGTTGTTATTTTGGAACCGGGGAAATCTCAAAAAGCACAAGCCGCCAGTTTGTCTCATACGGGGAGCTTGGCTCCAAACTATCGTGTTTTGGAGATTGCTCTTAAAGGATCCGGAGCCATTCAAGCTTATACAACAAGAGATATGTTCGGTCTTTTGGAAATTTTGCAAAATGTCCATCACACGGAATTTGACGGATCTTTAGCTGTTTTGACAAATGCGGGAGGAGTCGGGGTTCTGACAAGCGATCTGTGTGAAGATGCCGGTCTTGATTTGGCTCGCCCCAGCGAAAAAACAATTGCTCTTTTAAAAGCCTCCCTGCCTCCTGAAGCCGCTTTAGGGAATCCGGTTGATGTGATCGGCGATGCACGGGCAGATCGATACGAAACCGCCCTGAAAATCCTATGTGAAAGCGGGGAATATAAAAATATTCTTGTTTTACTGACCCCGCAAATGGTCACGGATGCACCGGGGACGGCAGAAGTCATCGCTCGTCTTGCCCCGCAATACAAAGATGTCAATATTTTTGCCTGTTTTGTCGGCGGTGTCAAAGTTCGTCAAGGACGAGATATTTTAGATAAAAATCACATCCTGAATTATGAATATCCGATTGATATTGTTCGTTTGCTCGGCCTGTTAAAGGCTCAAATGGCCTATCGAGGTGTTTCTGATGTTCAAGTCGAAACACGGGACGTTCCCGAACAAATCAAAGCGGAAATTCAAACCGCGATTCAAAATGGGTTGGCCAGTTTACCACAAACAACCGTTAACAAAATTATGGACCATTACGGAATCGACTACCCCAAAAGCGGCAACTTTACAAGCAAAGAAGAAGCCTTTTCATTCGTTGAAAAAATCTTCCCCGCTCCCGTTGTTTTGAAGTTATCCGCTCCTGATGCTTTACACAAAACAGAGATGAAAGGAATCTATCTGAACATTCATGATCAAGCAACTTTTGATGAGGCTTGGAATGGTTTAACCGACTCCATCAATAAGTTTGCCTTAAAAGGGGCAAGCATTCTCATTCAAGAGATGATCGTGAAAGCAACCGAGACGATTATCGGCGTCAATTCGGACAAAACATTCGGCCGAGTCATGGTTTTCGGAACCGGCGGTATTTATACGGAAGTTATGAAAGATACGACACTTCGTATCTTACCGGCAGCAGACTTTGACACAATGATCAAAGAAACCAAAGTGGGGACGATTTTAAACGGCGTCCGCGGAGAAGACCCCAAGGCCGTCAAACCCCTCGCCGATACATTGAAAAAAATACAACAGGTGGTTTTGGAAATACCGGAGATTAAAGCTATTGACGGGAATCCCGTTTTGGTGACACAAGACAGAGCCGTCGTTGTTGATTTTAAAATGCTTCTTAAATAGAGAAATTCTTCTCGGCTGAGGCAAAGATACCCCCGCGTAAAACGCGGGGTTCTTCATATGCGGCTATAAGCCTTTACCACTGGCTTCCCCTGAACGGGG
>CALXPF010000065.1 GCA_944390205.1 uncultured Alphaproteobacteria bacterium
GATCCTCAGGGGTCGTACCAGATTAAAAGTGTTGTGATTCATTCGACTTTTTCGGATTTCTTGCAAAAACGCGTGAAAGTCGTTGTCTTGGACGGAGTTAAACTGGTTGTTAAGGAGGGAGAGGCTAAGGTTGATTTGGGGCATTTGCCGGCGGTTTTGATGAACCTTAATCAAAACCGAATTGGACAAAGAGGGGTTCGGGTCGATTCTTTGGTTGTTTCAAATGCGGTTTTGGAAGTGAAGGGACAATCCTATAAAATTCCTATTAATTTTTCTTTAACGGGTGTTTACGAAAACGGAGCGAATATCAGTATTCCGTTTTTTATCAAACAAGACGACATCAATATTATGGGAACGGTTTCCGTTTCGGAAAAACAAAAACAAAAAATTTGGACGGTGGATATACCCAGTGGAACGATGACATTGCCGAGACGCTCGCCTGAAAATTTAACCGGAAAATTCACCCTTAAGACAGAGGGATTGCGCCTTGTGGGTATTGAAGGGAAGGCCTCATTGTCTCTTGGTAAAAATTCGCAAAGTATCGGAATTAATTTAACGCGCGGGAAGGGAGATTTATATACGGGAGAGACTGTTTTCTCTTTTGTTAATTCGGATCCATACGATCGAACAAAAGAATTGAATTCTACCATTCGCCTTTCTTTTGAGGGATTAAAAATAAATTCTTTTACAAATTATGAAACGGTCAAGCCCGTTCGGTTGACGGTTCAATCATTTCATACGGAAAATTTATCTTTAACGAATTTGTCGGGAAGTCTAAAGGGGAGTATGTCCTGTGAAAAATTGAGTTGCCAGTACCGTTTAAAAGAACCTTCCACCATTTATATTCGTAATTCTAAGGTGAATATCGGATCGGATGTTATTCAGTCAACAAACGATTATTCTCTTGTACTGTTGCCGGCAGATAAAAATGCCCAAACGGTTTCTTGGAAGGGGGATCGAATTAATTTTAATTTGGCAATTAAGCAAATGAATTTTAAAGGATATCAAACATCCCCCAACAATACGATGAATTTGGAGATCAAAGACGCTGCTTTGGTGGGACATTATAATCTCGGGAATCAAACAAGGCAGGCTCGTTTAGATATTAAACAATTTGATTACGAAACCCCGCATCAAATTATTAAGAAAGCTCGTTTATCGGCACGAGATATTTTTGATCCGAATATCAGCTTTCAATTTGAAACACCTTCTTTCTTTTTGAAAGAAAGTGAGCTCATTAAACAACCGTTTAAATTGGTTGTCAACAAAGAGGGCTTTGACACAAAAGCAATGGTCTCTGCGTATAATGATGTATTTAAGGCTTCATTCTCGGGTGTTTCTAATTTTCCCAAAAGAGAGTTTTCGGGCAATGTTCTGGTTGAGCCCTTTGAACTGAAAAAAATTTCACAGCGTCCTTTTGTCTTTTCGGCATTGTTCCCTGAGAAAATTTCCAATGCTTCCGGTCGGATTTCGGCATTGGGAAATGTTAGTTGGAAGGGTGGCAAACAGATTCAAGGCCCTATCTACATTTCGTTTGAAAATGTCGATTTTGATATAGCCAATGTTAAAGTTCGGAAGCTTAATACCGTTTTGGCGGCGCAATCATTATTTCCGTTTGTCAGCTTGGGGAATCAGCAGATTTTTGTAAAAACGGTGAAAGGTCCTTTCCAACTACAGAATTTAAATGCAACCGTTAAGTTTGATACTCAGTTGATGCGCCTCAATTCATTTTCGGCTGAGGCCGGCGGTATTCCGTTAACAATCGATTCGGCTTTAATCCCATATAAGTTGAACTTAATGACGGTTTATTTAAAAAACAGTGATTTTGATTTATCTCTTATGAATCCGTACTTAACAATTCCGAATTTGTCTGTTTCCGGAAAGGGGAGTTTGCAAATTCCGATTGAGTTACGGGAGGATCGGATCAGTATTCGAAACGGAGAATTGAAGTTAAGCAATGTGACTGTTAAGCGTGTGGATCAGAAGAAGGGGAATCAAAAAGACTTTTTTGACGGCAACAGCTCTTATCTTATTCGATCGGGAACCGGTACGATTAATTCTGTCGGAGATACCTCACAGACTGAAATTTTGGTTTCAACCGAGGGTCGGTTGATGCCTGATAATGAAAAGAAAAATTTTCGTCAAACCATGACGGAAGACCTGAATCTCTTTTTCAAGCCTGTCAAGGCCGCAGATGTTCCGGTAAGTATTGTGGAAAAGCAAAGAATTATTTCACCGATACCGTAAGGGGCGGGAACCGTTTTTTAAATTGACGGAAGAATGTATCGGACAGATTTTCCGGTCCAAATTAAAAAAGAGCTTGCAAAATAAATAAAAATTGTGTATAAATAGAGGCCTATTTTAAGGAGAGATATCGAGTGGATATCTTATGGTGAACAAAAATAAATTATGAGAGTTTAAAATGGCAGTACCAAAGAAGAAAACATCAAAATCAAAAAAGAATATGCGTCGGTCTCATTTGGCGTTAGGTTCCAATGCATGTATTGAATGTCCGAAATGCGGTGAATTGGTTCGTCCGCACCATGTCTGTGAGGCTTGTGGGACATATAACAAAAAAGAAATTATCGTGAAAGAGAAAAACGCAGAATAGAAGGGAAACCCTTTGAGCGATACGTTAACCATATCAATTGATGCCATGGGCGGAGATAATGCTCCGGAAGCAATCGTTGACGGAGTTAGTCGGGCGGCCTTGAGAAATCCGGATGTCTTCTTTTTGTTATTCGGAGACGAAAAGCAATTAGAGGCATTGACGGCCAAGTATCAGCTGGCTGCGGATCGGTTTAAAATTCATCCGACGACTCAGGTGGTGAAGGGGGATGATAAGCCCTCTGTTGCCGTTCGTTCCGGTCGAGAGAGCAGTATGTGGAAGGCTATTATGTCGGTTCGAAGCGGATATGCGCATGCCGTCGTGTCGGCCGGTAATACCGGCGCCTTGATGGCTATGAGCAAAATTTGTCTGGGAACTTTGTCCGGAATTGATCGCCCCGCCATAGCAGCGGTTTTACCCTCTCTTCAGGGTCCGGTTGTTGCTTTGGATTTGGGCGCTAATGCCGAATGCAATTCGCAAAATTTAGTCGAATTTGCCATTATGGGTCATGTTCTTTATCGTGTCTTGTTTCAGGTAGAGAAGCCCTCTATCGGTCTTTTGAATATCGGTTCGGAAGAAACAAAAGGTCGGGATGAGATTCGAGAGGCCTCAACGGTTTTAAAGGGGTTTGGCGATAAGATAAACTTTAAGGGTTTTGTTGAGGGGAACGATATCGGACACGGTGCCGTCCATGTTTTTGTGACAGACGGGTTTTCGGGGAATGTTGCCTTGAAAACAATTGAGGGAACAGCCAAATTTATTACCTCTTCACTGAAAGAGGCCGTGCGAAGTTCAATTGTTTCTAAAATCGGCTTTTTGTTGGCGACTCCCGCGTTGCGACAGCTTAAGAAAAAGATGGATCCGCGTATTTATAATGGGGCCATGTTTTTGGGTTTAAACGGCATTTCGGTTAAGAGCCATGGCGGAGCAGATGCGTTTTCGTTCTCGTATGCGGTTGAATCCGCTATCCATATGACCAGAAACCATTTGTGTGATAAAATCAAGGAAGAATTACGTACCGTTATGGATGTGACGGATATTTTATCGGAAGAATTACATAAACAATAGAAGAAACGGGGCCTCATGATCAGATCAAAAATTCTCGGATTGGGCGGGTATTTGCCGGAAAAAAAGATGACAAACGCCGATTTGGAGCAAATGGTTGAGACGAGTGACGAGTGGATTCGGGAGCGTACCGGTATTCGAGAGCGCCACATTGCTGCGGACCATGAGTTGACTTCTGATTTGGCTGTCCGAGCCGGAAAAGAGGCCTTGAAAAACGCCGGAATCAGTGCTGATTCTTTGGATCTTTTGATCGTGGCAACGACGACTCCGGATGATACGTTGCCGGCAACGGCAACACGCGTTCAATCTCTTCTTGGGATGAAAAAGGGTTTTGCTTTTGATATTCAGGCCGTCTGTTCCGGGTTTATGTATGCTTTATCCGTTGCGGATCAATTTATCAGAACGGGAACCGTTCGACGAGCTCTTGTAATCGGGGCAGAGACATTGTCTCGAATCGTGGATTGGACAGATCGGAATACGTGTGTTTTGTTTGGTGACGGAGCCGGTGCGGTCGTTCTTGGGGCAGAGACGGGTTCGGGAGATAAAACAGATACGGGGATCTTGAATATTGTCTTGCATTCGAACGGCGACTATCGCTCTTTGTTGCAATCGACGGGTGGGGTTTCGTCGACACAAAAAGTCGGATATATTCGGATGGAGGGACGAGAAGTTTTTCGGCATGCCGTACTCAATTTATCTGAGGTGGCAGGAGAGGTTATGCAACAGACCGGTGTTTCTCCCGATGAAATTGATTTTTTGGTTCCGCACCAAGCGAATAGTCGAATTATTGAGGGAACAGCCAAAAAGCTGGGTTTCTCGATGGATCGTGTGATCCTGACGTTGCCGGATCAGGGGAATACATCGGCGGCCTCTATTCCGCTGGCATTATATGAGGGCGTTTCTTCTCAAAAGATAAAAGCGGGAGATCTTGTTTTGATCGAGGCCATGGGTGGTGGTTTTACATGGGCCGGTGGTTTAATCAGATTCTAAAAACTACTTGCATATTTTGTATTTTTATGACATTCTAACAAAAAATTAAAAGATAAAGGACGAACAAAATGACACAAAAAACAATTACAAGAGCGGATATTGCCGAAGCAATTTATCATGAATTAGGGTTTTCCCACGCCGAATCTTTTAAATTGATTGAACAGATTTTGCAGAATATTATTTATGCAATGCAACAAGGGGAAACGGTAAAGATTTCAAAGTTTGCCAGCTTTATCCCGCATGCGAAAAAAGAGCGGGTGGGTCGCAATCCCAAGACGGGAGATAAGCATACGATTACGCCGAGAACAGTCGTTTCGTTTAAGGCTTCCAATACATTGAAAAGTGCATTAAAAAACGCTTCAAAGTAAAAGGAGAAGGAGTTTATGAAGGCAGAAAATGCCTATCGAACAATTACGGAAGTAGCGGATCTTTTACAGATCCCTGCTTCCGTTCTGCGTTTTTGGGAGACTCAGTTCCATCAGATCAAACCGTTAAAAAGAATGGGACGCCGATATTATCAAGCCGAAGATGTTGTTTTATTGGCTAGAATTCGAGATTATCTCTATAAAGAAGGATATACGATTAAAGGAGTTCAAAAACGACTCAAGATGGAAGATCCCGATTCACTTCAAGAAGGGAGCGCAGCCCTTGTTTCAAATAAGGCCACGGATAAGTTGATTCAGGAGTTGAATGACATTAAGACATATTTGTCTGATTATGTTTCTGATTAGAAAAAAACGCCAATAAAAATTGGCGCTTTTTTTGTATTTGGGAACTATTTCTTCTTTGTTCCGCATCCACATCCCGGCATATTGACTCCCCTCCTTTCGGTATTTACTCAACATAGTTTAAATAAGTAGGGAAAGAAGACTTGTCAAGAGAGATGGATTTTGATATGATGGGTTTATGTTTAAAAGAGTGATTCATTGTATCGGTGTTGTTTTTTTATTAACGGGGTGTGCCTCCCAAAATCCGTTGACGGATATGCGATTTCAAACAATTGTTGCACCGCCTCATATTGTGTCGTCGTGGTATAAAATTGAAAAGCCGGGGGAAACGCTGAAGGTTTATATTGAAGAAGATGGAACGCCGGACAATCCCAATCCCGTCTCAACACGTGTTCGAAAGGTTGCGGCAGCGGATCCCTTCCCCAATGTGGTTTATTTGGCTCGTCCCTGTCAGTATTTACAAACCGATAGGTGCACGACGGCTTGTTGGACGACGGGGCGATATAGCACCGAAAATATTGGAAGTTTAGATCGATCGATTCTCTCACTCATGAAAAAAGCACAGACAGATCGTGTCATTTTAATCGGGGTTGGAGGGGGAGCTCAAGTGGCTGGTTTAATTGCAATTAAACATCTTGATTATATTCAAAAGATTGTGACGGTCGGTGGTATTTTAGACCAAAAAGAATGGGCAAAAAAGCAGGGGATTCCCCCCTTGACGGAATCTTTAAATTTAGCTGATTTTAAGGAGGCCTTTTTAACATTACCCCAAATACATTTTATTGGTGAAAAAGATTCGGAAGCCTCTTTGGAAATGGCAGAGTCTTTTGGAATTGTCAAAGAAAATATTGTTGTGATTCCAAAGAAGAATCATGACAATTTACTTCTGTCGATTCAAGAAGACCTTTTTGAAATAGAGTAGGGTAAAAATGTCAAAAAAAGTATGGATATTGGCAGATGATCGTATGGGAAACCTCAATCAATTAAGGGGAATCGCCGAAGCATTGAATTGGCCAACCGAGGAAAAAGAAATCAGATATAATAAATGGATTCGATTGCCAAATTTTTTGAGGAGATCATCTTTAATCGGGATTGATTCAAAAAGCCAAATGCAATTACATGAGCCGTGGCCGGATGTTGTCTTAAGTGCCGGTCGCCGTTCTTTTCCCGCGGCCTTATATATCAAAAAAAAGTCTCAGGGGAAAACAAAAGTCGTTCAAATAATGAATCCCGGAATGAGCGGTTTTAAAAAGGCAGATATCGTTGTTTTGCCGGAGCATGATTCATTTCATGATAATCGCGCTTTAAATGTTATGCGGGTTGTCGGTTCTCCGCACCGTGTGACGGTTGATCGCTTAAAACAAGAAAAAGAAAAATGGCGAACTGTTTTTGAAAAGTATCCCTCTTTACGACTGTCTCTGATTGTCGGTGGTGCGACAAAAGATAAACCATTTACGGTTCAAATGGCGGAAGAGTTGGTGAAACAGGTTTTGGCTTTAAAACCACGGTCTGTCCTTGTGACAACTTCCAGACGAACGCCCCATGAAGTTGTGAAAATTTTATTACAGCGCTTGCCACATGATAAAATGTTCTTTTATCAATTTGGAGATTTGGGAGAAAATCCTTATTTCGGATTGTTGGCCTGGGCAGACATGATCGTTGTGACGGGTGATTCTATTTCGATGTGCTCTGAATGTTGTGCAAGCGGTGTTCCTGTATATATTTTTGCTCCGGATGAGATGATGAGTGAAAAGCATAAAAGATTTCATCAATCTCTTTACAACGGGGGATATGCGGTTCCGTTGGGAAGCGGTATTAAAGGGGAGGTACAGGGCTATTTTAATCCCGCCATTGAAATCGCTGAAAAAATAAAAAGTCTTTTTAAGAAAAAATAAAGTCCTTAAAAACGACTCTTTTCAAGAAAAGATATATCTTTCCCGATTTTCATATTGAGAGACAGAGTAAATAGTTTTTGTGTTGAAGAATAAAGGGTGATTATTTTCATCAAAAATCAAGATAAGAATATTTTAAAATAAAATATTTTAAAAATAGAGTGAACAAGGCCGATTTTTAAAATAAATACTTTTAAAATCAAACACTTATATGGATCTTTTTTGTCGCAAAAAAAGGATCCTTTTTTTATACACGAAAGTGTGGCAGAAAATCAAGGTTTTTTTGATCCAAAAAGCGTTGCAAAAAAACGATCGTTTTTTTGAAACAGTTTTGGAGAGAT
>CALXPF010000066.1 GCA_944390205.1 uncultured Alphaproteobacteria bacterium
ACTTATTACTAAATCGATCGGCAATCAGCCCCCAAATACGCATAACTAAAATACTTGAAATTTGTGTAATCGTCACCAAAATAAGAACAATACTTAAATTTAATCCGAGACGTTCTAAAACAAAAACAGAAAAAAACGGAACAGCCAAGTTTATTGAAAAATTAAACACCCCTAAAAATAAAATCAGGCGAACATAATTGGAATCTTTAAAAACAATTTTAAATTTTTTAAAGATACTTTCTTTTGAAGGATCTTCCTGTGGTAACGGCTCCACAATATGATAAAAAACGTACATTCCGTAAAATGAAGATAATCCGGCGATCAAAACCAAAATTCCATATAAATAATTTTTTTCAATAGGCAAAAAATAAATGGCACCCGCCGTTGCCAAGCTGACGATCAAAGAAGTCAGAACCATAAACATGAATCGAACTGAAAAAAAACGTCCCAAAATTTGTCTGGGAATTAAATCCTTCATCCAAGAATTCCAACTGCTTGACGAACATCCGGTACACGCATAACGGAAAGTATACAAAAAAGCCAAAATGAGCGGAGCATGGGGAATATTCGGAATAAAAACAAGAACGGCAACGCCTAAAAAACTCAACCTTGCGGATGAAGACAACAAAAAGCATAACAATTTTCTTGTTTTAAACTTTTCCAGCAGTAAAAGTCCGGGGAATTGCCCCAAATTACACAAAAACGGAAGTGCCAATAAATATCCGATCAGTACATTAGAGGCTCCCAAATACAAAGCTATCGCAATAGCGATCGGACCGCCGGTCAAACTTTCAATCAACTGTGATAAAATACCGTCTTGTATAACAAACGGTAACGACGACCGAACCTCTCTGCCCAGAGGCTTGCGTGGGAGAATACCCTGTTCAAAATCCGACCACATAATCTATTCATCCTTTAATTCGATAAAAAAAATATCACCGTAGCGAGACGATGATATTTTTTAATAAAAAAATTAAAAGTTAATCTTCAAAGACATATAAGCTATCGAATCGAGCGGCATACATAACGTCTTTAACTTTTCCTTTAACGCCCTTGATAGAGAGAGAAACAGATTTTGAAGAAGCCTCATCATGCGCAATCACAAACATTCCCAAAGCCGCCGAATCAATAAAATCACACTCGGCCAAATTAAAAACGATCTTTTTATCTTGAGCACTCTTAATTAACGATACGATTTCAAAAAATGTATCATGATCCCGAAACGTAAAAGAACCGCTGATAACAATCTCTTTCCCGTCTTTGATATTAACTGTTTTATAATTCATTCTGTCTCTCCTTTGTTTTATATTCTTGCGTATTTTTCAATATTCGTCAAGCGTTATTTTAAAGATTTATCTTTTTTTTTTAAAATAAGGTAAATCGGCGATCTTCCGGCTTTTATCCCCTTTTGTTCATAGCGTGTCGGAACCCAATCATCGGGGGGAACGGCCGTATTTTCATTTTCTTTCTCAAAAAGCTGGCTCATCTCAACTTGCTCGAGAGCCCAATCGGCGTATTCCGGAACATCGGTCGCAACATACAAACGGCCATCATCACTGAGTAATCGATGAAGATGAACCAGATTGGCCTGATTGATAAAACGACGCTCGGCATGACGTGCTTTAGGCCATGGATCCGGAAACAAAACAAATACACGACGAAATGTTCCGTCTTTCAAAAACGGAAATAAATCTCGCACATCATCCGGCCAAATTCGTACATTGTCTACTCGATCTTCCGACAATTCGGTGTTCCGGGTTCGTTCATGATGAGAACCGTTTAAATGGGCCAATAAGGAAACAACCCCGTTTAAAAACGGCTCAGCTCCCAAAAACCCGACATCCTTATTTCTGAGAGCCAATTCGGCTATATGTTCTCCGCCCCCAAACCCAACTTCCAACCAGACCTCTCGAGGGTGAATCCCAAAAAAATTTTCCATCTCAAAAAAACTTCCCGCCTCGGGCAAAACCGGTTTTAATCGAGGCAATAAGTCTTCTAAAAGTTTCATTTTTGAAGACTTAATCGCCTTTCCTTTTCTGCGACGGAAGAAGCGAATTTCCTTCATCTTTTAAACTACTCCTCGGGCAAACTTGATTTAATATTCCAAATATCTCGGGCATATTCACGAACCGTTCTATCTATTGAAAATTTTCCGGATCGAGCAATATTCAGAAAAGTCTTTTTAGCCCATGACTTCCGCAACAAAAAGTCTGTCGAAATTTTATCTTGAGCCGAAACATAAGATTCAAAATCAGCCAAAACCATGTAATAATCCTTAAACATGATATCTTGGAAAATAGGAGCAAAAAGATCTTTGCTTTCATTCGGCGTAAACAGTCCGGATGTTAAACTATCCATAACCCGCTTAATTTTGATATCTTGATTATAGTAATCCCACGGCTTATGTAAGTCACTCTTATGACGTTCATTAACCTCCTCGGCTGTTAAACCGAATAAATAGAAGTTATCGGCTCCGGCCTCATTCATAATTTCAATATTGGCGCCATCCAATGTTCCGAGCGTTAAAGCCCCATTCATCATAAACTTCATATTGCTGGTTCCGGAAGCTTCAAAGCCGGCCGTTGAAATTTGTTCGCTGACATCTGCTCCGGGGAAGATAACTTCAGCTAAAGAAACCTTGTAATCCGGTATAAAGACAACCTTTAATTGATCTTTAACTCGCGGATCATTATTGACGACAGAGGCAATATTGTTAATCAACTTAATGATCAATTTTGCCATTTCATAGCTGGGAGCCGCCTTTCCTGCAAAAATATAAGTTTTCGGGACACGCATTTGAATGCCGTCTTCAATAATTTGCAGATACTGATAAATGATATGTAACGCATTTAACAATTGACGTTTATATTCATGAATACGTTTTACTTGCACATCAAAAATACTGTTCACATTCACTTTAAGACCTGTCAAACGATCTATCATCTTTGCCAGTTGTTTTTTATTCTCAAGTTTAATGGCGTTAATTTCATCCAAAACCACATCATCTTCGGCAAGCGGTTCTAATTTTTTAAGCTCCGATAAGTCGGTAATCCACCCATCTCCGATATGTTTTGTAATAAATTTAGAAAGTCCCTGATTGGAATCTAACAACCACCGCCGTGGGGTCACTCCGTTTGTTTTATTATTAAATTTTTCAGGCCACATTTCATAAAAATCGGGGACCAACGTTGTTTCTACCAATTTCGTATGTATTTTCGCAACGCCGTTTACGGAATGAGAACCGGTAATCGCCAAATGAGCCATGCGAATCTGCTTGACGGGGCCCTCTTCAATAATAGACATTCTTGAAAGCTTTGCCGTATCTCCCGGAAAACGATCCATGACCTGTCGCATCAAATGATCATTGATTTCATAAATAATTCCCAAATGACGGGGCAGATATTGTTCGAACATACTGACGGGCCACTTTTCGAGAGCTTCCGGCAATAACGTGTGATTCGTATACGCCATAACACGAGTCGTTAAATCAAAAGCATGATCCCAATCTAACCGATAAACATCAACAAGCACACGCATCAATTCAACGATCGCCAATGTCGGATGGGTATCATTGAGTTGAATAGCCACTTTTTCAGGCAATTCATTGAAATCCGTATGACACTCCAAAAAGCGTCTCATGATATCGTTAATAACACAGGCCGTAAAGAAGTATTGTTGCATCAAACGCAAATATTTACCTGTTTCAAATGTATCAGACGGATACAAAACTTTTGAAATGGTTTCAACTTTAATGTTTTCCTCAACGGCTTTAATATACCCCCCCTGATTAAACACTTCAATATCCAGAGTATTTGTTGATTTAGCAGAAAACAGTCTCAGATAGTTAACCGTTTTCCCGCCATATCCCACGATCGGCATATCATAAGGAACACCTAACAACTGATTTGTATCCACCCAATGGGGCTCTCTGACACCGTCTTTTTCCTCATAAATAACTCGACCGTTAATCGGGACCAAACAAGTTCTGTCTCCTCGTTCAATTTGCCAAGGAGAACTGCGTTCCAACCATGAATCTGCGTGTTCTCTCTGCCACCCGTTTTCAAAAAACTGCTTAAACAATCCGAATTGATAATTAATTCCATATCCGTATCCCGGCATTCCCTCCGTAGCGATCGAATCTAATATACAAGCAGCCAATCGTCCCAAGCCACCATTTCCCAATGCAGGATCATATTCGGCATCCAAAACATCCCGAAGCGGAATTGGATTATCCAAATGAATTTCATCCAAAAGATCCATAATTTCAAAATTATATAAATTGTTGGGGAGAAGGCGTCCCAATAAATACTCTAAAGACAAATAATAAACTCTTTTAGGATCTTCTTTTTCATGGCGAGCCGCCGTTTGAAACATTCCGTCAATACATAAATCTCTGACGGCCATGGCTAAAGCGGTAAAAAGATGATCCCTATCCGCCTCACATACCCGTTTGGAGAGGGAATACTTCAAATGCCATTCAATTAAATGTTGTAATTCTTGAGCCGTTGGTTTTGTTTTATCTTTAGTATGATAGAATGAATCCATAAAGAAAGTCCTTTCCTTTTATCGTTTGTCAATGATGAAAATAACCGAAAAAAAGTTTTCTTTCAAGATAATTTTCAAACTTTTCTCTTCTTTTCATTAAATATCATGGAACAGTTTCAACTAAAAAGGAATTTTTGTTGCTCCCGAGGGGAAGAGGAACAAAAATACCGTGTTTAATATACAAATAGAAAAGAGATGATTTTTACTAAAGAAGCATAGAAAGCGTTTTTTAAATTTTAAAACATTTTTCTTTCTCACCCCAAAATACATAGATTTTATTGTCTCGTTTTTTAGGTGCTTTTGTGAGCTACTTTTGAAAAAACTCCATTTACGGAAAAGCGGAATCTACTTTTGAGAACCGGATACGGCTTTTGTTTTTGATCCTTTACGGATATTTCTCCATTTTCGAACATTCGCTTGATGTTCTTTGTACGTCTTGGCAAAAACATGACCGCCCTTACCATCTGCCACAAAATAAATTGCATCTGTTTCGGTCGGGTTCAAAACAGCCTCAATGGTTTCTCTTCCGGGATTAGAAATCGGGCCTGCCGGCAACCCCGAAACAACATAAGTATTGTACGGATGTTCATACCGTAAATCCTTATAAGTCAATCTTCTTTTTAAATTCATTTCTCCATCCGTAACGGCATAAATCACGGTTGGATCCGATTGTAATTTCATACCTTGTTTTAGACGATTCAAAAAGGCACCGGCAACCAATCCCCGCTCCCGATCCAATGAAGTCTCCTTTTCAACAACGGATGCCAATATAACAGCGTCCTGTGGTGTTTTTAAGGGCAACCCATCGGCTCTTTTATCCCACAGTTCGGCAAGCGTACGATCCATGGCATTTTGCATACGAGACAACATTCCCTCTTTGGTATCGCCATAAGAATAGTGATATGTATCCGGCAATAATGTTCCGTTTTTAGGAACATAAGAAACACGTCCGACCAATCCTTTTGCCTCATCCATCAATGCGATCACCTGAGCGGATGTTAATCCTTCCGGCACAACCAATCGCCTGACATAGGTATGTCCGCTTGTTAAGATATTCATCACCATTTTGGCACTGGCACGGGCCGGAAAAGAATATTCTCCTGCTTTAATCGATTCGGAATAACCACTTGCCCGAACACCCAAAACAAAGACGGACGGGCTACTGATCAC
Organism: uncultured Alphaproteobacteria bacterium; assembly: GCA_944390205.1. Lineage (GTDB taxonomy): Bacteria > Pseudomonadota > Alphaproteobacteria > CAAHEQ01 > UBA3637 > CALXPF01. The sequence goes on from CALXPF010000066.1 coordinate 5,716, forward strand.
ACCCTCCTTATGTAAAAGAGCGGCAATTCTTTTGAGGCCGATTCCCTTTGGAATAACCACCTCATGCTTTTCGGTAAGCGGTCCTTCTGCGATAAACTGAGAATATGTTGTAAACACACTCCCCCCGATAAAAGAGACAAGGACAAAAAACAAGAAAAAATAAATCAGTACCCAATGACGCATTTGTATTTCCCAAAAAATGTTTTGCTTATCATACAAGCGAATCATCTAAAAATCAAGAAAATAAGAAAAAGAGAGATTATTTCATAAAAACTTAGCTCTAAACTGAACAATTTAAATCTCAAAAAGAGCAAGATATTTTCTCAAAAACATAAAATTTTAAAAAATTTTTATGTTGAAACAAAAAGATTGATATCCCTCCACATAATCACAAGTTCTTCTTTTTCTTCAAACAGAATTTTATTTTAAAACGCAATAGTTTCCATCGAGTTTTCGCTGATCGGCACATTCATAACAGGCATCCGTCATATTACTGACAAAGACCCGTTCCTCCGTATCACACGGATAGCACTTGTTATCGTACCCCCTGAGTGGAGCATCCCCCGGGCATTTCGGAACACAATATAAATTATATAAATTCCGTGTCTCCGGACATTTTTCACAACCGTCATGCGAGACTCCGCTTATGCTAACCTTACCTTCTTCATCGCACGAATAACAGTTTCCAAACTGAGCCGTAAATGTTCCTTCCCCACAGGGAATTGAACAATATCTGTTATAATTTCCATTTGCCACGCGATTGGGACAAATATTGCTACAATAGTCAGAAGCATTAAGAATATAAATAGGATCTTCATAATCACAAGAATAACATGTTCCGTCATCTCCCTTTATCTCCCCTTTCGGACAATCCAAAACACATGAAGTTCCAACTAATTTACGATTGGGACATTGTTCACATCCATCGTGAGAAACTGAATTCACATCAATGCTTTTTTTCTCATCACACAAATAACATTTCCCATCCTTTCCTGTAAATGTTCCTTCTTTACAAGGAAATGAGCAATATCGATTTATCCAACCATTTACCACTCGATTGGGACAAATATTGCTACAATAGTCAGAAGCATAGAGAATATAAATAGGATCTTCATAATCACAGGGATAGCATTTTCCGTCATCTCCCCTGATTTCACCATCGGGACAATCTAAAACACATGAAATTCCATATTGTGTTCTATTCTCACAATTTTCACAACCATCATGTATAACATTAACAACCATAACATTTTGTTCTTCATTGCAGGAACGACATGTTCCATAGGTGTTGGTAAATGTATCTTCACCACAGGGAATAGAACAGAAAGTGTCCATATTTCCATTTAAAATTCGATTAGGACAATTTGTGTGACAATATTTTTCCCGATCTTCTACTTTTGAAATATAACTAATATCCACCGGTTTCTCTTTGTCACACGAATAGCATTTGCCATCATTCCCCCTCAGTGGTTTATCCGATGGACATGGGATCACACATTGGGTTTCAGTTGTCGTTCTCTGCCACACCTCTCTGTTCGTACACACCCCGCAGTTCTCTTCTACGCCCGTCACATTCACACCGCTCTCGTTGTCACACGAATAACAACTCCCGTTTTTATCAATCAAGGGTTTATGCCACGGGCAACACTGATCGTTCTCATTACAGCACATCCCGTTGACGGCTTTCGCACAACAATAGGGTCCTGATCTTCGATCTGGTGGACAGCAGATCTGTTCCCCCGTCTCTGTGTCTTGAGCACACCGCTCATATCCTTCGCACGAGGACACACAAATGTTCTCTTGACACCGTTGACACGAACTACAATCACTATCTTCCTCACAATACCAGTTGGGCACTGCCGTCTCGTCCAGATCCTCATC
>CALXPF010000067.1 GCA_944390205.1 uncultured Alphaproteobacteria bacterium
ATTTTGTTGTCTCTAAAATAAGCCTCTACATAATACGGAAATTGAGAATAGCTGTACAACAAAACGCACAGTGCCGTTATACCACCCAAATAAAGAAGCCCCATAAAAACGGCATAGACCCTGTTTAATATCCGAAATCCTTTTTCGTATTTTCTGCGAACGGCATCTAAATAAAACGTCAATCGCATCAGTTTAACAAAAATCATAATAAACAAAGAGTGCTTTTGTTTTTTCTGCTTCTCTTCTTTATCTTCTTCGGCAACGATTTGACTGAGTAAATCAGGCTCCGACCGAGCGGGGGCCACTGATTGAGTCTGCCCTTTCGGAGCATTTCCCTGTTCTCCTGAGTGAGGTTGTTCTAAAAGCTCCTCTTGCCATTTGGCCTCTTCCAAAAGTTCTTTTTGTTTTTGATCAAGCTGTTCCATCTTTCCCTCACCTTCTATCCCGTCCGATTTATCTTATCACATCTTTTTAAAGATCGTCAAGCATTTGATTAAAAATATCTTCGGTTATAATCGGAACCCCCAACTGCTCGGCGATACTTAATTTATTTCCGGCATCGGATCCGGCGACGACATAATCTGTTTTTGACGAAACACCGCTAACGACTTTAGCACCGGCGCTTATTGCCTTTGATTTAGCTTCGGAGCGTGTCATATTTTGCAAAGTTCCCGTAAAAAGAACTGTTTTTCCGGTTAATTCCGTTATCCGACCGGCTTTTTTTTCATAGGGCTCAATATGTATTATCTGCACCAATTGATCCAACAAAATTTCATTATGAGATTCGGAGAAGAAATCAGCAATATATTCAGCCATAACGGGACCAATTCCCTCTATATGTGTCAAAATATCAAATGCCTTTTCCGTTCTCATTTGAGATCTTAAATTTTCGAATGAAATAAAGTTCCGAGCCAACAATCGTGCCGTCACCTCTCCGACTTCCCGAATACCCAACGCATAGATAAACTTATCTAAAGGCACCCCCTTTTTAACACGATTTAAAGCCTCAAATAAGTTATGAGCGGACTTCACACCCCAACCGTCTCGGGCCATCAATTCCGATCCGTGTTTTTCTTCCAAATAAAATAAATCCACGGCATTTCTGATCCATCCCAATTCAAATAACAAGGAAATATTTTTATCTCCCAATCCCTCGATATTCAGAGCCTCTTTAGAGACAAAATGCTTTAATCCTTCTTGAACCTGTGCCGGACAAACAAGTCCGCCCGTACAATAAATAACGGCATCCTCTCCTTCTTTTTGAGCGTGAGATCCGCAAACGGGACATACCGTCGGAAAAACAAACGGTCGACTGTCTGCCGACCTTTTTTCCGGAAGCGTCTTGACAATTTGAGGAATCACATCGCCGGCCCTTTGGATAACGACAAAATCGCCCTCTCTGATATCCTTTCTTTCAATTTCATCCGAATTATGGAGTGTCGCGTGTCTGACAACAACCCCGCCGACATTAATCGGCTCCAAATCGGCAACCGGCGTTAAAGCTCCGGTTCTTCCGACTTGAATCCGAATTTTATTCAACCTTGTAATTGCTTGTTCCGCCGGAAATTTATGAGCAATGGCCCATCTGGGGGATCGAGCAATAAACCCTAATCGGTTTTGCAAATCCAATCTGTTCACCTTATAAACCACCCCATCAATATCATAGGGTAGGGACGATCGTTTTTCCATCATGTTTTCATAAAAAGAAACCAAATCATCGGCGGTTTTACAAATTTTAATTTCGGGATTAACCGGAAACCCCCATTTTTTCAAATAATCCAAAAACTGAGAGTGTGTTTCCCAGTGAATGGAGTGAACCTGCCCGCAAGCATAAGCGAACAAACTCAAATGGCGTGTTTGTGTAATTTGCGGATCTAATTGCCGTAAAGATCCGGCTGCGGCATTTCGAGGATTGGCAAACACGCGGCCTCCCTTTTCTTCCTGACTTTTATTTAAATCAAAAAAATCTTGTTTTGACATATAAACTTCGCCGCGAACATCAATTAAATCCGGAATAAAAACCGTCCCATCACTATTTTGTTTTTTCAATTCCTGAGGAAATTCTTTTATGGTTTTTAAATTAGCGGTGATATCTTCACCGATACTACCGTCCCCCCGTGTGGCACCCACCTTAAAAAAGCCCTTTTCATAAACCGCCGAAAAAGAAAGACCATCAATTTTAGGTTCTGCGACCATTTCGATTTCTTCTGTCTCGGGCAGTCCCAAAAATCGTCTTATTTTTTCCATAAAAGCGTAAACATCGTCTTTGGTAAAAATGTTGCCGAGCGAGAGCATCGGAACGGTATGCGTCACCTTTGAAAAATCATCTGCGGCCGTCATGCCCACACGTTTGGAGGGACTGTCATCTCGAATTAACTCCGGATACAATTTTTCCAATGCGTCATTTCGTCGCTTAAGAGCATCATATTCCGCATCCGTCACCAGCGGAGAATCTTTTTGGTGATAGGCAACATCCAGTTCTCGAATTCGACGTGCCAAAAATTCCAATTCTTTTTGAGCCTCTTCTCGTGTCGAATCAAACAAATCCCTCATTGGCCTTCTCCATCAATTCCCGTGCCATGGCAGTTGCCGTTTGGGTCTCATGCGATCCGGACAACATACGCGCAATTTCTTGAACACGCTCTTCATAGCTGAGTTCTTTCACCAGTGTTGTCATCCCACGATCACTTTCAGATTTTGCGACAAGCCAATGCTTTGTGCCATAGGCAGCCACCTGCGGTGAATGCGTGACAACCAATACTTGTTGTTCCTCCGCCAATCGTTTTAATCGTTGTCCGACAGCGGCAGCCGTTGCCCCGCCGATACCGCTGTCCACCTCATCAAATACCAACGTTGATGTTTGTTCAACTTGAGCTAAATTAAGCTTTAACGCCAACATAAAACGAGCCAACTCTCCGCCCGAAGCAATTTTATGAAGCGGAGCCGGTGGCATTCCCGGATTTGTTGAAACGGTAAAAACAACCTGATTTAAACCAATCGGTGAAATCTGATCCGGTGGCAAATCTTGAACTTGTGTTTGGAAAACAGCCTTTCCCAATTTTAGCGCCGGTAATTCGGCTTTTACTTTTTCATCTAACAAAATGGCTGTTTTTCGACGTGCTTCTGATAATTCTTGAGCCGCCGTCATCAAATCAGTCCAAGCCTCTTGCTCCTCTTTTTTTAAGATCCGTCAACGTTTCTTCGCCCTTTTCCAGCTGATTTAGTTGATCTTGCATGGACTTCATTAAATCCGGCAACTCATCAATGGTCGTTTGATGTTTACGAGCCGCATCTCGTAAAGCAAACAGTCGATCGTCAATAGCCGGCAGAGCATCTGCATGATCCCACTGATCCAGCTCTTTCTCCAATTTATTTCCGGCCTCCGACAGCATATCCGCCGTTTCATAAATGCTTTTCAAAGAAGACTCAAAATATCCGTCCGTTAATTGATTGGCCCGTTCCAAATGACGACATATTTGAGATAACTTATGCAAAACGCCCTCTTGTTCGTCATTAATTGTTTGATAAGCTTTGTCCAGTGATGATATGATTTTTTCGGCATTCATCAAACGAGTTCTTTGTTGTGTCAACTGCTCTTCCTCTCCCTTTTGGGGATTCAGAATCGACAATGCTTCCAAACTACTTCTCAAAAAAGCCTCTTCATGTTGCGAAATCATCAACGCCTGTTCCGCAACTTCTCGTTCCGAATGTTTATACTGCCACATATTATAAGCTCTGCGACAGGCCGTCGTTAAATGACCCAACTGGCCGTAATCATCCAAAACGCTCAAATGAGTGGCGGGATTTAAAAGACTGTGAGAGGCAAATTGCCCATGTATTTCAACCAGTGTTTCACCGATTGTTTTCAAAAAAGAAACACTGACCGGCTGATCATTGATGAAAGCCTTGCTTCGTCCGTCCCGTGTGACAATCCGCCGAATAATTAATTCATTTTCTTCGTATGCCAATCCTTGTTCCGTCAACATGAGCAAGGCAGGATGAGACAGTGACAACCGAAAGGAGGCCGACACGGAAAGTTGCGGTTCTTCATGCCGAATTAAACCGGTATCTGCTCGAGCTCCCAACACCAGTGACAAAGAATCCAATAAAATAGACTTACCGGCTCCCGTTTCTCCCGTAAAAACGCCCAGTCCTTTTTCAAAGGTTAAATCTAATTTATCAATCAAAACCACATTTCGGATTGATAATGATATCAGCATTTATTTTCCTTTATTTTGTTTTTGAACTAATTGATCGGCCTTTAAGGTCCATTGGCTATCCGGAAACTTCTTTTTCAATAAAGACAATGTTTCATCCGCCTGTGCCGACATTCCCAACGCGGTATAGCACATCACCAACCGATAATAAGCCTCCGATGTCTGATTCGTGACCGGATAATTTACGATAACATTTTGGAATCGATTAACGGCCGGTATATACTCTTGTTTTTTTTGATAATAGCGTCCGATTGCCAATTCTTTACCGGACAAGTGCGTTTCTATTCCTTTTAATTTGGAGTTAATGTCATTCACATAAATTGAATTCGGGAAGCGAGCCAATAGTTCTTGAAACGTATTAAGCGCGTTTTCCGTCATTTTTTGTTCTCTGTTCACATCGGACATCTGTTCATAATAACAGAGTCCTTTTAAATAATAAGCGTATGCGGTATTTCGATTGCCGGGGTGAAGCTGAATAAACCGATCTAAGGCCAAAACGGCTTCATCGTATTTATTTTGCAAGTAAAAAGAATACGCCGCCATAATTTGAGCACGCGCGGACCAAATAGAATACGGATGTTGAATCTCAACTTCATCAAAATACTGAGCTGCCTCATCATATTTCTTTTCCTCAAACGCCGTATATCCCTTTTGATACAACAACTCCGGTTGCAACTCGGGAATGCCGTCCTCTTTTGAGGCGCAAGCCACCGTCAAACACGTAAGCATCCCGATTAACGCTATTTTTTGAAATTTCATTTTGACCCTCTTTTTTTGTTTTTATGCTAGCAACAAACAAATGAAATTTCAACCATAAATTCATATTGGCTTTTAAAATAAAAGACAGATGAGTAAAAATAAGATTGACAACCCCAAAGAGGGCTTTTATTCTTAGGACAGATAAAGGAGGAGATCATGATAAAACAAACAAAACAAAAGGCACCGACAAAAAATCAAAAAGTTATCCAATGGGTTGAGGAAATATCCCGCCTCACGCAACCGGATCAAATTGTTTGGTGTGACGGAACAGATCAGGAATATAAAAATATTTGTGATTTACTTGTCCGAAACGGGACTTTTATTCGGTTAAACCCCAAAAAACGACCCAATAGTTTTTTGGCAAGATCCAATCCCAAAGATGTGGCGCGTGTCGAATCTCGTACCTTTATCTGCTGTCAAAAAGAAAAAGATGCCGGTCCGACAAACAACTGGGCGGAACCAAAAGCGATGAAAAAGAAACTAACCGGTTTGTTAAAAGGATGTATGAAGGGTCGTACCCTATATGTCATTCCTTTTTCGATGGGGCCTCTCGGTTCTAAAATAGCCCGTATCGGCATTGAAATAACGGACTCTCCCTATGTGGTTGCCAACATGCGCATTATGACGCGCATGGGAAAAGCCGTTTGGAAAGTTTTGGGCAATGGGGATTTTGTTAAATGCTTACATTCTGTCGGCGCTCCTCTTCAGTCAGGCGAATCGGATGTGGCATGGCCCTGTAATCCGGAAAACACATATATTACACACTTTCCGGAAACACGAGAAATTATTTCATTCGGAAGCGGATACGGCGGGAATGCCCTTCTCGGGAAAAAATGTTTGGCGCTTCGTATCGCAAGTACGATGGCCAGAGAAGAAGGCTGGCTTGCAGAGCATATGCTGATTGTCGGATTGGAAAACAAAAAATTAAAGCTCAAAACATATGTGACGGCTGCTTTTCCGAGTGCCTGCGGCAAAACAAATATGGCCATGCTTATTCCGCCAAAGGCTTTAAAGGACTGGAAAGTTTCAACAATCGGGGATGATATTGCTTGGATTAAACCCGGAAAAGACGGGCGTCTATATGCGATCAATCCGGAAGCGGGATTTTTTGGAGTCGCCCCCGGAACATCTGAAAAAACAAACTATAATGCTTTGGCGGCTTGTCGAGCCAATACCATTTTTACAAATGTCGCATTAACGGATGACGGGGATGTTTGGTGGGAAGGCATGACGGAGAATGTTCCCGCGCACTTAATTGATTGGCAAGGACATGATTGGACTCCAAAATCCGAAACGCCGGCGGCGCATCCCAATTCTCGCTTTACGGCTCCGGCCAGCCAATGTCCCATTATCGACAAAGAATGGGAAAATCCGGCCGGTGTTCCTGTTGAAGCATTTGTTTTCGGAGGGCGGTTAGCAACGAACACACCCCTTGTATATCAAGCTTTCAACTGGACACACGGTGTTTATTTAGCCAGCACCATGGGATCGGAAAAAACGGCAGCCGCGGAAGGAACGACCGGAGAAATTCGAAGAGACCCAATGGCGATGCTCCCGTTTTGTGGGTACAACATGGGGGATTACTGGGCACACTGGCTTCAATTGGGGGCACATGTCACACACAAACCTCTTATTTTCCGTGTCAATTGGTTTCGAAAAGATGAGAAGGGACATTTTATGTGGCCCGGTTTCGGCGAAAATTTAAGGGTGTTGGAGTGGATTGTGAAACGAGTTAACGGACAAGCTAAATCTGCCGAATCTCCTTTGGGCTGGATGCCGTCTTATTCGGATCTCAATTGGAACGGATTAAAAATGACGGAGAGCCAATTTCAAAAATTAATGTCTGTTGATGCACATACGGCCCTCAAAGATGTCGAGTCACAATCTCTCTTCTTTGAGCCGTTCCGAAAGGATAAAACCTTACCTCCGGAATTTGAGGCAGAGCTCGTTTTATTGGAACAGCGATTAAAACGATCTCTCTAAAATCACGCAAAAAAGAGATTTGATCTAACAATCTATCGGTTTTGGATCATTACTTCTTTTAAAATAATTTTCACAAAAAGGGGATGATTTGACAAACAGAATCATCCCTCTTTTATTATGCATTTTATTCATTTTACAAAAGCCCGATGATTCTGTTCGGTTTTATCTTATTTTCGATGGACAAAACCGTATCTTTTGTATTCAACTCGTCTTAATTTTTCCAAATTTGATTTGGCAAAAAAGATTTGATCTGCTCATTGACACATATCGGATTTAAGCTCCCGAGGACAAAAAAAGCAACAGGCCTCAAAACTCACTTGTATCCGAGCGTTCATCATCCCTTTGATAAATCGTTTTTCTTGTCAAGAATAGGTCTAAGAGATATTCTTTTGAGTTTTCTTTCTTTTCCGTCCATCAGAAACGGTTTTCTTTCTGTTTTGAGAAGAAGATTTCTTGGATGATTTTCGGAGAAGAGGCTTTTCCTTAAGAGGTTTTTCAGATATGGTCTGCCTCTGCTCTGTTATTTTATAATCATGCTCCATATTTTTTTGTACATGCTTTCTTTTAATATTTTGTTGTGTTTGTTG
>CALXPF010000068.1 GCA_944390205.1 uncultured Alphaproteobacteria bacterium
CAAAGAAACGGCTACACCCCAAAAAGAAGGTGAGTTTTCATCTTTTCAAAACGAAGAGTCGGATGATGCCGGCTTATATGGCTTTCCGGCGGATTTTAAAAAACGTCTTGACTCTCTTCCTGCAGAGGAAATTGAAGAAAAATCATTCGCTTCCATGAAACTCCATTTTATTGCGTTAGGCGTTTTTATCGGAATCTTAATCGTTGTGTTAGCCGGTTTCTTTATTTTTGGAAACGGAGATGAAACACCGACAGAAATTGTGACGATTACGGCTACACCCGATCCTGTTAAAATAAAACCCGAGCAACCGGGCGGGATGAATATTCCCGATCAAGACAAAATGGTGTATGATCGAATCAGATCGGATGCTCTTCCGACAAAGGTAGAAAGCTTGTTTCCTCAGCCGGAACAACCCGTTCTTCCAAATATTTTGGCTCTGGACGAGGAAAATAGAACGAGTCAGGGGGAACCCATTGAAAAACAAACAGATTCTTCAAAGATATCTGTTGATTCTTTATCGGCAGAGAAGAATAAACCGGCAGAGCAACCCGTTTTAATCGAAGAAACAATACCGGATCCCGTTCCGAAAAAAGAGGTTATTCAGCTTCCTAAAAAGGAAACGGTTAAATCTTCTGCAAAGGCTGTTCAATCAGAAAAAAGCACCTCTTCTTCCAAAGGTATTTGGAGTGCTCAGTTGATGAGCTCTTCCAATAAGGCGGCGGTTGAAAAAGCATGGCCTCAAATTTTGTCGAAGCATAAAGCATTACTGGGAAATATACCCCATGAAATTGTGCGCGCCAATATTTCCGGCAAGGGAACATTTTATCGTTTGCGGATAGGACATTTCCAAACCAGAGATCAAGCGAATGAATTGTGTCAAAAACTCAAAGCACGCAAACAAGATTGTGTTCCGGCAAAATGATAAAATATCAATCAATTAAACCGGTTATTTTTGGATGTGAGGGATTAACCTTATCACCGAATGAAAGGGATTTTTTCGGACAAGAAAATCCGTTGGGGTTGATTCTCTTTGATCGTAATATCAAAAATCCACAACAGGTTCGACAGTTGGTTGATGATTTTCGTTCAATTGTCGGTCGGACCGATGCGCCTGTTTTGGTCGATCAGGAGGGGGGACGGGTACAACGTCTGTGGCCACCGTATTGGAAGGCGTTGGGGTGGTCTTCCGTTTACGGAGATTGGTATTCGGAATCTCCCGAAAAGGCTGAAAACGGGGTTCGACAACACACGGGTGTACTCGCAGATAATTTGAAGTCCTGCGGAATAAATGTCGATTGTTGGCCGTGTTTGGATGTTTCTCGCTCGGATACGCATGATGTTATGAAACTCAGATGTTTTTCTTCGGATCCCGAAGTTGTTGCGAAGTTGGGTCAGATAGCTGTTGAAACGGCTATTCAATCCGGTTTTATGCCGGTTATAAAACATATTCCGGGATATGGACGAACGAATGTCGATCCGCATCGAGATTTGCCGATTGTCACAGAACCTCTTGAGATTTTGGAAAAAACAGATTTTTACCCGTTTCGGCAAATTAAAAAACAGGTTTGGGGTATGACGGCTCATGTGCTCTATACGGCGTTAGATGATGTTTTTCCGGCAACGTTGTCTTCAAAAGTTATTTCTTATATTCGCCGTGAAATAGGATTTGACGGTTTTTTGATTTGTGATGATATTTGTATGAAAGCCTTGGCACAGTTTGGTTCTTTATCTGAGTGTGCTTTAAAAATGCTTGAGGCAGGGTGTGATGCCGTATTGCACTGTAGCGGGAAATTGTCTGAAATGAAAGAAATCGCCTCGGTTCTTTCTCCTCTTTCCGATTTATCGCTTGGGCGCTTACTTCAATCAATGGAGATGTTAAAAAATGGCTGATATTATTCATGGCCTTTCGGTATGGCTTGTTCCTCTTCTTTTGGCGATTATCATACACGAGGTCGCTCATGGTTTTGTTGCCATGAAACTGGGAGATTACACGGCTAAATTTGCCGGTCGATTAACGATGAATCCCAAAGAACACATTGATCCGATCGGAACTCTTTTGATTCCGGGGGTTTTGCTGTTAATCAAGGCGCCGTTTTTGATTGGTTGGGCAAAGCCTGTCCCCATTGATTCTCGAAACTTTAAACATCCTAAAAGAGATATGGGCTTGGTGGCAGCTGCCGGTCCAGTTTCTAATTTTTTACTTTTTGTGATTTTTTTAATTTTATTTCACGTATTGTATCCTCTTTTACCGAAAGAACATTCTTTGTCTCTTTGGGTTTCTGAAAATTTATTGAACGGGATGCTGTTATCTCTTGTCCTCTGTGTGTTTAATTTGATTCCGATTTTACCATTGGACGGGGGACGGATTCTCGCATCTGTTTTGCCTGTTCGATTAAGTTATGAGTATCAAAAAACAGAAGCATATGGTTTTTGGATTTTGATCGGTATTTTGTTTTTATTGCCGATGATCGGGATAGATCCGATCGGCTGGCTTTTGAGTGGTATCGGACCTTTTGTGACTTATTTAATCAATTTTTAAAGGAGAATGTTATGTATGATATAAAATGGATTCGGGAAAACCCGCAAGAATTTGATTTGGGATTGGAAAGACGGGGACTTCAACCGCTTTCCGAACAAGTATTAAAAATGGATAAGGCGTATCGTTCCAATCAGACGGCTTTGCAAGAGATGCAATCTAAAAGAAACACATTATCCGCGACAATCGGTCAAGTCAAGAAAGAGGGCGGAGATGTGGATTCGATTATGCGAGAGGTGAGTGAAATAAAAGATAAGATGGCCGTCTTAGAAGAGGATACAAAGAAAAAAGGAGATGAAATTTTTGCTCTTTTATCTTCTTTGCCGAACACGCCGGATGCCTCTATTCCGACAGGACCCGATGAAACTGCCAATGTGGTTGTCAGACAAGAAGGAGTTATTCCGACATTTAGTTTTACACCTAAAGAACATGATGAGTTAGGGGCTGATTTGGGTATGATGGATGTCGAACAGGCCGCCAAAATTTCGGGAGCCAGATTTACGTTTTTAAAAGGACCCTTGGCTCGTCTTGAAAGAGCTTTAGGTCAATTTATGTTAGATACGCATACGACAGAACATGGATATACGGAAATGGATGTTCCTTTGATGGTTCGTGATAATGCAGCTTTCGGAACGGGTCAGTTGCCGAAATTCCGTGAAGATTTATTTCAAACGACAAACGGATATTGGTTGATCCCGACGGCGGAAGTTTCTTTGACAAACTCGGTTGCCGGAAAAATTTTGGAAGAAAAAGATCTACCGCTTCGTTTAACGGCGTTGACTCCTTGTTTTCGTTCCGAAGCCGGATCGGCAGGCCGAGATACAAAGGGAATGTTTAGACAACATCAGTTTTATAAGGATGAACTTGTCAGTATTACAACGCCGGAAGATTCTTTTAATGAATTAGAGCGAATGACAAAGTGCGCCGAAAATATTTTGCAAAAATTAGGATTGCCTTATCAAGTTGTTTGTTTGTCTTCGGGTGATATGAGCTTTACCTCGCATAAAACATATGATTTAGAAGTCTGGTTGCCGGGGCAAAACAGATATCGGGAAATCTCGAGTTGTTCAAATTGCGGTGCTTTTCAGGCTCGTCGTATGGATGCTCGGTTCCGTCGTCCGGGAGAAAAGGGAACTCAATATGTCCACACATTAAACGGATCCGGCGTTGCTGTCGGTCGTGCGTTGATTGCCGTTATGGAGAATTATCAAAAAGAAGACGGATCCATCGTGATACCGGAAGTTTTGAGACCCTACATGGGCGGTCTGAGTGTTATCAAAAAAGACTAAAACGAACGAAGGTTAAAAAAACGGGATATTCAAATATCCCGTTTTTTGTTTTAGGATACCCTTTTAGAGGGGTTTTATCGATTTATAAAAAAGGATTCTATTTTATCGTGTTCCGGTTGACCCAAAACCACCGGCACCTCGTGAGGTTTCATCCTCCACTGTTTCAACCGTTTCGATTTTAGCTTGTATGATCGGGCAAATAACGGCCTGAGCGATGCGATCCCCCGGTTGTATGATGAAATCTTCTTGACCCCAGTTTATGAGCGGAATTTTTATTTCTCCGCGATATCCGTAATCGACCGTTCCGGGAGCGTTTACCACACCGATTCCGTATTTTGAGGCCAGTCCGGAGCGAGCTCTGATTTGCATTTCATAAAGGGCCCCGTTTTCATGGTCTGCTTCAAAAGAAATTCGAATTCCGGCTGAGATCAGAGCTCTTTCAAGCGGTTTAAGAACGATCGGCGTGCTGATTGCCGCTCGTAAATCAAATCCGGAATCATCAAGATGTTTATAGTGAAGAGGTTCCCACTTGGGATCGTAATTGTCAAGATATTGAATTTTTAATAAAACGGTCATTATTCATCCTTTCAATTAAAAAACGATTTTTACGATAATGTGGTTTTCAAGAAAAGTCAATCTTAGAAATAAATAAAAAAAATATTGATTTTTTTGGAAAAATCTCTATAGTTAATCCATCAACAAAATAGGAAAGGAAAATGTATGTTTATCAGTGAAGCACTTGCACAAGCGACAAATGTGGCAACAACGACCGAAGCTTTACCCGGCGGAGACGGGCTTAAAGTTTTTATTCAGTTTGCACTTATTTTTTTGGTTTTATATTTATTGCTTATTCGTCCGCAGCAAAAGCGCATGAAACAACATGAGGCCGAATTAAACGCAATCATTAAAGGAACAAAGATTATCGTTTCCGGTATGTTGGGAACCGTTGTTGAGGTGATTGATGATGAAAAACTGTTGGTGGAACTGGCAAAAGATGTTCGTGTGACTGTCCTGAGAAGCTATGTTTCGCAGGTTTTGTTTGATGATTCGAAAAAATCAAAGAAAAAATAAAGATAGGGTTTAAGATGTTTGGATATTCAAAATTTAAAACTGGATTTATCAGTGTCATCGTTTTGTTGGGCGTTATTTTTGCCTTGCCTAATTTTTTGCCGGATTCTGTTTTAAAGCAAATTCCGAAAAGTGTTCAATCTTGGTATCATCCGATTACCTTGGGATTGGATTTGCAAGGAGGCTCCTATTTGTTAATGGAAGTCGATACGGATGATCTGGTTAAGGAAAAATTGACTTCTTTGGCTGATTTATCACGATCTGCCTTGCGTGAAGGGAAAGTTCGATTTGTCGGTGGTGTGACGGTTGTTGACGGAGCCATGCAGGTTAAACTTTTGAACAGTGCTCAGATGAATGAGGCAAAAGAAATTATTCGCAAACAAGAAACCGTCCCGTTGGCTTTTGAAACGGAGGACTCGATTTTGCGTGTTTCTTATACACCGGAAGCTTTGGAAAGCATGAAAGCCAAAGCGGTTGAACAATCTGTTGAAATTGTCCGTCGCCGAATTGATGAATTGGGAACAAAAGAACCTCAAATTCAACAACAGGGGACTGATCGAATAGTTATTCAATTACCGGGGGTGCAAGATCCTTCCGAGATTAAAGCGTTGATGGGAAAAACGGCCAAATTAACATTCCATTTGGTTGATGAAGAGACAACTCCGCAAATGGCTCAAATGGGAAAGTTGTCACCCGATTCCATGCTGATGACGGGAGATGAGACCGGTTATATTGTTTTGAAACGTGCCGTTGTTGTCGGCGGGGAAAGTTTAGATTCCGCAAAACAGGAGTACGATGATAGAATGCAGCCGGCTGTCGGATTTAGTTTTAAGTCGACCGGTGCTAAAAAGTTTGCAAATGCAACACGAGAAAATGTTGGACGGAGACTTGCAATCGTATTGGATGGAAAGGTAATCAGTGCACCTGTTATCAATTCTCCGATTACGGGAGGTAAGGGGATTATTACCGGTAATTTTACGGTCCAAGAAGCTAATGATTTAGCTTTAATGTTGCGTTCGGGTGCTTTACCGGCTCCGCTTGTTGTTGTTGAGGAAAGAGTTGTCGGACCGGGACTTGGAGAAGATTCCATCAAAGCGGGAACGTATGCTTGTTTGATCGGTACGGCCTTTATTTTCCTCTTTATGATCATTGTCTATGGATTTACTTTTGGTATTATTGCTGATTTAACACTTATTATTAACGGTATTCTCTTGTTGGCTCTTCTGAGTATTTTGAATGCCACATTGACTTTGCCTGGAGTTGCCGGAATTGCCTTAACATTGGCTATGGCGGTTGATGCAAATATTTTGATTTTGGAGAGAATGAAAGAGGAAATTCATTTGGGTGTTAAAAATCCGAAAGAGATTATGAAACGAGGCTTTGCCGGTTCTTTCTCGGCCATTTTTGATGGTCAGTTAACGACATTGTTTGCTGCCTTGTTCTTATTCATGTTGGGATCCGGATCTGTTCGAGGATTTGGGATTACCTTGGGATTAGGTTTGGCAACAACAATGTTCGCTGCTATTTTAGCCAACAAAATTTTATTTATGGCTTGGTATGAATTGAAAAAGCCGACAAAGATTGATTTTTAAAGGAATGAAATATGTTTAAAAAATTATTTTCAAAAAAAGATTATCATTTTGACTTTATGGGGATGCGCCGGATCGGGTTTGCCATTGCGCTTGTGCTACTCTTGGGAAGCGTTGCCTCATTTATGACAAAAGGTCTCAATTATGGTATTGATTTTCAGGGCGGGGTTCTGATTGAAGTTTCCTCAGAAAAGACGATTGATATTCAACAAGTGAGAAGTCAATTATCGTTCTTGAAGGATTTATCGATTCAATCCGCCGGTTTAACGGGACAGCTTCTCTTGATTCAGGCTCAACCGAAAGAGGGAGAGACGGGGAATGTTTTGGTTAATCAGGTCAAAGACGTTTTGGGAACAAAAGACTATAGCTATGAGCGAGTGGAAGTCATTGGACCGACAATCGGACAAGAATTAAAAAGAAACAGTTTGATTGCGTCTGTTTTGGCTTTGTTGGCCATTTCTGTTTATATTTGGTTTCGGTTTGAATGGCCGTTTGCAATCGGTTGTTTGCTTTCTTTAACATTTACGCTCATTTCCGTTGTCGGATTTTTCGCCTTATTTGGATGGGAGTTTGACATGGTTGTCGTGGCCGGTATTTTATCCTTGGCTGGATATTCGTGTAACGATACGATTGTCACCTATGATCGGGTTAGAGAGTGTTTAAAGAAATTCAAAACAAGATCGGTTGATGAAATATTAAATATGGGAATCAACGAAACATTATCCCGAACAATTTTAACGAGTACGGGTACTTTAATTATGGTGATTGTTCTCATGATTATGGCCGGAACAACTTTGCAAGGTTTCTCGATTTCTTTGGCTCTCGGAGTTGTAATCGGAACATTTTCATCCATTTTTGTGGCTGTACCGCTTCTTCGATATTTCGATATCAAAAATATGGGAGAAAGTGCCGATAATACATTTCAAGCCTCGGCAAAGTAAAATATGTTTTTAAAAAAGCCCCCAAAACTGATCTGTCCCCCGAAAGTTGGACAGTAAAAAAAAGTCCCGAAGATTGCGATAGCAATTTTCGGGATAATTTTTTAT
>CALXPF010000069.1 GCA_944390205.1 uncultured Alphaproteobacteria bacterium
CCATTTGACAGACTCGTTTTGGAAGTCCCGTTGTTCGAAGTGCCATCTCATTTGTGAGATCGATCGGATAGATTGTTTTTTCGGATCGCCACTCTTCCAAACTCTTTTTTTCGAGATTTTTAAGTTCAGTTGCGCGCCAAATTAAGTCATTTAAGATTTCATTTGCCTTATATTTATCAAACGCATAGGAAAGACCAAAGACGGCTCCGATCGATAAAACACCGATAATGGCCAGAACCCCGATCATTTCCACCATGGTGTATCCACGATTTGTGGAAATTTCTTTTGTTTTTTGTTGTTCCATTTTTTACTCCCCTTATTGATAAAAAACAACCGCCTCACAAAAGGCGGTCGGAGAGTTCAGAAATCATACATAAGAGATGACCTCGTGACCTTTAAGAGTAAGTACTCTCTGAACATACATCACAAGCTCCCCGACCCGTATCGGGGTAAAATTCAGCAATGTTATTATTTTACATTACCGCTTATGTAAGGGTTTCTGACGCCCCTGCTCCTTTTGGGATGCATGGCCAAACAGGTGTTTGGTTGGCTTAACTATATGATGTTTTTCTCTTTTTTGCAATAGGTTTTCAGATTCGGTTTAATTATTAAGAGCCAGTGAAAATTTTATTTTGAGATGATCAAAAAAGATTTTAATTAAATAAATTATTTTTTATTCCAAGAGGGGCTATGAGCATATGTATTGTGTAAAATATACAAGGAGAAGGGAAAAGCAGGATTTTAATTCTGATGTATGACAATAATGAAGGCGTGTTTACGGAAAAAGGAAAAATCTAAATCCTTTTAAGGGATTATATTTATAAGAAATTTTATTTCCCTTGATTTTTTGCTTGCTTCTTTATATCCTCTTCGAGGATTATTCTGTTATGGATAGGGAGGATTCAAGATGAAAATTCGTCGAGCCGTTCCGGAGGATGCTCAAGCTGTTAAAACTATTCATGTGACCACCTATCAAACCTCATATCGAGGTTATTTACCGGATGATGAATTAGATCAGATGATGCTTGATGAGGAACACATTCAACGGACAAAAGCTTATATTCAAAAAGTTGAATGTTGGGTTGCGGAAGAAAATGATCAGGTTATCGGATTTGCGTATGTCGTTTATCCCGAACCGGATGCATTTGAAATTCAAGCCCTGTATGTTCATCCTCATTTTCAACATAAAGGAGGAGGCTCCCTATTGGTTTCGACATTATGTTCCGATAAAAAAGAAAAAGGCTTTCATAAATTGATTGTTTGGACATTAAAAAACGGGCCCTCTATTGGGTTCTATCAAAAAATGGGACTATCTCCGGTGATTGGACAAGAAAAGATGTGGAAATACAATCTTCCCATTATACGATTTGAAAAAGAGTTATAAAAATGCTGATATTGAATGTCAATGGTCCCATTAATTCGGGGAAAACAACGGTTTCCAAACTTTTGGTTCAAAAAATTCCCAACGCCGTTTTTATAGAGGTGGATGATCTGATGAGCGATGAGGAGGAAGTCTCTTTGGGGCTTGAAAGACGGGCCGGTTTTGAAGAGCGACGTAAACGGTTGGATCATCAGTTGACGGAATATAAAAAATCAAAGACACATGATGTGGTTATTTTTGCCTATCCGATGACCGAAAAAGATTTTAAAAGATGGCAAGCTTTTGCCGATGATCAAACACAATTTTTAAATATCACGTTAGCTCCCGATTTGGAAACTTGTTTGAGAAACAGAGGGATGCGATCCTTAACGGAATGGGAAAAGAACCGTATTCGTCAAATGTATGAGGAAGGATATCATAACCGTGAGGGTGCCGATTTAATCATTAATAACACGACTCAAACACCGGAAGAAACCGCAGAAGTTATTCTGGCGTTTGTGACACAGACTCAAAATCCGGAACAACAGTGGTTGCATTTGGTAGAGCGACGATGGACGGCACTGTTATCCGGTGAAAAAATATCGACAATTCGTTTGAATGAAGGTTTTGTTCATAAAGGTTTTCTTGTTTATAGGGATTGTCCGAACGAACGGTTTGCGGAAGTTGTTTATGTGAATAGAGTTTATTATATTCCGCTTCGTCAAGCGGTAGAATTAGAGGGCTTTGATGATCATACCCCAAACGAGGAAGTTGCTCTCACGAATATGAAAAAACATTATCCGAATATCACACTTGATACGTTGGTTTTATTTGTGCAACATTTAAGCGTTCCCGAGACAAGAAAAAAATATAAAAAGAATGTGGCGGATATTTTAAAAAAGTTTAAAAATCATATCTGCTCAGAAAAATGAATTGAAATAATAACCCGAGTTATTTGAATGACACGAGTTCCCCGAAAGAAAAATTCATGAAGCGAAAAATGAATGTCGTGTCAAATAATTGTTGACAATAAAGATGATCCATTTGTATCATTTGAGAACAAGGTTTATGAATAGGTACAAATTTGGCTCTTAATCGGTTCTTTTACGCACATTCGATAGAAAAATTTTTACAAGACAGCGATAGTGAGATTCTTGGAAATTTAGCACGATTTTTTCCTTTTGATTTAACCGATTTACAGCGCAATGCGTGGGTGTATGAGATTTCTTTTTTAAAACAGGTTTTGCAAAATCAATCCGGACAAATTTTGTTTGAATACGCGATCCCGCGTTTGGGTAAAAGAATTGATGTGGTGCTCCTCATTAGAGGAATTATCTTTGTTTTGGAGTTTAAGGTGGGGGCTAAAGAATATTTGCGTCCAGATATTGAACAAGTTTGGGATTATGCTCTTGATTTAAAGAATTTTCATGAGGAAAGTCGGAGGGCTGTTATTGTCCCTGTTTTGATTGCAACCGAGGCTCAAGAAAAGACGTCCCACTTTGTTTTTTCATGCTATCATGATATGGTTTTTGAACCGGTACTCTGTTCTGCCGATTATTTTCTGTCGGTTCTTCATAACGCCGTTGAGAAATATGGTTCTTGTCTTGATTTATCCGATTTTGCACGTAGTCGCTATATGCCGACACCAACGATTATTCAAGCAGCCAGTTCTTTATATCTGAATCATTCGGTTGAAGAGATAACGCGGTCGGAAGCCTCCGGTGAGAGTTTAAAGAGAACAACGGATTTTGTGCAACGAATTATTGACTTCTCACGAGATAATTCTCAAAAGTCAATATGCTTTATTACGGGTGTACCGGGGGCTGGTAAAACGTTGGTCGGGTTAAATATCGCCGTTCGTCAATTGAGAGAAAATGAAAAGGGAGAAAACGCTTTGGCGGTTTATTTATCGGGTAATCAACCGTTGGTGGATGTATTGAGCGAAGCGTTGGCTCGAGATAAGAAGAGACAAGAAGAACTTAAAAATCCCGAAAAGCGGTATCATTTGACGGAGGCACGCAGGAGTGTCAGATCTTTTATTCAGATTGTTCATCATTACCGCAATGCTTCTTTAAATAAACTAAAAAAACCAATACAAAACGGAGTGTTGGAAATAGATCCTTCCAAAATAAAAAAACATCAAACAGACGGATATTCCGAAGTCGAACATGTAGCTATTTTTGATGAAGCACAACGAGCCTGGACCAAACAACAACTGGCCGGATGGTTAAAACGCAAACAAGGCATTCAAGATTTTCCGATGTCCGAGCCCGAATTTTTGATTTGGTCTTTAAACCTGCGTCAAGATTGGGCAGTTATTGTCTGTTTGGTTGGCGGCGGACAAGAAATAAATACCGGAGAAGCCGGAATTGCCGAATGGTTAAGAGCCATCAATAATCGATTTTCAAACTGGAATGTGTTTATTTCCAATCGTTTGGCCGGAAAAGAATATGCCGAAGATGAGTTGGATGATCTTTTGCATACATTACCGAATGTACAAAAAAGGACGGATTTGCATTTATCGGTTTCTATGCGTTCATTTCGAGCAGAACAGGTCTCTTCTTTTGTTCATGCCTTTTTGGAAGGAGATGTTTTGACTGCCGGAAGAGTGTTGAATACCATTTTGGAGAAGTATCCGATTTGTACCACACGCTCTTTGGATAAGGCTAAGCAATGGCTTAAAAATAAAAAGAGGGGATCGGAAAGATACGGATTGTTGGTCTCTTCACAAGCACAAAGACTGCGACCTCTTTCGATTGATGTCAGATGTAAACCGGATACGGTTCATTGGTTTTTAGATGATATCAGTGATATTCGCTCCTCTTTGTTTTTGGAAGATGCTGCCTCTGAGTTTGATGTTCAGGGTTTGGAGCTGGATTGGACCTGTGTTGTGTGGGATGGAGATTTACGGCGTGAAGATAATCACTGGGGCAATTATGCATTTATCGGGAACAAGTGGCAAAATATTCGCTCCGAAGAGAGAAAGGCTTTTCAAATTAACGCCTATCGTGTTTTGTTAACAAGAGCCAGACAGGGAATGATTATCTGTGTTCCGGAAGGCAATTCGGAAGACGATACACGCAAGCCTCAATATTATGATGAAACATTTAACTATTTGAGAAGAATCGGTATCCCCGAAATTTAATCGTTTATTAAGTTTGACAAAAGGATATCGGAAAATGTTCGGTTTATAAGATTTTACGGTTGAAGCCAGCTCTGATTAAAAGTATCTGTTTCAATAAAAAATGGAGGTGGGCGCAAACATTTGCAGGTAAAAAGATCTGATATTACGAGGGGGGGATAGAGTGTGGAAAGGATTTATGGAGGCGTGCTTTTAGGCGGTTGGGAAAAAATAAAAAAGCCTCCGAATTGGAAGCTTTTTTGAAAATTTGGTGGGCCCGGTAGGACTTGAACCCACGACCTATCCGTTATGAGCGGACAGCTCTAACCAACTGAGCTACAGGCCCTTCTCACCTCAAACGAAGAAAGTATATCATATTTATCTTCCCAAAATCAAGTTTTTTTTCTAAATATTCCTCTTTTTATTCCGGAGTGGTTTTCTTCTTTTTGTTTTTTCTCAAAAAATGAGCATAATGACGGATTTTTATAAAAAAAATGACCTTCGGGTGTTTTCAAAATTAAAAAAATGTGATATACTCTCCCCGTTAATCAAAGGAAAGGAACTCGTGAATATGTCAAAAGATTACACTTTTAATCCGGGAGATTTTGTTGTTTATCCGGCGCACGGTGTCGGGCAGGTCAAAGAAATTCAAACAACCTCGGTCGGCGGACAAAATCTTGAGCTCATCGCTATTGATTTTAATAAAGATAAACTTATGTTGCGAATCCCTCTCTCTAATGCTCAAAAAACCGGATTGCGTCAAATTGCAACTCCTGCCGTTATGGATTCTGCCGTTCGTATTCTTAAAGGAAAGGCTAAAGTGAAACGTTTACAATGGAGTAAACGATCTCAAGAGTATACGCTTAAAATCAATTCCGGTGATCCGATCGCTATGGCGGAAGTTTTGCGGGATTTGTATAAGGATCCGACAAAAAGTGAGCAAACTTACAGTGAAAGACAAATTTATGATCAGGCAATGGGACGGTTTGTCTCGGAATATGCCGTTGTCAATCAACTCAAAGAAGAAGAGGCTTCTTTAAAATTGCAGGGGATCCTTCAAAGCAGAGTCTCCAACAGTATCTCAAAATAGTTTCTGAAAGTACAGATAGGGAGCCGTCGCATGGATGAAATATCAGAACAGCCCATTGCCGAAAAAAAATCAGGTAATTTGTTTCGGCGGTTTGGGACTTGGTTCTTCAGAAAAGAAACATTTGTCGGTTTGATCGCCTTAAAGTGGGTGTACCCGCTGTTTTTGACAACACTCAAGATTGTTCGATATCTGTTCAGCAAGTTTCTCGTCTTTATTATCGCTTTGGTGTTGTTTGCTTACGGATGGAGAAATCCGACCGTATGGGATAATTTGTTTTCTTCCGTTAAGGGAACAAGAATTTCTTTCGATTCGGTTGTTCAGGGCTTGTTGTTCTTTTTGGCAACCCTCTATCTGACTCGCGTTGTTAAGTATTTTATTCGTGATCGTGTTTTGTCTCGAACCAGCATTGATGTCGCGGCCCAAAGCTCGATTGTGACAATTATCGGATATATCGGAGGCTTGGTGGCCCTTCTGGTCGGTCTTTCCATTATGGGCTTTGATTTTAAAAATTTAGCAATTGTTTTTGGAGCCTTGTCCGTCGGTATCGGATTTGGATTGCAGAATATCGTAAATAATTTTGTCTCCGGCTTGTTGATTTTGTTTGAACGCCCCATTAAAGAGGGTGATTGGGTCGTTGTCGCCGGAAATGAGGGAATTGTCCGTAAAATTAACATTCGCTCGACCGAAATAGAAACATTTGATAAAGCCTCTATTTTAATCCCGAATGCAAACATTTTATCAACGGATTTAATTAACTGGACACATTCGGATATGTATGGACGAGTTGTTGTCCCCGTCGGTGTCAGTTATGATTCGGACGTGAAAAAAGTCCGACAGATCTTGCTGGATTGTGCCGCTCAGGAACCGCAGGTTTTAAGCAAACCCGCCCCATACGTTTGGTTTACGGAATTTGCCGACAATAGCCTTAATTTTGAATTGAGATGCATTGTCCAAAATGTCATGAACAAAGGAACCGTTAAAAGCAACTTAATGTTCGCTATATTGGATGCTTTTAATAAAGAGGGGATTGATATTCCGTTCCCGCAACGTGTCGTTCATTTTGCCGATCGTCTATCTTTGATCAAACAAGAAGAAGAAAAACCGCTTACGCCGGAAGAAAAAAAACAAATTCTTGAATCTTCTTCGGAAGATAATCTTTCAGTCCCCTCCGTAATGGTGCAAAAATGAAAAAAACGGCTTTCCTCCTTTGTGCAACCCTTTTTTGTTTTTCTTGTTCTCAAGTCCAACCCTTTGTGGACTCAAGACGAGAAGCCGGTCTTCCTAATAAAATAGGGCGATCGACACCGGATTATCCGGTTATTTGTTATAACGGCCTTTGGTCTGATTTGGATCAGGCTCAGGCGTTGGCGGATCTTGAGTGCGAAAAAACCGGTCGTAAAGCTCTTTTCCAAGATGAAACCGTGTTTTCATGTAAGCTTTTAACGCCAAAGGCGGCGCGCTTTATGTGTGTCCACTCCGAAAAAGAGCCGGAGACAAAAAATAACTAACTCTTTTTTGTTTGAATCTTGATCGGCTCCTTGATTTTGAGAGACCGTTTTGAGATCAACGGATTGTTAAATCATTAAAAAAAACATCATTAAGACATTTTTTTATTCACATAAAACAATGTATGAGACGCGTGATTTAGAAAAGTGTATAGCGGTGAGGATGAGAAAGCGCTCCCAATCGGTTAAAATGTAGCGGACTATTAAGGCGTAAAATAAGCTATTTTGAGAGTCGTTATAAAAAAGGTTGATGATCTGTATTTGACACGAGGGGTGGATCTTTTGCGATTAAAAATTTGGGTTATTTATTTGTAGTACCCAATCGGTTAAATTCGGATTATT
>CALXPF010000070.1 GCA_944390205.1 uncultured Alphaproteobacteria bacterium
ATTCAGCCATAAATCCTCCTTTGTTAACTGGTACTGATGAATCGCAGTATAAATACATTCCCTAAAACTGCAAGTTTTTTTAATCATGCTTTCTACAAAAATTTTTTGTTGTTTAACAAAATAAAAAAGCCGTTTGTACGGCTTCTTTATTTTTTACTGACAATAACCATGGCTTCTCTTAAAACACGATCCGATCCGATGGTGTATCCGGCTTGTAGTTCTTGAACGATTGTCCCCGGTTCTTTAGACGGATCTTCCACTTCTTGAATGACTTTATCAAAATTAGGATCAAAAAGGCGACCGATTGTTTCCATTCTTTTTATTTGATGGTTGTTGAACACGGTTTGAAGTTGCTTCTCCGTCATCTCTACGCCGGTCAACAGGTTTTTTAAAAACGGATCGGGATTCTTGTTCTCGGCTTTCAGTTTATCAAGTTCCTTTTGTGCACATTGAATGGCTCCGTTTAAAAAATCAGCAACTTGCAAGAGATCTTTTGCAAAACCGGCATTGGCATATTTGTTGGCTTTTTCAATATCGGTTTGTGTTCGCTTACGCAAATTTTCCATCTCGGCTTGAGAGCGAAGGGCTAAGTCCTTCCAATGATCAATATCTGCCTGACATTTCTCAATGTAGGCTTGAATATCCTCTGCCTTTTTTTCCGGTTTTTCAGACTGATTTTTCGGGGGTTGTTTGAAAGCGGATTGTCCTTCGGAGTCTTGTTTTTTTTCTTGTTTAGGAAACGGTGCTTTATCTTTTGTCATTTTTTTATCCTCATTCGTATCAAAACAATATAGCATATATTTAGATGTTTTTAAAATAAAAATCAAGTCTTTCGTTTTGTTTTGTCAGACAGCTCGGATGCTTTTTTGAAAGCTCTTGATTTTTCGAGCGGAAAATGGTACGCTGAACGCCGTTTTTTAGTGGAGGAGTTTTATGGTTAGATCATTTGGAAGAGCGGATGACCAATTAAGACCGTGTGAGTTGGTCCCTCACGTGAATAAGCATGCGGAAGGATCTTGCCTTGTGAAATGGGGAGACACACATGTTCTTTGTACGGCCAGCATTGAAGAAAAAGTTCCGTCATGGATTAAAAACAGCGGTGCCGGATGGGTGACGGCCGAATATGGAATGTTGCCCAGATCAACGTCTGTTCGTATGGATCGAGAGGCCAAAAAAGGACAGTCCGGTCGAACGCAGGAAATTCAAAGATTGATCGGTCGATCTTTGCGGGCGGCTATTGATTTAAAAGCCATTGAGAATATTTCAATTAAAATCGATTGCGATGTCATACAGGCTGACGGGGGAACGCGTACGGCTTCCGTTACGGGAGGCTTTGTCGCTCTTTACTTAGCTTGCCAAAAATTATTGCAAGAAGGAAAGATTCAAAAAATGCCGATTACGGATTTTGTTGCCGCCGTTTCTTGCGGTATCGTAGAGGGGCGTCCGGTTTTGGATCTGGATTATAATGAGGATTCAACGGCCGGAACGGATTCCAATTTTGTCATAAACGGGAGTGACCGGTTAATTGAAATTCAAGGGACTGCGGAACACGGAGCCTTTTCATCAGATGAATTGATGCAATTATTGGCGTTGGCTCAAAAGGGTGTTCATGAATTGATTTCTCTTCAGAAAAAAGCTTTGGGAATTGGGGACGTTAAAGAATGATACAAAAAATTCTTCTAGCAACGCATAACCAACACAAGCTTCAAGAAGCACAGGAAATTTTGGCGCCGTTGGGCGTGACGGTTGTCGGAGCGGACGCGTTGAACCTCCCCGATGTGGAAGAAACAGGAACAACGTTTCAAGAAAATGCTCTTTTAAAAGCGCGAGCCGCTTTTCGGTTGACGGGATTGCCGGCGATTGCGGATGATTCGGGAATTTGTGTTTGTGCCTTGAATGATGAACCGGGAATATATGCGGCAAGATATGCGCAGAAAAATGGTGGTTTTCCGGCCGTTTTTGATGTTCTTAATCAGCGATTGGGCGATAATCCGGACAGACGAGCCTATTTTATATGTGCCATGGCCTTGGTTTTAGATCAAAAAAATGAGTCTGTTTTTATCGGTCGGATGGATGGTCAACTGGCTCATACGCCGAAGGGACTTCATGGCTTTGGATATGATCCGATGTTTATCCCTGATGGATTTTCACAAACATTGGGAGAAATGGATGCGAAGGTAAAAAATAAAATTTCTCACAGAGCCAAAGCCCTTCAAAAAACATTTGATTTTTTAAAAGAATATTTTAAAAAAGAAGAATAATTTAAAACTTTCTTCAGTTTTTTAATCCATCATTGTGTACCGCAGTGTATGGGGCACTTAAGAGAGGGAATGCGGATCGGCTTTCCCCTCTTTTAAAGATAAGCTCTTTTTTGTTATGATGTTTTTGAAAACGGGGTGCTTTTTTTGACGAGATGTCTTATTCTATTTCTTCAAAATAGGAGTTCACCGCTTTGACCATGGCTTCCGCAAGCTTTTTACGATAAGATTGCTTTTGAAGATTTCGTTCTTCCGTTCTGTTGGAAAGATACCCCATTTCCATGAGAACGGACGGAATATTCGGTGATTTTAAGACGACAAATCCGGCAAATCGATGAGCGTTTGGAACGAGTTTAACATTTTTCTTCATTTCTTTGACGAGAGCCGTGGCATATTTGGCTGACTTTTCCATCGTGTCTCGTTTGGCCAAATCAATCAAAATATTTCCGACTTCCGGCTGATAGTCACCCAAATCCATTCCGAAAATAATGTCGGCTTTGTTTTCTCGCTCCGCCAGTGCGGCCGCCTCCACGTCAGAGGCTCGTTCCGAAATTGTATAGACGGATAGCCCTCTGGCAGAAGAGTTTGCCGCACTGTCGGCATGAATGGAGATAAACAGATCGGCATTTGCCTTGTGTGCCTTTTGAATACGACCTCTTAAGGTAATGTAGATATCTTTATCTCTGGTCAGGACAACTTTATATCCGGCTTTTTCCAAAAGTGTCTTAGCTTCTTTCGCCATTTTAAGTGTGAGATGTTTTTCATAATTTCCGGATTTTGAAATGGCTCCCGGATCTTGTCCTCCGTGGCCGGGATCCAAGACGATAATTTTTTGGCGTTTTTTCCCGCTGAAGGGTTGTAAACCGATATTTGATTTTGTTGTTGCGGAAGAGGTTGATTGTTTTGGTGTGTTTTGAACAGAAACAGGTGTATCGGAAGAAATATCCATGACAAAACGCCACGGCTTTTTAGCGGTTTCCGGCGGTAAAAGAAAATGGCTTTCCGTCAATGTTTGGTTTGGCAAATCCAAGACGATTCGAGCCGTGTCGGGATTGGGTTGCCCAAATCGTAAACCGGTGATAAATCCCATGGTCGGAATTCTTTTTGTTTTCATGGCCGGTTCAAAATTGGTTTTTTTAAAGTCGATAACCAGTCTTGAGGGATCCATCAGGCGAAAGACGGTTGCTTCCGTTTTTTCCGATAATTC
The DNA here is from genome assembly GCA_944390205.1 of uncultured Alphaproteobacteria bacterium. Taxonomy (GTDB): domain Bacteria; phylum Pseudomonadota; class Alphaproteobacteria; order CAAHEQ01; family UBA3637; genus CALXPF01. The sequence goes on from CALXPF010000070.1 coordinate 3,466, forward strand.
GGCAACCAAACGAACCACGTTTGGTTTGTTTCTGCCGATCCGAATGTCGGAAACAGATGCCGCCGTCACCGACAAGGTCAGGAACAGGCAGATCATAAAACAAACAAAAGAAACCAACCGCTTCATCATAAAATATATAAAAATTCCATAAAAAACTTGCTTATTTATTCATATACCGATATAATGCAAAATGCAAGCGAAAAGTTGCCCATAAATTTTTTAACAATCCGAAACGGGTATAAGGACCATGCAATTAGGGATAAAATTTGTCCTTTATTTTTTACATCTGACTTTGTGCGGATTGTTTTTTGATACTGTCAAAAAGAAAATAAAACAATTTAATATACAGAATTTAAAGGAATATTTTTTATGTCAAAGAAAATGCTTATTGATGCAACGCATCCAGAGGAAACACGCGTTGTTGTTATAGAAAACGGGAGATTGGAAGAGTTAGACGTTGATACTTCTACAAAAAAGCAAATTAAGGGAAATATCTATTTAGCAAAGGTTGTTCGGGTCGAGCCGTCACTTCAAGCGGCGTTTGTTGATTATGGCGGGAACAAACACGGCTTTTTGGCTTTCGGAGAAATTCATCCGGATTATTATCAGATACCGGTTGCGGACAGAGAGGCGTTGAAGGAAATGATGACCTCTCATGATGAAGCGGATAATGGTGCAGATCCGACAAATTCGGATGACAAAACACCGGATAAATCAGACGTTGAGGTTGTGAGCGAATCGGAAACGGAAGAGCCGACACGGCATCGTCCTTCTTTTTTTAAAAAATACCGGATTCAAGAAGTGATCAGACAGGGGCAAGTTATGCTTGTTCAGGTTGTTAAAGAAGAGCGAGGAAACAAAGGGGCTGCTTTAACGACATATTTATCATTGGCAGGACGATACAGTGTTTTAATGCCGAATAACGGTAAGGGCGGTGGCGTATCTCGTAAGATCACGAATGCAAAAGACCGCAAATCGTTGAGAACCATTGTGGATAAATTGCCGATTCCTCAGGGAATGAGCGTTATTATCAGAACGGCCGGTCAAGGAAAGACGAAAACGGAGATTAAACGGGATTATGATTATTTAATCAAGACGTGGATGCGGATTCGAGAAAAAACACTTGAGTCTTTGGCTCCGACCCTTATACATGAAGAGGGCGATATTATTAAACGATCTCTTCGGGATGTGTTTACACCGGATATTGAAGAAATTTGGGTCGAGGGAGAAACAACTTATAAAACGGTTCGAGATTTTATGAAGATGTTAATGCCGGGTCAGACTAAAAAAATTAAGCAATATAAGGGAGCGGAAAGTCTGTTCTTGCACTATCAAATTGAGAATCAGTTAGAGGCTATTCACAGTAATATTGTTCAATTACGTTCCGGCGGGTATTTGGTTATTGATCAAACGGAGGCATTGGTTGCGGTTGATGTCAACTCCGGTCGGGCTACACGGGAGCACGATATTGAAGAAACGGCTCTTCGAACCAACTTAGAAACGTGTGACGAATTGGCAAGACAACTTAAATTAAGAGATTTGGCCGGATTGATTGTCATTGATTTTATTGATATGGACGATCCCAAGAATAATGCCGCGGTTGAAAGACGGCTTAAGGAGGCATTAAAGAAGGATCGGGCTCGAATCCAAGTCGGTAAGATGTCCGGATTTGGACTGATGGAGATGTCTCGTCAAAGACTTCATTCCAGCTTTTTGGAAAGTTCGTATAAACCCTGTTGTTGCTGTGGCGGAAAAGGATTGGTGCGGTCGATAGAGTCATGTGCCATGCATGCATTGCATTTATTGGAAGAAGCCGGCTTAAAGAATACGGGGAGCACGATTTTGATCTCACTTCCGTTGGAGACGGCAACGTATGTCCTTAACAATAAGCGAGATAATATCTGTGCTTTGGAAAAGAAGTTTGATTTTAAAATTCAGGTGTTGGTTGATACCGATATGGAACGGTCTTCTGATTTTAAATTGGAGCGAATCAGAACGACAGGTGAGAAGGGGGTTCTTAATTTAACATCTCAGCCCAAACAAGATAAAGAAAAAACAAAAAATGATTCGGATAAAAACAAATCGTCCGAGGCGTCAAATGAACCGCCCGTTAATCCGGAGACTTCTGCCGGATCGGATAAAGGGGAAAAATATGAACGAAAGGGGCGCTCCAGAAATCAACGGCGCCGAGAGTGGAAGCGAAATAAAGCACGCCGAGAACAGGAGCGTCGATTAGCTCGTGAGCAACAGGGCGTGATGACTGAGAATGAAAACGGTGCGGAGGGTACTGTATCTCAAACAGGATCGTCTCAAGAGCATTCTTCTGTTTCCGATACGCAACAAAATGTAGCGGACAGACCGGTGTTGACGGGTGAAGAAAAATTTAAGGTTGTAGAACAAGCTCCGCTCAAAGATTACAAGAAGAAGCGGAAGGATCAATCCTTATCACAGAATCCGGCAGAAAATTACGGACGAGAAAATGAAAGCAAAGAAAATTCTTCGCCAGTTGAAAAGCCCCAAGTAAGTGAGCAGAACGCATCGGAGGTCACCCCGTCTCCCGAGAGTGATACCACAACGGAAGCGCCTCGCAAAAAGAGGGGGGGCTGGTGGAATAAGCTCGTCAAGCCCAATTAAATTAAAACATATAAAAAGCCTTCTCTCAATGAGAAGGCTTTTTTACCGATAAAGCAGAAAATAAAAACATTAAGAAAAAATTTTATATGGCTGTTCTGTCGGCAGAATGGCTCTGATATTATTTGTGACAGGGGGGGATATCTTTTTTATGTTTCAAATGAAACACAATCTGCATGAGCAGGTGGATGCACATCCGATCGGCGATTAAGAGGAAAAGGCTTTGGATAGGGCGAACACGGTTGAGAGTCGGTCATACGCCGGCGTTAGATGGCGGGAGTTTGTTCGTTAAACAAAAAATTAAAAAAGTGCTCGAGCCGGAAGAGAAAAAGTTTTTAAGCAGATCAAAGATTTTTTGGATTAAGGAAAGATCGGTGTGGATGTATGTTTTTAAAGGATGATATTCGGGGTAAAGGACGGGAAGCTGAGAGAGAAAAAAAGAACAAAAAGAAATTCGGATGGAGCAAAAAGAAAAATAATCTAAAAGGAGAGATGACGTTTATGGCGGAGAAGATCTGATGATTTTGTAGAAACGTTTATTTTTTACTTGAAATTTTTATTTTTTTATGTAAAATGAAAAAATCATTTTGACCCTATCATCTAGTGGTTAGGATACAGCCCTCTCAAGGCTGGTACACGGGTTCAAATCCCGTTAGGGTCGCCAATGCAACACCCTCGCAAATCGAGGGTGTTTTTTTGTATCTAGAAAACCAGGTGTTAGACGCGTGGTTCAGAAAAGCTTATAGCGGTGAGGATGACAAAGCGCTCCAAATAGGTTAGAATTTTGCGGTCTGCCAAGACGCAAAATAACCTATTTGGAGGACAGTTATGAAAACTGACGTAGAAAGATTATCACATACGACGTGGAACCCTAAAATATCATATAGTATTTGCGCCAAAGTATAGAAGAAAAGAATTTTACGGAAGCAAAAGATTAGAAATAGTAAAAATACTTAAAGAATTATGTAAATGGAAAGGAATAGAAATATGAGAAGGAGAAGCGTGTCCCGACCATATACATATATTAGTAAAGATACCACCAAAAATCAGTATATCGGGATTTATGGGCTTTTTCTTAAAGGGAAAAGCAGTTTAATGATATATGAGAGATGTCGTCATATAAAATATCAATATCGGAACAGAGAGTTTTGGTGTAAGGGCTATTATGTAGATACGACAGGTAAGAATACGGAAAAAATCAAGGAATATATCCG
>CALXPF010000071.1 GCA_944390205.1 uncultured Alphaproteobacteria bacterium
GTTGCTCCGGAGGAAGGGTCGTGGAAGAAAGGAAGAAAAAAAAAAATCGCAAAATACGTTGATCATTTGTTTTGTTTGTTGCCTCATGAGGAGGATTATTTTAAACCGCACGGAATGAAAACGACATATATCGGTCATCCGGTTGTTGAGGGGGGCGCCAAGGACGGAGACGGTCAAGGATTTCGAAAAAAATACGGTATTCCCGATGATGCGGTTGTTTTGTGTGTCTTACCTGGGAGTCGTAAAAACGAAATTAAATATTTATTGCCGACATTTATGGAATCGGCGGAGCAATTACAAAAACAAGTGCCTCATTTATTTGTTGTTGTTCCGACTGTTAAGACGGTTTCGGATCGGGTGAAGCGTGCACTTAAGGGGTGGACTGTTCCTCATGTTGTTGTGGAAGGAGAAAAGAACAGATATGATGCTTTTTCGGCCTCGACAGTCGCATTGGCGGCCTCAGGGACAGTGAGTTTGGAATTGTCCATGGCGGGGGTTCCGCATTTGATCGCCTATAAGGTCAGTCCGATTACGGGATATATTGTGAAGCGGTTATTAAATGTTCGGTTTGCCAATTTGTTGAATATTTTAACGGATAAAGAAATTATTCCGGAGCTTTTACAAGATGATTGCACGGTTGATAATGTCTTAAAAGTTTTAAAAGAATTATTGAAAAATCCAAAACAACCGGTTGAAGAAGCTCTTTCCTTATTGGGGTTGAACGATGATTTAAAACCATCTGAAAAAATGGCAAAAGTGTTGGAGGAGATCGCTAAAAAAAATGACAGAGCGTAGAACTTTATATCATTATCCGTTGTGTCCGTTTTCTCGCAAAATCAGATTGGTATTGTATGAAAAGGGGATGCCGTACGGTTTGATTTTTGAAACGCCTTGGGCTCGTCGAGCGGAATTTTTAAAGTTAAACCCGTTTGGGGATGTTCCTGTTTTAATAGAGCCGGATGGTCATGTTTTGACGGATCATGTGGCAATTACGGAATACTTGAACGAGTTGAAGACGATGCCGAATTTGTTGGGAGAAACGCCGAGAGGACGGGCCGAGATTCGGCGAATCACGAATTTATTTGATTCCTCTTTTTATATGGATGTTTTTAAACCGCTGGTGGGGGAGCGAGTCATTAAGGCATTAAAGACGGGTGGATCTCCGGATTCTATTTTGATTCGGGCCGGTCGAGAAAATTTAAAGAGATATTTGGGGTATGTGGATTGGTTGGCTGCCAGACGGAGTTATTTGGGCGGTCGTAATCTTTCTGTTGCCGATTTGGATGTGGCGGCTCATATCTCTGTTTTGGATTATTTGGGGGAGGTTGCGTGGGAAGATTATCAAGATGCGAAGCTTTGGTATGCAAAAATTAAGTCTCGTCCTTCATTTAGTTCTTTACTTCAAGACAAATTAGCGGGTATAATACCATCAGATACGTATGCCAATTTAGATTTTTAAGGAGAAGCGCATGAGCCGAAAATTGACACTTTTGATATTAAGTTTTTGTTTGTTGGGATTAACCGCTTGCGGTAGTGACGGACAGCGTATTTATTATTGGCAACGACCCAATACGGGAGCTGTTTGGTTTGCACGAGATCATAATCAATGTTTGGCGGAGGCCGATATGTGGCCGTATGAATGGCCGGGCATGCCGTGGGGCTGGGGAACACCGCCCGATTTGGACTTGCGGTTTGACAATGATTCGGATCATGGCATTTGGGCTCAGTTTGTTCCGTATCCGGGGGCTCAACCCGTGTATGTAAATTCGGTTGCGGCGGATTGGTCCATGAGTTATGATGATTATGAAGCGTGCATGAAACGCAGAAATTACACGTTAAGACGGCCGACTAAAGAAGATCGACAGGTTTTTTATCAATAAGGTTTTAAATGACATCCCAAATGATCCTTTTACAGATTTTACCAAGGGGGGGGAGTGGTTTAGAATGTCAGGTTGCGGAGACGGCCACCGCCTTGCAGGAGGCGGGGATTTCCAACTACGTTGTTTCCGGAGCTCCTTCTTTTCAATTAACGGTTGTTTTAAAAAAAAGAGGGGTTGAGCATTTGGTTCTGGCCTTAGATTCCGCTAATCCGCTCAAAAGATATCGTGCGTTTCATACGTTGATATCGTTTATTAAAGAGAAACGGATTAATTGTATTCATCTGCGGGAACCTTCTTTGAAGGGGTCTTTTCAAAAAATAGCCAAAGAACTCGGAATTCCGCTGATTATTTCGTTTGACGAAATGATTATAAAAGAAACGGGAATTAAGGGCGTGTATCAGAGAAAATCTCTTCAAAAAGAGACGTTTTTAATGACGGTTTCGTCCGCCATGAAAAGGGTGTTGGCTGATGATTATCGGATATCCCCGTCACAGATTTTTGTCTCTTATCCTTTTATCGATTTAAGACGATATCAATCAGATCAGGTCCGGCAAGATCGAATAACGGCAGTCATGGAGAAATATCAGATCTCTCCCGAAAAACCGCTTTTGACCGTTATGGGGCCCGTCACTCAAACAAGCGGGCACAGCCTTTTGTTAGAGGCATTGAAGTGTGTAAAAGAAACGGAAATCAGTTGTTTGTTTGTGAAAACAAAGGATGAAGGAGAGATTGGGCGAGAGAAAGAAAATGTCCTTTTGTTGCAAGATCAAATTTCGGCTCTTCCCCAAAAGGTGACGGTTCAACAGATTGAAATATCTCCGGAAATGAAACCGCTGTTTTATCAGTTGAGTGATATTATTGTGTGTCCGACAGTGGTTCCGCTTGCTTTTGATCGGACGGTTGTTGAGGCGCTTTCTTTAGGGAAACCGGTTGTCGCCAGTGATATTCCGTCCAATCAAGAAGTGATTGAAAATGAGGAGAACGGTTTTTTGTTTAAAACGGGAGATGTTGCTTCTTTGGTTCGAGCCTTGGATCGTGTGTTATCGTTATCTCTCGGACAGCGCAAAAAATTGCAGTGTCAGGCCGAAAAAACGGTTGAAGAGTTTTTCTCTGTCAGGCAGGGACAAAAAAAGGTTCTGGACATTTATCAAAAAGTGATTGATTTGTATGAAACAGGAAAGGGAAAAAAATGAGCGAAAAACAAGTTATTATGCAGGTGATTCCGGCGCTTAATCAGGGTGGGGTCGAAAGAGGAACCATAGAGATCGCGGAAGCGTTGCAAAAGGCGGGCATGCCGAATATTGTTGTTTCTTCGGGCGGGCCCATGGTTAAGGAATTAGAGGCGTTGGGTGTGGAGCATATTACACTCCCTGTTCAAACAAAAAATCCGTTTAAAATGTGGTTAAACGAGTACCGCCTGATTCGATTGATTAAGGAAAAGAATGTGGCCTTGATGCATGTTCGATCTCGTGCTCCCGCATGGTCGGTTAAATGGGCTTCTCAAAAGACGGGAGTTCCGTATATTGCAACATTTCACGGATTGTACGGGACGAGTCCTGCCATTTTTAAAAAAGCCTATAATCGGGTGATGACACAAGGTCGATTGGTCATTGCGGTCTCTGCTTTTATTAAACAACACTTGATTAAGGAATATGGCATTTTGGAGCAACATATTCGGTTAATTCCAAGAGGGGCGGACACGACCAAATTCAGACCGGAATTGGTTTCGAAAGAACAGGTATTGGAGTTGGCTAAAAAGGAAGGTATTTCTTTAGAAAAACCGGTTATCACGTTGGTTGGACGGTTGTCTCGAATTAAGGGTCACAGCGTTGTATTGGATGCGGTTCAACAAATGAAGCATAAGGCGGTGACACTCTTGTTTATCGGCGGTAATCCGAAGGGGGATTATGAGGAAGAATTGAAACAAAAAGTCAAAGAGTTGCCGGCTGAGACAGAGATTAAATTTTTTAAATTGCCGGGGGATCAAATGCCGGTTGCCTATGCTCTTTCCGATATTGTGGTTCAACCGACACTCAAACCGGAATCTTTCGGACGTGGAATTGCCGAAGCGCAGGCAATGGGAAAGATTGTTGTTGCTTCTAATCATGGCGGAGCGACCGAATTGATTTCGAATGGTCGTACGGGTTTTTTGACAGCTGTTGGAGATGCTCAAAATTTAGCCGGTGTTTTAGATCAGATTTTGGATATGCCGGAATTGAAACGACAAGAAATTGAGGTGGCGGCCATGAAATCCGTTCAAGATAATTTTTCAATCCAAAAAATGTGTGATCGGACACTGGCGATGTATCGGGAAATTCTTAAAAATGAAGCTCAAAAGAATAAATAAGAAGGCAAACGGAGATCCCTCAAGAGAGTTGACTGAAACGGAAAAAATCAGCCAGTTGCAGAAAGTTGCCGATCGAATTGACAAGATGAAGCTGGGAGATTATGTCAATTATGTGAATAGACCGGGGCATATTATTTGGGTCAATTTGCTGGGGGGGATCGCAAGAGGAGTCGGTTTAACGATTGGGGCGACACTGGTTATTGCCGTTTTATTTAAGATTTTAAGTATTTTGATTTCCATGAATATTCCGTATTTGACGGAGATTTTGCAAGATATTGTTCAAATTGTCAAAACGACTCCGGGAGTGGAGAAAATTCATGGGATCGGGGATATGGAGCCGATCGGAAATACAGTGATTTCATCGGATATAGGGATAAAGGAGTAAGTATGTTAACACAAGAACAAATAAAAGTTGGAATTATTGGATACGGCGTTATCGGAATGACGTTTGGGCGTTGGCTTAAGGAATTTACCAAATGTCAAATGGCAATTTCCGATCCACCCAAGGGGATCAATGATGATATTTCTGACTGTACGGTTTATTTTATCGGGATTCATATTCCGACAGAGGATGATGGGACACAGGATTTAACGTTGTTGAAATCCATTATTCGGGATTTACCGGGGAAAGCGCCGATTTTTATTCGAACGACCATTTTGCCGGGGACGGCGGATAAATTGACGGAAGAGTTTGAGCGTCCGATTCATTTTATGCCCGAATTTTTGACAGAGAGAACGGCGTATGATGATTTTTGTCATCAAGACTTGATTGTGACGGGAGAGCGAGAAATTATCGACGAGATTTTCAAGTCTAAAAAACTTATTTATATGAGCAATATTGAGGCAGAAATTACCAAATATGCACACAATGTTTTTGGTGCGTTGGCAGTCACTTATTTTAACGGTGTGTATGAGCTCTGTCAAAAAATGGGAGCGGAATATAATACGGTTCGAGAAGGATTTTTATTGAGCGGGTATTTAAGTCCGACACATACCCATGTTCCGGGACCGGATGGTCGGTTTGGATACGGGGGCAAATGCTTTCCGAAAGATGTAAACGCTTTTGCGATTTTTAATAAGAAAAATCATTTGGGAAAATTGTTGGACGTGACGATGAAATCCAATCAATATTTCCGAAATGAGGATTTATCTCAAATCAAAAAGGAAACAGAGTAAGCATCTTTCAAAATACAAGAAAAAAGGGGGCTCTTATGAAGAGCCCCCTTTAGGGTATTTAAAAGACCGAAAAAGGACTTGAGAGAAAAAGCCGGATAGATATGATGAGAGAAGAGGAAAAAGAATTCCAGATGTGGGATGAACAGATTTCTAAAGGTTTTTCTCATCCGGTTGTCTTTGTTTTTGGACTTCTTCTTAAAAGAATATGACGATCAACCGATCATTTGATAATTCGAAATACAAAAAAGGACACCCGATGCATCGGGTGTCCTTTTTAGATTTAGCACACATACAAGTTTTAAAGATTCTTCCTAATATCTTTCAAAGTTTAATACCAGCTGAGAGCTTTCCAACGTTCCTCTAATAAATTTATTTCCGGCAATAGTCTTGATAGCATTAAATGTTCCAGCATCTACAAACTCAGTAAACATATCAACAGTCCCATCATCATATCCCGTCATAGAAGTTACTCCGGCCACATTATCGCTTTCGGTTACTTCATCCATGGTTGCGTAAGTTGAAAAGTCAACAGAATATTGTTTAGACATGGCAATGACGGATACTTTTGATGCAATATCGATAATCTCATTAGCCCGATAGCGGTTCATCGCCATGGTATAGCCGGCAATCCCGCCGATTGATAACACACCGATAATGGCAAGGACACCCAACATCTCAACCATGGAACGCCCTGATTCGGGTGCTTCTTTTTTTTGTGCGGTCTTTGGTTTTAAAATAAAGTTTTTAAATGTCATGATCTCTCCCTTTTACTTTGTTATCTTTCTGGTTAAAGAACCTCTCCTTTATACTCCATATTTATACACCAAAAGATAACGAAAGATCAAGCCATTTTAAGCAAAAATGTGTTCTCCCCCAAAAAGATTTCTCTTCTTTTTACAAAAAAAATCATAGAGAATAAAGCTCCTTAAGGTGAGTTTTTAAAAAATAATTTTTTAGGCAGGATGACAGTAAATGTGATAATCTGATTTTTAATAACTTTACCACACGATAGAGCCGGTCTTTTGGGAAAATCTAACAGACTTAAAAAATGATTCATGCTCCTAAAAAAGCTCCCGATCTACTTAAGATCGGGCGCGCTTAAATCTATCTGTTTAGTTTGCCTCAAAGTTTAAAAGGATTGAAATATAGCCACGGTCGACAGAGCTAGTATCCTGAGTTATTTTATTTCCACTGATTGATTGAATAGCTTGAAGAAGTCCTTCTCCAACATTTCCTCCATAAATACCAACACTTCCATTTTGGTATCCCCCCATATAATCTACACCGCCGACATTTTGGCTACTGGTCGCCTCATCCATAAAAGCACAGATTTCATACTCATCACAATTTTGTTTTGACATGGCAATAACGGAAACTTTGGCCGCCGTATCGATGATTTCATTTGCGCGATAGCGGTTCATCGCCATGGTATAGCCGGCAATCCCACCGATTGATAACACACCGATAATGGCAAGCACTCCCAACATCTCAACCATGGAACGGCCTGATTCGGGTGCTTCTTTTTTTTGTGCGGTCTTTGGTTTTAAAATAAAGTTTTTAAATGTCATGATCTCTCCCTT
>CALXPF010000072.1 GCA_944390205.1 uncultured Alphaproteobacteria bacterium
CGGTTTTTACATCTCCGTCCGATCCGGGAACAACCGGCAATCCGGACTCAATGGCTGCTCTTTTAGCCGTCACCTTATCGCCCATCAATCGGATCATTTCCGGCTTGGGGCCGATAAACGTCATTCCGTGTAATTCCACCATTTCGGCAAAATCGGCATTTTCCGACAAGAATCCATACCCCGGGTGAATGGCATCGGCCCCCGTTATCATGGCGGCCGAAATAATGGCTGCCTTATTCAAGTATGAATCTTTGGCCGGAGCCGGCCCGATACAAACAGCCTCATCGGCCAACCGCACATGCATGGCATTGGCATCGACTGTTGAGTGAACGGCAACGGTCTTAATGCCCATTTCACGACAGGCACGATGAATCCGCAACGCAATTTCGCCTCGATTGGCGATCAATACTTTCTCAAACATAAATTATTCCACGCTAAATAAGGGTTGATTATATTCAACAGGAGAACCGCTCTCGACCAAAACGGCCGTAATTGTTCCGGCCTTTGTGGACTTAATCGGATTAAATGTTTTCATGGCTTCGATCAAGCAGACCGTCTGACCGACGGAAACCTTGTCACCGACTTTGACAAACGCAGGGGAAGACGGATCTTTTGACAAATAAACAACACCGACCATCGGAGATACAATATTGTTTTCAACCTTAACGACCGGTTTGTTTTCGGGCGCAACGGGAACCGGATGTACATCGGGAACAACCGGCATCGGATGCGGTGGTACGACAGCCAACTCTCCGGCTCGATGTTCATGTCTCGGACCGACCACTCGAATATGGACTCCCTCCGATTCATAATCGATTTCCGATAAATTATTTGCATGCAATAATTCTGCCAATTCGCGAATAGCGTCTTTTTGTTCTTTATCCATTTTATTTACCTCTTTTTCAACAATAACTTTTTCTAGTTTTACCTGATTTTTTGATAAATTTCAAGATGAAAATGAAAGAAACTTTTATGACATAAGAAAAATAGTACGATTTTCTTTTTTTAAGAGTGCTTTTATATTTTTTTATAGATTTTTAGGGAAAAAGAATCTATCATGTTTCGCATGAAAGAATCCAAACTCAGTCAGATTTATGAAGCTTTTTTAAACACCGAAAAAAACGCTCGTCAAATTCGATCGAGACAAAACGAATTGATTGCCTCTAATAAAGCCGGCTTAGAGCTCTTCGGAGAGAAAGAAAATCCGTTTTCGTTTTTAAAAGAAACCGCTCAAGTAAGCAGTCTTCAAAAATTGGTTGATGCTTATTGTACACTCACACCGATAGAGATTGAAATTCAAGCACAAAATCACATTTATTGGATTGAGCTCAAAAAATTTGAAGAAGACATTTTGATTTGTGCAAATGATCGAACGGCGGATTTTAAATTGCAAAAAAGTTTGGAAAATCAACTTGATTTTTTTCGTCATGTTTTAAGTTCTTTCACGGAACCGGTTTATCTGACGGATCAAAACGGCAATTTAATTTATGTCAATCAGGCCTTTTGTACATTGACGGGGAGTTCTTTTCAAGACGCATTAAAATCTTCGTTAAACTCTTTTATCTCGGATAATCCTCCTTCTTTTGAAGATATTTTTGAGGACGTTTCCATTGTAAAAACACAGACGGGTCATCTTCCGTTATTCATCCGGCAAAAGCCCTTTAAAACCAATGACACACTGTATTTTTACGGATCGTTTCAAAAATATGTTCCGCCGGCCCTCTCAACCGAATTGGAGTTATTTCAAGAGGCCCCCATTCCCGCCGTTATTATCGAACCGAATGAGTATAAAATTATTCGGGTGAACGGCTCTTTTATGAATATGCTTCGCCAAAAAGAAAACTCGTTTGAACAAAAAGATTTTCTTTCTCTGTTTTCCGAATCAACCCGAGATAATTTAGCCAACAAGCTCACACGCCTTTTAAACGGGACAACAAAAAACGAACGAATTGAGCTTATTCTATCTCCCGAATACGGCAATAAATCTTTTAATGCGTTCATTGGATTTACGACTTCTCAAAAGGAAAGTTTTATTATCTACTTAATTGATGCCAGCGAACGAAAAAATTTGGAAATGCAATTTGCTCATGCTCAAAAAATGCAAGCCATGGGACAATTGGCCGGCGGTGTTGCCCACGACTTTAACAATCTGCTGACAGCCATTATCGGATACTGTGATTTAATTCTCCAAAATCGAGATATAAAAGACTCCTCTTTCTTGGATATTTTACAAATAAAAGGAAATGCAAATAAGGCAGCCGGATTGGTCGGACAGCTTCTTACCTTTTCGAGAAAGCAACCCAGTCAAATTCAAACCATCAACTTCCATGACGCATTTGTAGATATCTCCGCTCTTTTACAACGCAGTATTGCCCCTTTCGTCACGCTTAAAACAGACTTAAAACGCAATTTGGGATCCATCAAAATAGATCCGAATCAACTGACTCAAATTTTTTTGAATTTGGCCGTTAATGCCAAAGATGCCATGACAAAGGGCGGAAGTTTAAAAATTACAGCCTCAAAAGAAATTCTCAAAAAAGCAAAGCCATGCGGAAACGATATGCTTCCGGCAGGGCAGTATATTAAGGTTGTTGTTGCCGATAACGGAAATGGTATATCGGCCGAACACCTGCCTCATATTTTTGAGCCGTTTTTTACGACAAAAGAAGGGAAAACAGGATCGGGGACGGGTCTCGGACTATCTACCGTATATGGCATTATCAAAGGAATCGGGGGATCTATATCGGTTGATAGTGAAAAAGGAATCGGAACGACTTTCATTTTGTATTTCCCAAGATACGATGATAAGCCGACCGAAAAAGCAGAAGCCCTCCCCATTCGAAAAGCATTTACGCCTCTTCAAACCTACACCATCTTACTGGTGGATGATGAAGACAGCGTTCGGTTGGTCTCGGCTCGTGTCTTAAGAAACAAAGGATTTCAAGTGATCGAATCTGCCAATGCCGAGCAAGCTCTTGAAGAACTTCAAAATAATAAATCGATAGATCTTTTAATTACAGATATGATTATGCCGGGGATGGACGGAGAAGCACTGATCAAAATGGTCAAACAGGCTTTCCCCGATATAAGAGCCATTTTAATGTCCGGATATTCGGAAGATTTTGCAAGACACGGATCAACCGAACACCAAGATTTTGATTTTTTGGCCAAACCTTTTGAATTAAATCAATTGTTGAGCACCGTTGAAAAAGTTATTGAAAAAAATAGAGAATAGAGCTCAATCAGAATCCTCATGAAGAGCCAGATTTTCCAACTGATGAATGCGATCTCGTAATTTTGCCGCCTCTTCAAAATTAAGATTTTCCGCTTCTTTTTTCATTTTCTTCCTCAGTTTTTCGAGTGTTTCGGGTAGATTATTGATAATTTCAACGGTTTGTTTCTCATTTTTGGTTTCATTTAAGTCACCGAAATCTTGAATTAAATCAGGGATATCCTTTTTTATTCCCTTGGGGACAATACCGTGAGCTTGGTTAAATTCAATTTGCTTTGTTCGTCTTCGTTGGGTTTCTCCGACAGCAGTCTCAATTGATTTTGTTATTTTATCAGCATATAAAATAACACGGCCGTTCACATTTCTGGCGGCTCGTCCGATCGTTTGGATGAGAGAAGTGGTTGATCTCAAGAATCCCTCTTTATCAGCATCCAAAATAGCAACCAATTCAACCTCCGGAATATCTAATCCCTCACGGAGCAGGTTAATTCCGACCAAAACATCAAATGTTCCCAATCTTAAATCGCGAATAATTTGAATTCGTTCCAACGTGTCGATATCCGAATGCATATATCGAACCTTGATTCCGTTATCCATCAAATACTCGGTTAAATCTTCCGCCATTTTCTTCGTCAACGTTGTCACCAGAACACGATTCCCACGACTTACAACCTCATGGCATTCAGCCATCAGATCTTCGACCTGATGAGCAACCGGACGAATAACACACTCCGGATCCAACAATCCGGTCGGCCGAATAATTTGCTCCGTATAAACCCCTTTTGTTTGATCCAGTTCAAAAGGACCCGGCGTTGCCGAAACAAAAATTGTTCGAGGACGCATTTTATTCCATTCTTCAAACTTTAGCGGTCTGTTATCTAAACAACTGGGCAAACGAAACCCATATTCCGACAAGGTGGATTTTCTGGAAAAATCGCCCCGATACATAGCCCCTAATTGAGGAATAGTCACATGACTTTCATCCACAAAGAGCACGGCATCTTTCGGAAGATACTCAAACAAAGTCGGGGGAGCCTCCCCTGCTTTTCGACCCGTTAAATGTCTGGAATAATTTTCAATTCCCTTGCATGATCCGGTTGCTTCCAACATTTCCAAATCATATTTTGTTCTTGACGATAACCGCTGAGCCTCCAAAAGCTGTCCCGTCTCGTTATAATAATTCAACCGATCTTTTAATTCCGCTTTAATTGTTTTAATTGCCTGAGATAAAGCCGGTCTCGGTGTCACATAATGGCTGGCAGGGAAAACGGTAATTTCCGAAAGAGAAATTTTTTTCTGTCCCGTCAACGGATCAAACTCATGAATCGTTTCAATTTCATCTCCGAAAAATGAAACTCTCCACGCTAAATCTTCATAGTGTGACGGGAATATATCCAAAACATCTCCATTCACCCGAAAAGTCCCCCGTTCAAAAGCCAAATCGTTTCTTTTATATTGTAATTCGGCCAATTTCCTTGATAACTCTCGCATATCGACACTTTCTCCTTTTTTCAGAGAAAACGCCATGGATGAATGCCGAGTGTCTTAATCGATCAATTTGTTCATTAATGGCCGAATCCTTTTCGATATAGGTATCCGTTTTGGGAATGTATGCTTCCGGTTGATAATAATCATAATATGAAACAAAATACTCGACGGCATTATGCGGAAAAAAAGCCTTCATTTCGGCATAAAGCTGAGCCGCCAATGTCTTGTTATGAGCCAAAATCAAGGCCGGACGTTGAATTTCTTGTATGACATGAGCCATGGTAAACGTTTTTCCGGAGCCGGTAATACCCAACAAAACCTGATTTTGTTGTCCTGATCTTAATCCATCTACCAATTCTCGAATGGCCTGAGGTTGATCTCCGGCCGGTTGATAATCGGAAACCAATTGAAATCCCGCATCTCCTTTTAAAATCGGCTTTTCATATAACGGTATCATTTTTTTCTCCTATTTATGACATAATATTGTGTATCAATACAAATTTGTCAAATAAGAACACATACTTGGTTTTGAGAACAACGAAAAATTATTTCTTTCTTTTCCGGCCCTTTTTAGATTTTACGGAAGATTTTTTTGTCACAAGAGACGATAATTGATCGATGGAATCCGAAGATGAACCCTTTTTCTGATCGTGTAAAGACTGTTCATTTTTCTCTTTTAAGTTCTTATTTTCTGTCTTAAGCGGGATATGGGCCATTTCCTCCCTCAAGACCCTCATTCCCTCTTTTAGATCAGAAAAAACATCCTTAAATCGCACCTGCGGTTTACCGGAAGAACGTAATCGAACAAATATATCCGTTAAAAAAATGCCTGTCGCCAAATATGCCGGCAACAGAGGAACATTTTGTTTTGTTGACAAGGCTCCGAGAGAAACAAATAATAGGTTCATAAAAAAGACATAAGACAATACCTTTTGAGGTGTGGTGCTAAGTCTCAACGCCCGCTCGATCAAAAAGGAATCACCAAACACGACTTGTTTTCTGATTGAGAGCAGACTCAGTACAATAACGATGAGCACTTCCATAAGAGGATAAGCTAAAAAAATCGGCAGAGCCACACAACCTCCTAAAGAGGCAATCCAAACGCAAAAAAATCCCGCAATATAAGCAAGGTAGGATGTCACCGAAGATCCCAACAAGAAAAATCCGGATACTTTTAAATAAACTGTTGAAGCCAACAACAAAACAACAAACAACAAAATAACATAATGCAGATCCGGAATCTTTGAAAAAACAAAGAAAAAGCCCAAAAATAATGAAAAGAACAAGATCATTCCCATAAAAGGAATCTTCTCAAATATCCGCATTAAAAATATAAATAAAAACCAGCCGATCGCAGCAATCGGATACCAGAGAATCGATAAATCATGTTCAACAAAAAATGAGGGAGGCGGTAAAAGTAAAGAACCCAAAAAACAAAGTAAAAAGAGTAAAATTAAACCGCTTTTTTTTGAAAAACCGACATATTCATTCAAAAGAGGAATTCCCAACCCCAAGGTGAGCAGTACAAGAAAGATAAAATCCGTATGTTCCTGAAAGGGATACAAACAAAATGCCACACCCAATAATGCCGAAAAAGGGAAAAAAAGCCCCAAAACAAATGATCTGCGTTCTGCAAGAGGTGCGGAGTCAATAACACCTTTTGTCCTGTTTAACAAGATCAAAAACAAGGCGGTACCGCCGATCAAAAAACAAGTCGGTATAAAAAACATAAAAAAGATACGAAGTAAGAAATCACCGCTCGATTGCACCAACATAACCGCAACGGCTGTCAAGCATAAAATTAAAAAAAAGTATCTCAAATAACGCATAAAGCCCCCTTCTTACAAGTTATCAGACAAAAAAACCGGCTTTATGTCATCCGGTTTTAATGATCAAGCCTTGTGTCTGAACGCAATTCGACCTTTTGTCAAATCATAGGGGGTCATTTCAATTTCAACCTTATCACCCACCATAACCCGAATACGAAATTTTCTCATTTTTCCGGATGTGTGCGCCAATATTTCATGTCCGTTCTCTAATTTGACTCGAAACATCG
>CALXPF010000073.1 GCA_944390205.1 uncultured Alphaproteobacteria bacterium
GTACGGATCTAAAAAGCGAACGAAAAAAACGCTCCCTCCCAGTAGGGTTCCCCAAAAAAATAAAGCAATGATATATTTGTAGTATCGATTTTTTTGTAAAGCGTTCGGGCGATGAGAAAAAAGCATCAGGAATTCTTGATAAAGACCGAGTGGGCAGAGAGTTGAACAGTATAATCGTCCCAAAAGAACAGTGATTAAAATGAGACATGCCAATAAAATAAAAGCCGTTCCCGTAAAATCAACGAAGACACGTTGGACAAGGGGTGTCATTTGAATGTTTAAAAAAGGAATCGGATAAAAAATATGTGTAAATGCGCCCAAAAATAAAAGAGCGCTTATGACGGCAACACAAACACGAAGTATCAATAAGGGGTGTTGAAACACATGTTTTTTTATTTTAAATCGATTCAAAAGCATATTATTTCTCTCTGTTTTTATTTGTGCTTCCGAAAAGGTTAATTTTAAAAGCGTTGTTTACTCCGGTGAACCGTGTTAAAAATCGATACTTGTTTGTTGTGGGACGAGCTTTTGATTTTTTATCGGTATTAAAATAATTTATTTAATTAAAGAGGGATATTGTCAAGATGTTTTTAATGAGTAGATCAAGAAAAATTTATTTTTGCGATAATGACGATATTGAAAAAGCGGAGTCGGTTTTAAAGTCGGCTCCGCTTCGGTTCTCAGGAAGGAGAAACAGGATAAAATAGGAGGAGACGATGCTTGAGAGGAATATCCTGTTTTTATTTTTGGGAGAGTCTGATTAAAACAGAATATTTTAAAAGTTTATAATCCTCTCAAGCAAATATTTCTTCCTTCCTGCAGATAAAATAAACGAACACTCGCTTATTTTATAGGGTTTTTCCGTCTCTCACATGCATCACGTCCGGAAGATGTTTGTGATGAGAGGCAATAAATTTTGAAACAACATTATGTTGTGAAGCCGGTTGAGGTGCATAATGATGATATTGAATGCCGGAAACGGTATCCGGTTCAAACGTGGTCGTCGATTCCGAAACAAACGGATATTTAAGAGCATCTGCTTCCGGAATCTGTTCTTTTAGCATCTCTTTATAGGTTCGAAGACCGACGGATCCCAAAAATCGAACATCCAAATGATCGTCTTGTTTTGTCTTTTTAAATAAAAAAGCACCGCAAACTTCATTGAGTTCATTTTCGATCGGCAACATATATAAGAGGGATTTTGTCCCATCGGAAGAAATCAGTTTCTGCAATAAAACGTGTTGAGCTTTTTCATCATATTCCGGTCTTCTGATCCCCGTCAATGAAAGAGAATTTGCTTTTCCGATGATTTCCGGTTTCCCGTTAAAATATCTTTGAATTAAATAAATATCATCATCCAATCGAGTCACAACCAATCCGGTCGACGTTTGTGTTTTTTCTTCAGACATCATGGTTCCCTCCTTCATGTAAGCGTTTAATAAGATAATATTTAATATGTTTAATGATGAAAAACAGAGGTATTTTAGACTCAAAAAAAAGATTTGTCAACAAAAAAAGACAAAAAAATAGATAAAAATTTAAATTCAAATAAAATTTATATTTTTCAATGAGAGAATTTTTGAAATTTGGACGTGATTGTGTAATTTTGAAAAAATAAAATGAGGTTTGTTTTCGGGGGGCATCAAGAGGAGGGTCTTTGTTGCGGGAAAAGAGGTCTTTCTTGAAAATGAACGAAAGAACAAATACGATCCTCCCTTGTCGGAAGACTCGGTGAATGGGGCATTTTTATTTATTTTTTAAAAATTTATTGTTTCTTTTTTTTCGGAGCGGATTGTTCCTGAAGTGCTTCTTGTTGCGCTTTTTTATATTCATGGCCGGCTTGCCCGATGGCTCGTGCCAATTGCGGAATACGTTTACTCCCGAACAAAATCAGAATAACAATAAAAATAAGAAGAATTTCCGTAAAACCGAGTGACATTTTAATTCCCTTTATGATCCGTTGAAAAGATTATAATTATTTGTACGTTAAAATTCCCTTTAATTCAAGAAAAATCAGAGAGGCGTCAAAAACACGACTCGTTTCGGTCGAGAATAAGTTGTTATTTAAAAGGTTTTTTGCTACAATGAAGACATGCTTATTAATATCTAAGTTTCAAGTCAGGTGTATGTAAACGAATAAACGGAAAGAGGTCAAATGCCGGAAATTAAATGCCCCAAATGCGGATCTGTTTTTAAAGTCGATGAAAGCGGATATGCCGTTATTTTAAATCAGATTCGAGATGATGAGTTTTATAAACAACTTCACGATCGAGAAGTGCAGTTGGAGAAATCCAAAAAGAGTGAATTATCGTTGTTAAAAATACAAGCAGATTCGGAGAAGGAAAAAGCTCTTTTTGAATTGCGTCAAGAAATTGAGCGATTAAAAAATCAGATTGTTTCCACACAACGGGACAAGGAGCTCGATAAAGAAAAAGCTTTGGCGGAACTACGTCATGAGAATGATCAATTAAGATACAAGATTCAAACAAGTGATCAGGAAAAACAACTGGCCATTCAAACGATGATGTCTCAAAAAAAAGATGAACTGGCCGAAAAAGAAAAACGTATTTGGGAATTAAATACCCAACTTCAAGAAGCTCATAAAGATAAACAGCTTCAAGAAAAAACATTAAAGGAAAATTTTGCCGTCCAATTGAAAGCCAAAGAAACGGAACTTGATTTTTACAAAGATTTAAAGGCGAGAATGTCCACCAAGATGGTCGGAGAAACATTGGAACAACATTGTGAGATTGAGTTTAATAAAATCAGAATGACGGCATTCCCGAATGCTTATTTTGAAAAAGATAACGATGCGAGAACGGGCAGTAAAGGGGATTATATTTTTCGGGATAAGACGGAAGACGGATTGGAGTTTGTTTCCATTATGTTTGAAATGAAAAATGAGATGGCAACAACGGCAACAAAACATAAAAATGAAGATTTTTTAAAAGAGCTGGATAAAGATCGAAACGAAAAAGGGTGCGAATATGCGGTCTTGGTTTCTCTATTGGAAGCAGACAGTGACCTATACAACACGGGAATTGTCGATATGTCATACCGCTATCCCAAAATGTATGTCATCAGGCCTCAATTTTTTATTCCGCTGATTACGCTTTTAAGAAATGCGGCTCTTCATTCCGTTCAGTATAAAAAGCAGATAGAGACCTATCATAATCAAAATATTGATATCACGAATTTTGAAAATAAGTTGCTTGATTTTCAAGAACGGTTCGGAAACAATGTTCGTCTGGCAAAAGAGCGATTTGATCGAGCAATTGATGAGATTGATAAAACGATCGATCATTTGCAAAAGACAAAAGAGGCATTACTGTCTTCCGAAAATCATCTGAGATTGGCCAATGATAAAGCTCAAGAAATTACGATTAAACGATTGACGCGAGATAATCCGACCATGAAGAAGAAATTTGATGAATTAAAGGATTCCAAATGATTAAAGTGCTTTTTGTTTGTTTAGGCAATATTTGTCGTTCACCGATGGCAGAAGCTGTTTTTCGGGATATGGTTCAAAAGAAAGGGAGGTCGGATCAATTTGAAATAGATTCGGCCGGAACGGACGGTTATAATGAATTGTGTCATGCCGGTATTCATCCGAAGACACAAGAAATATTAAAAGCCATGCATGTTCCGTTTCAACAACATTATGCAAGGCGTATTCGACAAAAGGATTATCTGTATTACGATTATATTTTAACGATGGATCAATCCAATATGGAAGATCTTCAATTCGTGATCGGTCCGGATACGGCTCGAAAAGTGCATCGATTATTGGATTTTACAAAAAATCCGAGAGATATTAAAGATCCTTGGTATACGGGAAATTTTGATGAAACGTATTGGGATGTGGTTGACGGGTGTGAGGCATTTTTGACATATTTAGACGAAAATTGCTCAGATCAAGAGAAAACAAATTTTGAGTAAATCAATCAAATGAGTGGATCTAATTTAGATTGATATATCAACGAGGCAGAAATTGAGTGATCAGAGGTATACGGCCGTTATTGCAACTGTTTCTAATTCGTTATGTGATACGGTTTTAGATTATTCCGTTAATCGGTTTAACTACTATAAGGTTCTATTCCTGACGGCGTTCGTTGCCATGATCGGGCAGGGGGTTATTGGTTTTTTAAGTGAAATAAGAGTGCCATGGGTATCGATCCCGTATGTTTTGATTCATGCTGTTGTTATTTTGATCGGATATCTCTTCTTTGTCAAATCTCTTCGCTATATTCCGATTGCTTTGATCGGCTTGATAGAAGCCGGTAGTTTATTTTTAACATTTATGATTGATACGATAATCGGATATGTTGAGTTTTCCGTATATTTCATGTTTCTTTTATCTCTATTCGTTTTTTCTGTTTTCCTTTTTTCGGGAAAAGAGCTCCAAACACAAAAAAACATGAAGCCGAAGGGATTTTTGTTTATTTCCTTATCGATTTTATTTTATCTGACAGCTCCTTATTTGGTTAAATTATCGGGTTTAAAAGGAGCGAATGAAATAGCAATTAATCTCGGATATTATTTTGTGGCAATTCCCTATTTTTTCTATCAGTATCAAAAGCACCGAAAGAAAATAATAAACACACTGTTAATCAAAAAGCATTGGTGGAATAATCTGTATTTTTTATGTTTTGTGATCGGATCGTTGGAAGCTCTTTATTATGTATTTGAAACGATTAGTTTTATCAATGATGTGCCGACGGTCGTTATTGTGATTTCTCAAATGCGGGTATTTTTGTTGTTTCTTTTATCTGTTTTATTTGGAACGGATAATTTTACGATTAAAAAATTGGTGGCGCTTATGTTAGGGAGTCTTTCCGTGATCGGGGTTTATTTTATTTAAGAATTTTTGTGAAATTCATTTTGTTTTATATTTGGAGCAATTATTTTTAGGATTCTCACGATTTGTTGTCACTGATAAATACAATCCCTGTTGGTGAGATACCCCCAAATATGTTATGTAATCTTCTTTCTGTATTATTTCTTTATTTATTCTGGTTTATTGTTCTTTCTATCGGGAGAGTTCTTTATTTTAATAAAAAGTCTCTCTCAAATATTTGAAAGAGACTCGTTTGTTTTTATGTGTTTTAGGTGAATAATTTTCGAATCAATCTTTTTGCTTTGAGTTGATATATTCTTGACGTTTTTTTAAACGAACCTGAATATTGGGGTAAGCGATTTTTACCTCTTTTCTTTGAAAAGCTTTTCGAACGGCTTGAAGTAGTTTTGTCTTTGCCTTTCGTTGCATAGTGAGTTCTGCCTTCAGGAGAGAATGTATTGTTTGATCGGCAATCTTTTCTTTTTCCGCTTGAGATAACACGTTATTGCTTGTTGATTTGTTTTGTTCTTTTT
Source organism: uncultured Alphaproteobacteria bacterium (assembly GCA_944390205.1). GTDB lineage: Bacteria > Pseudomonadota > Alphaproteobacteria > CAAHEQ01 > UBA3637 > CALXPF01. Next base: position 5,371 of record CALXPF010000073.1, read on the forward strand.
CAAAATTTTTCTCCGATAGATCTCTTTTTTGTAATGTGTTGTTATATTGTGCATCATCCTGTTTTTTATCCGGTGTTGCTTCTACTATATCTCTTGGATCGGATTCTACGGTATTGTCTGCTCGGGCATACAGCAACTGTACTATGGAAGTCATTTTTACTTTTCTTTGTGGTAAAGAATTTGTTTCGGCCTTTGAGACGTCGCTTTGAAGTTTCTGTCCTGCGGTTTCTGACATTTTATTTCTCCTATAAAAACGGGTTTTTATAATCATATATCATTAGATATTCTCTGTAGTATAGTATCAATTATTTTTTGTGTCAATCTTTTTTGTCTTTTTGATAAAATTCTATTGGGCAAATTAAGAGAGAACGAGAAACTAAAAGTAGAGTGATCAAAGGCTCCCGTGTTCAAGGGGAGCCTTTGACAGGGTTTTTATCTTCAGAAAAATCACCCAATCAGGCATCGATTGTTAATAACAGACGGCGATGTTGTAGTCATAATCATAGTATCTAAATTGATAGGCGATATTTCCGCTGGAGAGACCGACGCTATAAATAGTATCGGCACTATGATTTTCAGTTGTCATGACATAAAAACTACCAATGGCTTCTTTTAATTTTTTGGCCCGCTCCGTCAGTGTTTTTTTGCCAAGAACACCATCCCAGTCGGAGACAAAGAAAGAAACGCCTTCCGGCATTTTTTTGCCAAGCGCCGAGCAGGCGCTGTCGGCATCATACCAGCTCATGGTTGAATTGGAGACATAATAAACTTCTTGTTGTCCGTTAACGGTAATTTGAACACGGACAAAATCAAGCGGGGTGCATGATCCGGATTTGGGTGTCGGAAATTTTTGAGATCTGCTTGAGTTGGGGCTGGCACAGTATTCATTTGAGGCACAATCACTGTTTTTGTCACACCCTGTTTCTTGACATTCTCCAAAAACACAAAGACCGGCTTTCCCATCGATTGTGGTACAAGAATCTCCGTCGATGTGGCCTGTTCCGACACAAATTCCATTAGAACAGCTTTGACATTCGGGGCATTGTTGGTCCGGCGTACATTCATCAAACTCTTTTGTGATAACCGGTTTCCCGTTTTTAAGACAAATACCGTTCACACAAAATTCTTCTTCGGCACATGCGGGAACGCAAGGGATTGAGAAATCCATGAAATGGAAGATAACGGTATTTTCCTCATCACCGCAAATCCCATTGGTCGGAACTTCATATTTAACGTCATTGACACTCACGGGTGCTTTTTGGATCAGCTCAT
>CALXPF010000074.1 GCA_944390205.1 uncultured Alphaproteobacteria bacterium
CTGACGCAAAACTGACGGACAATCTCAAACAAATTTTTGCAAGACCTTGGACAAAATTACATTTTAACGGAAAAAACAAGGAGGTTATTGAGCCGGATTTTGTCGGACATCGAGGTCTGTTAATCGGTCATGTTGAGGCGGTTTTTCAAAATACGCTTCGGTTTAAACCCACTCATCCCTTCGAGCGTTATGACGGAATTCAAATTGATGTTCCGGGATCGGAAAAACCTTTTGGATTTTCAGCCGAACACTTATCCGTCAACGGGAAAAATGTTTTTGAGGTTCCCGCCGGAAAAATCGTCAGCATGACCCTCCCCCAACAAACACCCTTTATTCCCAAAGGGAGCCCCGTTTATTTGGCATCTTCAACTGCCGTCAAAAGGGCCTATCCCTATGTTAAGCCAAAACCAAACGAATTCCGCAATAAGCAACCGCTAACCGTTCACCTCTATATTACCGAAAATCAAGTGACAGCGGTCGCAAATGATCTGTGGTATGCAACCTTGGAAGGATCTTTTCATTCGGCTCAAAAACCGGAAGCCGTCAAGAACAGTATTCAAAGAGCATTCGAAAAAACAGATTCTTTGCCCTATCGTTTGGAAAATCTTTTGATTCAAAATGAAGAAAATTTATTTGTCCCATCGTCTCTGCTCAATGAATTAAGACGAAAACTTTATGAGCAAATCGATCTTCCTCAATTGGCTATACAATTACCTCCTCTTCCCTTTAAAAAAGACACGCCACGAAAAAGCAAAAAAAGTTGGATTATTAAAACGGATCAACCGCATCTTTTTAAATCAATCGATCTTTCCGCTTATTCGGAATTGATCATTACCGTTGATTCCCATTTGACACCGGAAGACATCTCCTGTTTTCCGAAAGAAAAAATTCGTCTTTCATTACCGCTCATCATCAGAAATGAAGAGACCATAAAGTCGCTTATTCAATTATTTTGGAAGGCAGGCTATCACAAATGGGAAATCGGAAATCTATCCGGATTAAGCCTTTTACCACACGTGGCCGATATTTCATTTGATTACACCATTTCAATATTAAATACTCAAGCCATGGCAAAAGCTTTTGAATTAAAAGCCTCTCGAATTACGTTTTCTCCGGAAGACACATACGACAACATTACAACCATGTCCGCTTATTCTGATCGAACCGCACTGATCGTGTATCAAGATACACCCCTTTTTACATCTGCCAATTGTATCAGAAATAATCCGTGTGCAACTTGTAATCAAAAAGAATACCATGCAACTTTGAAAAATCGCCATGGCCAATATGAATTAATATCTAAAAACTGCCAGACAACCGTCATCAAGGAATCTCCGTTCTATATTATGCCCAAAGCATTGGAACTTCCGGTCGGATTTTTCAGAATAGATTTCTGCCACAAACAATATACGACTGCCCAAATTAAGGAAATTCTGCAAAAAGCTCTCAAAGGAGCTCCCTTAAACCATACAACCGCACACCATTTTGAAAAACAATTTGCATAATAAACAAAAGCGCGTTATATACTTATTACATAAGGAGGAAAAAGATGAAGAACATATCAAAATTTCTCAAAAAAACAGCGAAAGCTTTTCTTTACCTATTTTTACTGGTCATTGTTTTAATCGTTGGTGTTTACTTGTCCGCCGGATTGATTGTTAAAAAAGCCGTCACCCTATTTGTACCGGAAATTACCGGAACCTCTGCAGAAGTGACAGATGTTCAAATATCTCTTCTTCAAGGGCATATCGCCGTCAAAGGGCTTAAAATCGGTAATCTTCCCGACTACCAAAACCCCAACCTGTTTGAGCTGGGAACTCTTGATATTCGTTTCGATCCCAAAAGCGTGTTGACGGATAAAATTATCATCAACAGTATTTTAATTGATAAAACAGCAGTCAGTGCCGAAATGACTCTCAAGGGAGATATCAATCTGGTTCAGGTAAATGACAACGTTCAAGCCTATTTAAACAAGGGAGCCACACAAGAAAAAGAAGTATCCCAAAGCAGTACCTCGTCCGAAGAGCCGGGCTCATCCAAACGAGTTGTTATTCAAGATCTTCAGATTAACAATTCGTCTCTCGCCCTCGGTATCGGATCTGCAACAACAACGTTACCGCTTCCCAATATTCATCAAAAAAATATCGGAGAAGGGAAAAAGAAAATGACCTTAAAAGAGACGGTAGCCGTTGTTCTGTCCTATCTGACAAGCGAATCCGTTAAAACGACTTTATCTTCCGGTAAAGAAATTTTAATGAAAAGTATCGGCAATCTCAAAGATAATGTCAGCAACATGGCTCAACAAGCCAAAGAGCAAATCGGAGAGCAAGTAGATACCGTCAAAGAACAAGTCGACTCTTTAAAGGGGGGCTTAAATCAAGCAACCGATAAATTAAAAGGGTTGAAAGATTTATTCTAAGTAAATTAAAATAGAAAAAACCGCCCGAACCGGCGGTTTTTTTCTATCAATTGAACAGGGGATACCCCTGCTACGGCGTTAAAATCAAAAGAGATATATTGATCCAAATTTTTTATGCTGATAAAACAAAAAGCCCCAAAAGGGGCTCTATGGGGCGGAAGATGAGACTCGAACTCACGACATCTGGTACCACAAACCAGCGCTCTAACCAACTGAGCTACATCCGCCAGAAAGTTTCTTTATATTTACAAAAAAAGAACCTTTTGTCAAGAAAAAAATTATTCTTTGAACTTTCCTCGTTCAAGTTTATCGGATTTTAGAATATTTTTTCTGAACAACTTATGCGGTGATCGAATTTTGGTGCGATATTCATCCAACGGTTCCACATACTCATTAAACATATTTAAAAGTTTATTTTGCTCCTTTCGGGGAAGCGGTTGTTTTAAAATTTCACCTCGAAGTGCATGGAATAGATGAGCCCATGCGGCCTTTTCTTGTTCATCCGTTGTAATTTTAGGTTGACCTGCAAGATCTCGCAAATAGGTCTTCATCACTTTGACACGATATCTCGTATCCAAGGAGAAGCTTTTCAAGGGCAACCCATCCAGTTCTTCAAGATTTTTTTGATAAATTCGTTGGCACAATGCCGCCGATACTTCTTTCATCGTTGAAGACGGCTTTTCTAATCCGTTGATAAGTCCAATACATTTTGCCAAAATAACCAAATCCAGATCCGAAGAATGATACATTAAATAATCTTTTTGTAAATTTTCATCCGAAAAATCCAATTGATGTTGCTCAGGTGAAAGATAACGAAAGACATATAGAGAAGAGACTAAATTCAAATCGAGGAGAACTCTCCGGAGCTCTGCAGACATTGGAATTTTTTCGGGATACCCATTATCTTTAAATACCTTTTGTAAATCATCCCAACTGGGAAGTTCTACACAAAACGCACCATTTTCTCCCTCCTCCATCTGTTGTTTTTTAATACGTGTCTCAATAATTTTATTATTAATCTTTTGACAGATATCCCTTTGATTCCTTGATAAAAAGCCAATTATGTACAACAAATCAAAATCAGATAATAAGTTAAGGGAGGCTATTTTCTTTTCTTCTTCCGAAGCTTTTGTGCTTTTAACCATTCTTTCCCGAATGATTTCTTTCCAAAAGGCATCTCTTAAATGGACAAATTTCGGATACACGTTTTTTTGCCCCAAGTTTTCTTTCTTTAAATGACGGACCTGATTATCTTTTATCCGAACCTGATCATTTAAATGGTTAAAATCGAGCACCATCTGAGAAGGAAATTGACTTTTTCCAAAAGAATAACCCATAAGAACGGTATATATGAGCGGAAAATCATATACGCCCTCATGAGACAAACTCGTTGTGGCCGTTTCTCCTTTTTCCATACTGATAATTTTGTATGAATCATCAGTCAATGTCAAAACCGATTCGGGTCCATAAGTAATCTCCGCAACATCTGCCGATCGTTGTTGAGAGGATCGTTGTTTCTTTTGTTCCTTCTCCGTTGATAAATAGTTCATCGATGCATCAAACCATTTCAGCCGTTTTTGTCTTAAATGAGGATCATCAACGCCGAGGACTAAAAGATTTCGTACATTTGAAACAAAATTCTTCATATATTCTTTTTCTTCTTGAGAAGACATAATTTGAAGCGGAGAGATTCTATATAAATCTTCCAATTGTTTTAATCCTCGTTGTTTAAAGTCTCTTGAATCGGGAATTTCGGAATACATTTTAATCAATTGTTTTAATGAATTTAAAAATGCCGTTTGAGATAAAAGAATGGCTGAGATACGCAATTTGAGTATTTCATCCGACTCTATGTGTTGTTGTTCCGGAGATAAATTAAAAATAATTCCCTGCAACAGATCAAGCCGATTCAAATGTGTCAAGCTCGGATTCTTCTGATCCATCGTTTGAATAACGCGCAACTTATTATTCAAATCAAGCGGCATTTGGAATAGATGATATTGAGAATCAACATAAAGGCGAACCGCCTTTCTGAAAGTAATCATCTCTTGCATAATTTGAGGAGGAATTTGAGCTGCCAAATCAATATAGGTATTAAAGTAGCGCTCTTCCTTCAAGATATCGGAAAGAACCTCCGAAAATGTCGGGAATAATCGATCTAAATCTATTTTATTCAATCCCAACTTATATATAAGTTCCTCTTGACTCAACAACCTATCTGTCAAAGACACCTGATTTAAAGACGCCCTCTGCAAAGAATCATTTTTGATGGCATCAAAATGCAGGCGGTGTTCTCGTTTTTCAAAAAGCATTAAATCATTAAACGAAATTTGACCCAAGGCATAAGCCAATTGAACACTGTTCAACAAAGAAATAGCAAAAAAGTATTTATTGTCACGCTGTTCTATCGAATCAAATTTCTGCCAAAAGTCAGGAACAGAAACCCCCAATGAAGCTAAAACTTTCTTTTTTATTTCATTTTGCCATTTATGAAACTTGTTTTCCTTCATCTCACCAATTCTCCCTTACCTTCTTCAAAACCGCTCTTTAACACTCTCTTTCATAAAGAAAAATGTTTTCAAACAAAAGATGATCATTCATTTTGCACATCAACCGAAAACGAATCCTTTTTATAGGATACTCCATTTCCATATTTTCGTCAATTTTTTTATTATAAAAGTTGTTTTTTGACTAAAAAAATAAAAAATACAATAAATACAATAAACTATAACGAGTTTTTTCAAAAAAATGCAATTTAATAACATCAATTTTCCGTTGATCATACCCTATGTATCAAAAAAAACCGCCCTTAACGGACGGTTTTTTTTGAAAAAGGGGAATTTTATTTTTCTAAGATCGCAACCCCCGGTAATGATTTGCCTTCCATCCACTCCAAGAAAGCACCACCGGCTGCAGAGACATAGGTTAAATCCGGCTCAACTCCGGCTTTCTTTAAGGCAGAAACCGTATCTCCCCCTCCTGCGACAGAGATTAATTTTCCTTCTTTTGTCAAAGAAGCGACTTTTCTGGCAATCGCATTTGTTCCTTCATCAAAAGGCTTAATTTCAAAAGCACCGACCGGACCGTTCCAAATTAGTGTTTTACACTTTTCGATCACGTTAACAAAAGCCTCAACCGATTGAGGGCCAATATCCAAAATAACCTTTCCGGCGGGGACTTCATCCGCTTTCGAAATATGGGGTGTTTGACCTTCTCCGAATGTATCGGCCCAAACTAAATCAACCGGCAGAACGATCTGACATTGACCGGCGTTGGCCAAAATAGACTTGGCCGTATCAATCATGGCAGGTTCAACCAAAGATCCCTCACCCATTGGGATTCCCTGAGCGGCCAAAAAGGTGTGAGCCATACCACCGCCGATACACAAATAATCCACTTTTTTAACCAAATTGGACAGCAAATCCAGCTTTGTTGACACTTTGGATCCACCGACAACTGCAACGGAAGGACGAATCGGATTTCCCAATGCTTTATCCAGAGCATCTAATTCTTCTTGCATCAAGCGACCGGCTGCACGGGGCAACAAATGTGCCATTCCTTCGGTAGAGGCATGCGCACGATGGGCCGTTGAAAAAGCATCGTCCACATAGATATCAATTCCGCTTGCCAAATGTTCCGAGAATTCCTTATCATTCTTTTCTTCTCCGGGATAGAAGCGCAAGTTTTCCAACAGGACAACATCGCCCTCTCTCATTCCCCGAATGATCATATCACGTTTATCACCGATACAATCCTCACAGAATGTCACCTTTAATCCGCTGGCTTTTTCTAATGCCGTTGCCAGAAAAGCCATTGAATATTCCGGCTTTTTCTCGCCCTTGGGACGACCAAAATGAGAAGCAACGACCACTTTCGCTCCCTTTGAAGTTAATTCCTTCAAAGTCGGAACAAATCGATCAATTCGGGTTGTATCCGTAATTTGCCCGTCTTTTGTCGGGACATTCAAATCGGCTCTGACAAAAACGGTTTTCCCTTTAAAATCCAAATCATCTAGTGTTTTAAAATTCATATTTTTTCCTTTTCTTCTGTAATAAACCTGCTATTGTTTTAGCAAAAATAAATCATTTTAGCAAATAAAATCTCTCGATTTTTTAAAAAAAATATCCCGTTTTTATAAAAAGATACCCCCGCGTAAAACGCGGGGTTCTTCATATGCGGCTATAAGCCTTTACCACTGGCTTCCCCTGAACGG
>CALXPF010000075.1 GCA_944390205.1 uncultured Alphaproteobacteria bacterium
AGTCTGTTTTGGCCGTGACGGGACCTTTGTATGTTCTCAGTATTTTTCTATTTTTATTTACAAATTATCCCGATCAGCATGTGTTAACTCTTCCTTTATTGATTTTTATTTATTTTCTGGTCGGAATTGCACAGTCCGGTGTCACTTTGGCCACGGGGAATATTGCTCTTAAACTGGCTCCTAAGGGGGCGGCCTCCGTTTATTTGTCGACCAACGGGATACTCAATGCGTGCATGGCCGGAACGGCACCCGTTTTGGGAGGAATTTTTGCCGATTTTTTTAAGGGGAAATCTCTTTCTTTGACACTTAATTGGACAACGCCTGACCAAGCAAATTCTTTTTATATTTTTGGATTGGAATACTGGGATTTCTTTTTCTTCTTTGCCACAATTTTTGGGGCCCTTTCTTTGAGTTTATTAAAGCAAGTGAAAGAAGAGGGGGAGGTAAATGAAAAGATTGTTATTTCTTCTTTTATTTTCTATATATCAAAAAATCTCTCTCCCCATTCGGTTTCTCAAAAATTCTTTTTAATTTTTTCTCAGTATTGGTACAAATTTAAAACGCCTTCTTTTTCAAATAACAGGTCGGAAAATGATCAAGAGACGGTACCGTCCAGCGAATTGTTCGGAATCATCCATTCATTCGTGCAGGGAAAAAATAAATTAATTTCCGAAGAAAAAGAAAATAAAGAAAATTGATTTTTAATAAGAAAAGATAACTCGTCCTTAAAAATTTATTTTCAGCTTCAAACGATAAGGCTGACATTAAAAACTTATTTTTCGTTTAGCTCATTTAAAGCCTTTTGAAGGATAAGAACGGCGGCTCTTGAATCTAAAGATTTTTGAATTTTTTTGTATCTGGTTGCAATTGCTTCCATTTGTTCTTGGGCGCGTTTTGACGTATAGCGTTCATCAACCAGATAAACGGGTAAGGAATATTTTTCTTTAAGGCGATTTATAAAAAGGCGGACCTGCTTTGCAATATCTCCCTCTTCACCGTTTGTTTGAAGCGGAAGGCCGACAACAAAACCGGCGGGTTCTTTTGATTGAACAATTTCATCCAATTCTTTTAGTTTTGAGATGGTTTTAAAAGGGAGCGCAATTTGACGATCTTTATCCGAGAGAGAAAGGCCGATTCGAACGGTTCCGTAATCAATCCCGATCAATAGATGTCCGATCGGCAGAAGTTTTTTGAAGTCGGACAATAAAAGATCTTGTGTTTTAGAAACGATTTGTTTAGAATATTCCACCATGAGATCTATATAAAGGGGAAAAGAAAAAAATGCAAGAAAAAAAAATTCTGATTGCCGCCGATCATGCCGGTTGTTCGATGAAACAAAAGGTTGTGAACTATTTAGAAAACAAAGGCTATTCCGTCATTGATTATGGAACGGACAAGCCGGAAATAGCCGTTGATTATCCTGATAAGGCATATCTGGTTGCAAAGGGGCTTTATCAAAAAGAAGCCCCCATGGGGATTTTGATTTGCGGAAGCGGTATCGGAATGAGTATTGCGGTTAATCGCTATTCTCATGTGAGGGGGGCTTTGGTCTATACCCCTGAGATGGCTGAGTTGTCTCGTAAACATAATAATGCAAACGTGCTTATATTGGGGGGACGCTTTACGAGTGATGAGACGGTTTATCAGATTTTAGATCGCTTTTTAAATACCTCTTTTGAGGGAGGAAGACACGAAGTAAGAGTTAAAAAATTGGAGAATATGCCATATGATTTCTAAAACTTATTCTTTTTTTCAACAGCCTTTGAGTCAGGCTGATCCTGAGATAGATCATTTTTTGAATGATGAATTGATACGTCAGCAAGAGCATATTGAATTGATTGCTTCCGAGAATTTGGTTTCAAAAGCTGTTTTGGATGCGATCGGTTCCGTTTTAACCAATAAATATGCAGAAGGATATGCCGGACGCCGATATTATCATGGGTGTGAATGTGTTGATGAGGTTGAAAAATTGGCCATTGAGAGAGCTAAAAAGCTATTTCATGCCGATTATGCCAATGTCCAACCCCATTCCGGATCTCAAGCAAATCAAAGTGTCTTTTTGGCTCTTTTACAGTCGGGGGATACTTTGATGGGTATGGGATTGGATGCCGGTGGGCATTTGACACACGGGTCTAAAGTTTCTTCATCCGGAAAGTACTATCATGCGGTTTCTTATGGCGTTGATTCTCAAACGGGATTGATTGATTATGATCATTTAGAGATGCAGGCATTGGAGATTCGTCCGCGATTGATTATTGCGGGGGGGTCGGCTTATGCCAGACAGTTGGATTTGAAACGATTGAGGGAAATCGCATCTCGTGTCGGTGCCTATCTGATGGTTGACATGGCTCATTTTGCCGGATTGGTTGCGGCCGGTTTATTGGATAATCCGGTTGATTATGCTGATGTTGTGACAACAACCACTCATAAAACGTTGCGGGGAGCCAGAGGCGGTTTGGTTTTGACAAATGATCCCGAAATTGCCAAGAAGATTAATTCCGCCATTTTTCCGGGGCTTCAAGGCGGACCCCTCATGCATATTATTGCCGGAAAGGCAGTTGCGTTGGGAGAGGCATTGCGTCCGGAGTTTAAAGAATATGCACAAAATGTCATGAAAAACGCCAAGGTTTTGGAAAACGTATTCCGAAATCGAGGAATAGAGATGGTCTCGGGTGGTACGGATACGCATTTATTATTGTTGGATTTAAGAAACAAGGGTATCACCGGTGCGGAAACATGCGATGCTTTATCGCTTTCTCGTTTAATTTGTAATAAAAACAGTGTACCGAATGATCCTCAAAAACCAACGATTACATCCGGTTTGCGTGTGGGAACGCCTGCCGGAACGACTCGGGGATTTGGTGAAGAAGAATTTAGACAAATAGGGAATATGATCTCTGATGTGATCGATGCTTGCATGGCGGGAAATCCCACAGAAAAAGAAGCAGTTATCAAAAAGACTTCTGAGGCAGCTTTGGAACTCTGCCATCGATTCCCGATTTATCAAAAGAGCCACGGGGAATAAAGATGAAGTGTCCTTTTTGCGGGTGTTCGGATACACAGGTTAAGGATTCGAGGCCGAATGAGGATGGAACGTCTATTCGAAGGAGACGGCTTTGTCCGGAATGCGGGGCTCGGTTTACCACGTTTGAATATATTCAAAGTCGGGACTTGGTCGTGATAAAAAAAAATGATGTAAGAGTTCCGTTTGAACGAGAAAAATTATATCGATCTATTTATTTGGCTTTACGAAAGAGAGATGTTGATTCGGAGAAAATAGATCTTTTGGTGGGTTCTCTTATCAAACAATTGGAGGCTAAGGGGGAGACCGAAATACCTTCTTCAGAGATTGGAGAGATGGTTTTGGATGCACTTTTAAAACTTGACAAGGTGGCATATATTCGATATGCTTCCGTCTACAAAAATTTTAGAACTACGGAAGATTTTAAAGATTTTGCAAGCAAGCTGACAGAGGAAAAATGACAGAAAATAAGGTAAAAACAGCTCCGACACAGAAGTATACAAATGCGAGATTATTAGCCGTTCAGGCTTTGTATGCGCATTATTTAACAGGAGAACGGATAGATCGAATCGCTTCACGATTTTTATTGGGCGGACTGGGCGGAAAGGTTATTGAAGAAAGATCGGGTCAAGAAACGGTTGTGCCGATAGAACCGGCAGATGCCAAACTGTTTACACGATTACTTCAGGAAGTTCAAGAGAAAGAGGCGGATTTAGATGATATTATTCGTTCCAATTTAACCGATAAAGTTGATTACAATCGGTTGGAAATATTGGTTCGATGCATTTTAAAAGTCGGTTTGGCCGAGTTTTATGTTAATTCAAAATTAGATGCGCCGATTATTATTAACGAATATGTGGATTTGACAAAGTCCTTTTTTGATGGTCCCGAGATTAAACTTGTTAACGGCATATTGGACAAATTTTCCCGAGTTTTAAGAGAATTGTAAGTTTTTGGACGCTTTTTTTTAAGCAATTTTCTTTTTTGAGAGAAGATTCGGTTTTTTCTTGAAATTAAATATATTTTCGAGTATATTAATCGCATATCTATGTTTTAATTTGAGAAAGGTAAGGAAAATAACATGAAAACACAGGCAGTAAATATTCGAACAGGTTGGATTATAGAACACAACGGCAAACAATGGACGGTTATGAAAACAGCCGTCACAAAACCGGGTAAGGGTGGCGCCTTTATGCAGGTCGAAATGCGTGATTTAGCCAGCGGAAACAAGACAAATGAACGTTTTCGGACAGAGGATACGATTGAAAAATTGATGAGCGAAAATGTTGATTATCAGTTTTTATACAGAGATGGCGATAAATTGTATTTTATGAATAAAGAAAACTATGATCAAATTGAGTTGCCTGTTGATATTTTGGGAGACTCCGTTGCATTTTTGCAAGACAACATGGATGTTGTTGCGAACTTAATTGAAGGAAAGGTCGTGAGTATTGAGCTTCCTTTGCAGGTTGTTTGTACGGTTGTTGAAACAGAACCTTATTTGAAAGGTCAAACAGTGACAACGTCTTATAAGCCGGCTATTTTGGATAATGGCCTGAGGACGACAATTCCGCCGTTTATTACAACGGGCGAGAAGATTGTTGTTGCGACCGCTGATTGTTCCTATGTCGAGAGGGCAAAATAATGGCTCCCGTTCAGGTGGAAAAAAGAACAATCACCCCGCGTGTTCAGACGCAACGTCGTGAAAAACCGATGACGCGGGAAGAGAATATGATTGAGGCGTTATCTCCGATTATTCGGGTTATGGTTAAGGCCGTTCGAAAAGCCGGACGGCGGATGATCAGAGATTTTGGTGAAATATCCAGTCTTCAGGTTTCACAAAAGGGACCGGGGGATTTTGTCTCTAATGCCGATATGTTGGCCGAAAAGACATTGATCCAAGAGTTGTCGGCCGATCGTCCGGATTTCGGTTTTATTACGGAAGAAGAGGGTGAAATAAAGTCGAAAAATAATTCCGTTATGAATTGGGTGATTGATCCGATTGACGGAACGACTAATTTCTTGCATGCTATCCCCTGTTTTGCTATTTCTGTCGGTTTAATGAAAAATAACGAAGTGATTGCCGGTGTCACCTATAACCCGATCACAAACGATTTGTTTTATGCCGAAAAGGGACGGGGTAGTTATTTGATGACTCCGACCGGAAATGTTCGTTTACGAGTATCCGGTCGAAATAAGGTTGAACACGCCTTGATCGGAAGCAACGGATATAATTCCAAGGAGAATCATAAGACGATTGAAAAAGTTATTGATAAAGTTTCATCAATACGCTACAATGGAAGTACAACGTTATCGTTGGCAATGGTGGCAGCCGGTCAATTGGATGGCTATATTGCCAACCGGTTTAAGTTATGGGATGTGGCCGTTGGGTATCTGTTGATTAAGGAAGCCGGAGGTTTTGTCTCTGATTTTTCCGCTGATCGCGATATGAGTCGGATTCTTGAAAAACAACAGATTATTGCCTCTAATGTTGCGTTGAAGGACACATTCTTGAAATTGATTGGGGGTTAGAATGAAAAAATTAGTACTTGGTTTTGCACTGTTGGGCGGTCTTGTTTTATCGTGTCCGTCTTTTTCTCAGACAACATCCGGAGCAACATTTTCACCGGCCTTGATTTCCGGTCCTTTATGGGGAGACAATAATAATCGGGTTCAACAACAACGTCAGCAAAAGAAAGTAGCTGTTAAAAGGCCACAGACATATACGGTCGTTTTGAGATATAGCGGAGAGGAAATTTATTTGACAGATGCTCAAAAGCAACAGTTGGTGCCGATGATTAATAGGGCTAATAAAAGGCCAAGGACATCTTTTAAGGCGTATGCCTCATCTCCGACAAAGGATTTATCAACGAAACGGTTGGCTAAATTAGAAACATTCTTAAATGATAATATTTTGACTCAAATATCGTATGGTATATATGTAAAGAGTCCAAACAGTATTTTGCCGAATGATCAAAACACAATCAGAATTATTGAAACGGTAGAATAAAAAGCTTGATTTTTTAAAAAAAATGGTGTATAAAAGGCACCTCAATAAATTTATGGAGTAATAAATGAAAAAAGACATTCATCCTGATTATCATGAAATCACAGTTGTGATGACAGATGGGACAGAGTTCAAAACACGTTCCACTCTTGGAAAAGAGGGCGCGGTTGTTCGTTTGGATATTGATCCGTTATCTCATCCGGCATGGACAGGTGTTTATCGTTTGATTGATTCGGGCGGTCAGTTAGCTAAGTTTAACAAAAAATTTGCCGGATTCGTTTCAAAGAAATAAGCATTTAAATGGATTATCGATAATCTTATAAAAGAGAGCCTAACGGCTCTTTTTTTGTATCTAGAAAACCACGCGTTAGACGCGTGGTTCAGTAAAGCTTATAGCGGTGAGGATGACAAAGCGCT
>CALXPF010000076.1 GCA_944390205.1 uncultured Alphaproteobacteria bacterium
TTCCGAAAGCCTCATAATCATGTGTCGGCGTTCCCCAGCGCTCAATCAAGCTCTGTTTGTCTTTTCCGATCCACGTATTAAATAAAGCTTGATAATTCTCTTCCGTAGCCTCTCCCTTCGAATTCAAAAGAGCACAACCGGACACGCACATGCATATAAGAAAAATTAATTTTTTCATCTTTCATCCTTTTTTTATCACTGATATTTTATACATACCAAAAAATGCGTGAAAGGTCAATCATCTCTTTTTATCCCTCTCCGTTTTTCAAGAGCTTTTACGCTCCTTCCACCGAATGAATGAGACACGCTTTCCGTTATAAAAAAATTTTATGCATGCGTTTCAAAAAACTTTTTTAAAAACGAATCTATCAATTCTTCCGTTTTTTCCTCGGAACATTCATTACAAATGCTATAAGACGCCAATTTCTTTTTTTTATCGGCGGGCCATTGTCTATTAACTAAAACAGAAAATTTTTCTTCCGTCATTCCTGCCCTTAAAAAAGCCCGTCTTCTTTGTTCCTCTTCTGATGTATAGAGGCAAATAATCGCATGACACAGGCCCCCTAAATTTGTCTCAAATAACAAGGGAGCGACCAAAAATGTTAAGACATATCCTTCTTTCTCTTTTTGTTGCAGTTCTGCCAAAATTTGTTCAAGGATATAATGATATGTAATCTCCTCCAATTTCTGAAGTTTTTCCGGCTTTCCGGAAATTTCAATACCCAATTCCGATTGATTGACCTGATGATCATGAACTGCATTCGGAAATGACTGTTCCAATTCATTGATGAGCTCATAATTTTGTTTATATTGATCCGCAGTCACCTCATCGGCATCGACAACGGCATATCCTTTTTGTTTTAATCGTTTGGAGAGGGTTGTTTTTCCTGCGGCCAACCCACCGGTTAATCCGATAACATACATTAACTACCTCCCTTTTTTTCTTGCATTTCCGCCTTATCTTTCAATTCAACCAAAGCGTCATAAATTTGAACAAAATCTTTATGCATGGAGGGTGAATATCCGAACGACTGTTTAACCTCTTCACTGGGAGTTGAATTTAAGCCGTTTGTTTCTAAAAAGGTCATCATTTCATTCCAATATTTCTGCTGTCCCTCTTCATCCAGAGAAGCCACATATTTTCCTCTTTCCGTATTAAAAAAACCTTCGACATATCCGCAATCCCAAGAGACTCGCGTTCGATCAGCATCCCAAAGACAGGCTGCAATATAATCGGGAGCCACCAATCCGGACGTATGATTCACAATAGACCGAATAATCATTTCCTTTTCATCGGGAGAGAGTAAAGACGCCTTGGATGTATTCAAAAACGCTCTCGCAATCGGTTCACAATTCGGGCCATGCTCTGCCGAATATTTATCTCCCATACGGGCGCAATCATGCAAAGCGGCAGCATATAAAACAGGCAACGGATTTTCATTTAAACTCATAACATAATCCAACCCAAACAAACCAACTTGTTCCGTATGGTCAATCCCGTGATAGCCATGCTCCGGTTGTTGTGATATTTTTCGAATTTCCGGCAATAAAAATTTTTCAAAAAATTTTGTATATAAAAAACGGGCTCGATCACCTAATTCCGAAACCTTTTTAATACGATAAGTGACATCGGAAACGTCTTGCCATTCTTCCTGCGTAAATAATGCATCCATTGTTAATCCTCCTTTATTATCTCTTTATTTTATATTATAACAAAATCAAAAAAAGAAATACTTTTTTTTAACAAAATAAAAAAATAAAAAATATCATAAAGTATCAATAGGTTAAAATAGTCTTGCAAAATCGTTCAAACCGATGTATAAATCAGAAAAATTCTTTAAGGAAAGGATCGCACATGAAAAACTTTTTATTTATTATAACTGTTTTAGTCGGATTGGTCGGTTGCCAAAAACCGCAAGAGTCCATTCAAGGATATGAATATAAACTGACAGGAACACCTCAAGATGTTGACATAACGATTGCTTTTTCAAAAGCTGACAATCGCTTTTTCGGCCATGCCTTAAACAGATATTTCGGCACCTATCAAATAAAAGATCAATATATGACTTTGGGTCCTGTCGGATCCACGATGATGGCGGGCCCTCAAGAAATCATGAAAGCCGAATCTGACTATTTTAAAGATCTGGCCGAAGTTCAATCCTACAAAGCGACACCAGGTCAACTTATTTTGGTCTTAAAAAATAAAAAAGAATTAGTTTTCAATAAGATCGGGACTTTTCAAGAATAATTTTAAATCAAAATTTTGACAGGTCTTTAGACAATCCATCAAAAAGAGGTTCATATGTCATTTGTCTCATTTTTTACCGACTTTAGTTTTCAACAATTTTTCAGTGCTTTTTTAGTATTGTTTGCCGTTATCGACTCGGTCGGAGCTATTCCGGTTATTTTAAACACAAAGAAAAAAGGGCGTATTGTTGATCCGAAAAGAGGGGCTATTTTTTGTCTGATTATGCTTTTAAGCTTTTTCTTTGTCGGAGATGCCTTTCTATCTCTTTTTCATTTAGATATTTCATCTTTTGCCGTTGCCGGATCGCTTGTTATTTTCTTTATCGGAATGGAAATGATTTTAGATGTTGAAATTTTCAAACAAGGGGCCCCGACTGCTTCAAAAGACGCCACATTTATTCCGATTGCCTTTCCGTTGCTCACCGGCGCCGGTGTGTTGACAACACTTCTCTCTATTCGGTCTCAATTTAACGATATCAATATTTTAATCGCTATTTTTGCAAACGTTGTTCTGATTTATTTTATTTTAAAATTGGTGGAGCGCATAGAGCAAGTTCTCGGGAAAGGGGTCATCTATATGATGCAAAAATTTTTCGGGGTCATTTTGCTGGCGATTTCAATTAAATTATTTGTCACAAACGTGGCTATTTTAGCAGACAGTGTCGGGAAATAATTTATTTCCCGCTCTGCCATCCCTTGGAGGCTCTGTTAATTTGATCATCGATTTTCCCTTGATTCGGATAACTTATTCGTCCTAAAACGCAAGGGGAACAGCTTCCCGTCAAGGTTGTTTCAAACCATTCTTTTTTAAGTAAAAAGTGTTTTGCCAAATCGGCAAATATTCGAGCTTCCATATATTGTCCTAAAGAAGAGACGACAAGATTGGGTTTTTGAGTAAAACGACTGCAAATTCTCTCAAAATCAGTCTGATGTTCGGGCAAAACAAACCCCTTCCCCGTCAACAGATGTTCAAAATCCTTTCTGGAAACGGGATTATGCCACCCACCGCCAAACAAGATAAAATCCGTTGGCATGCGAATGTCTTGCGAAACAAACTTAAGAGTGTACGCCGCCAAATAAGCACTGAAAAACTCAACGGTTCGTATTATATCCGAAAATGAATTTTTTTGATCTTCCAAAATATCGGCCGGAAATCGATAATAGGCGGGGTCCCCCGATCTGGGCGGAGGCATCAGATAAAAATTGGAACCGTCCGGCATCAGGGATGTATTATAAAAAAGAGTCTGAATCAGTTCTTTAATCAGCTTTCCTTTTTTCCCTTCCTTCCCGTCCCAATCGCACATCTCATTTTGATAGGTTCGCATTAAATAATCGGGGAATTCGTTAAAAGGCCCTGCATCCCATCCTTGAATAACGGTTCCATTGGAAATAACAGAAATATTGGAGGTATTTCCGGCATTATAAAAAATGGCATCTTGAATTCCCAAACTTTGAGCCAAATGTCCGTTATGAGGAGGCGCTAAAGGGGCTCCGTCTCCGCCATTCATCACATCATCACTTCTAAAATCATATATAACCGGAATACCGACTAAATCCGCCAGCATTTGACCGGACCCCATTTGACAGGTATAAGGAAGTTCCCCCCTTTTTGAGGCAACGGACCGTGGGCAATGATCCAATGTCTTTCCATGAAACCCAATAGCCTCAATATCCGATCTTGAAAAACCGCTTTTTTCAATTAAAGTTAAGATACAAGAGGCAACCAAATGAATGTATTCATCATGAATCTGTTGAAAATCGGGAAGATTTTTTAAATCGATCATAGAGATTTTTTCTTGCACGATTAAATATCGCAAAAAATCTATTTTTTTTCGCATATCATCCGAAAAAGCGAGTGTAAAAGAAGCCAGATCTTCCATTTTTTCATTTCGGAATGATGTCAAGACAACATCACAAGCATCCATTGAATTACCCGTCATCACACCGATTATTTTCATATTGATCCTTTTTCTGAGACATAGAGACACATTCTACCGATAAGGATATACTCCATTGCATATAAAAAGCAATCTTTTTTAAATCCCCGAACAACTAAAAAAAATAAATCCGTATATTGAGGCTTTTTTAAGCAAACAAAAAAGCTCCCCTTTTGATAGAATCACAAAGGGGAGTTTGATAACAAAAGGTTTTAATTAATAACCTTCAATGCTAAAGCGTTTCCGTTGCATTTTACGAGACCGACGAATGCATTCAGTTGCTTTACGAGCCTTCTTTTCAGACGGCTTTTCGTAATAACGACGCAATTTCATTTCACGGAAACTACCTTCACGTTGCATTTTTTTCTTCAAAACACGCAAAGCTTGTTCGATATTGTTATCATGAACGACGATTGTAACTATGGGACTCCCCCCCTTTCAACACAAAAATAAACACTAAAAAATCGAGTGTAGATTTTATACACCTTTTTTAAATAAAAATCAAGAAAAAAATAACTATTCATCTAAATAACAAAATCCATTGATTTGAGTTCTGTTTATACAAGCACTACACCCTTCATGAGAAACAAAATTCACATCAATGGCTTTTTCTTCATCGCAAGAATAACACTCACCATTTCTTCCCGTAAAAGTTCCTTCGGGACAGATCCCATCAATTACACAATACCGATTGTTATCTCCGCGACGTGTTCTATTAGGACACTGTTCACAGCCTTCATGGGAAACATATTGAACATCAATTTTCCTTTGATCAAAACAATCATAACACTTACCATCAGCGCCTGTAAATGTTCCCTCCGGACAAAATCCATCAATCACGCAATAACGATCAGACATCCCTCTATTAACTCGATTAGGACAATACTTACAAGCATCTGAGATAGCGTATACATCAACTTTTTCTTCCTCATCGCAAGCATGACATTTCCCTGAACTATCGAGAAGAGGCTTTTCATCCGGACAAGCGGGCGTACAATAGTTATTGATCATAATACGATCCGGGCATTGAGAACAATTTTCATGTTTGACATTAACAACACTGATGTTTCTTGTCTCATCACATGAATAACACTGACCATCAGCTCCTGTAAATGTTCCCTCCGGACACAAATCAATAGCACATATAAAATCATTGTCTCCTCTTGTATAACGATTAGGGCATACTTCTTTACAAGAATTTTGTGGCTTGATAAGGCTGGGGTCATCACAACTATAACAATTTCCGTCTTTATCTTTCAATGGCTTATCAGTTGGGCAATCAATTACGCAATATCCATTTTCCATATATCTATTAGGGCATTGTTCACAGCCTTCATGTCTAACATACAAAGTTCCGACAGACTGAGGTGTATTACAATCATAGCACAGACCATTATTTCCGGTAAAAGTTCCATCAGGGCATAACGTTAGAGCGCAATACCCATCTTGATCCCCTCGTATCATGCGATTAGGGCAACTTTGTTGACAGGAAGAAGAAGCCAAATAGACATTTATAATCTCTTCAGTATCACATGAATAACAGTTCCCTTCGTTACTGCGTAATGGTTTCTCGATGGGACATTTTAAAATACATCTTCTATCAAATTGTTGGCGATTATCACACCGCTCACATCCATCATGCAAAACATTTGTTGTAAGAATACTTTTACTTTCATTGCATGAATAACATTTCCCGTCTTCGCCTGTAAATGTTCCTTCCTTACAAGGAAGCGAACAATAACCATCGCTTGATCCATTAAGAGCCCTTTTTGAACATATATTTTTACAGTAATTTTCTCGATCTATAGATGGTATGTGAGAAATATTCACTGGCTCTTCTTCATCACAAGAATAACATTGCCCATTGCTTCCTCTGAGAGGTTGATTCTTAGGACATGAAATCACACACTGGGTTTCAGAAGCACTCTTTTCCCACAATTCTCTATTCGTACACACCCCGCAGTTCTCTTCCACGCCTGTCACATTGACACCTGCTTCATTATCACACGAATAACAACTCCCGTTTTTATCAATCAGGGACTTATGCCACGGGCAACACTGATCGTTCTCATTACAGCACATCCCGTTCACGGCTTTGGCACAACAGTACGGTCCCGACCGTCTCTCTTTCGGACAACAGATCTGCTCTCCCGTCTCCGTGTCTTGAGCACACCGCTCATACCCTTCGCAAGACGACACACAAATGTTCTCTTGACACCGTTGACACGA
>CALXPF010000077.1 GCA_944390205.1 uncultured Alphaproteobacteria bacterium
ACCATATGCGACCATACGCATATATTCAGTAAAGAGGGTCTCCAAAATCAGTCTATCAGGATTTATGGACATTCTCAAAGTGAAAAGCAGAGGTAATATACGAGGGAGAGGGCGTCCCTAAAGTATCACGATTGAAAGAGAGTCTGTTGATGTCAGAGCTTAGAGACGAGAGTTGAGAATACGGGAAAATCAAGGAATATTATTCGAGAACAGACTCAACAAGAGCCATGAGTCGTGACATTCACAAAGGACTTAAATGTCTCTCCCTTTTGTGGGGGTAGGAACAAATTGTGCCGGCAGACTATGAGTGTCCCGTTTCGGGGGATTCGGGTACTCAAGGATTATTACCACAGCAGATTATGGGTGCTCCGTCTCGGGGGATTCGGGCACTCAAGGATTGTCGCCACAGCAGATTATGGGTGATCCGTTTCGGGGGATTGGGGCGCTCAAGGATTATTGTGGCTACAGATAAAGATCTGTTTAACACGGAGGTTTCAAATTAGGAGAACTTATTGCTTCTTGGGAAACCAACCGGCGGGATCTTGCCGACTGTCGCTCGTTTTGAGACCCACAGGGCAATATTTCTTTCAACTCTTGTTCCGTTTCCGGAGGGGAACGATAATCCATCCTCCAAATTGAAGAATTTAGCATCTGAAAGTTTCGCTTCGGCATATCTTTGTAAAATAACCCCGCTCCCTCGAGTCATTGTGGGAATTTCTTCCGTTTTGAAAACGATCATCTTTCTGTTTGTTCCAATAACGGCAACATGATCTCCAATAACCGGTTTTACAAATAATGCCTTATCATCGTCTGCCAAATTGAGGATGATTTTTCCGGCACGTGTTTGTGGCATAATATCGGCAGAAGAAACCAAAAATCCCTTTCCTTTTTGTGAGGCGACAAGTAATTTTTCATTGGGCTTGAATGAAAATAAAGAAACAACTTCGGCATCCTCAGGTAAATCAATGGAAAGACGGAGCGGTTCTCCAAAACCGCGTCCCCCCGGTATTTTATCTCCTAAAAGGGTATAAAAACGTCCATTAGATGCAAAGAACATAATATTATCCGTTGTATAAGCAGGCAGTGAGAACTTGAGAGAATCTCCTTCTTTGAATTTTAAATCGGTTGTTTCGGTATTTCCTTTTAGAGCACGAATCCATCCCTTTTTGGAAAGAACAACGGTAATAGGCTCTTTTTCAACCATTGCTTCAATGGGGACATCAATAATTTGAGGAGCTTCGGCAATTTGTGTCCGGCGTGCCCCTTGCTTTGTTTTCTGACCGAATTGTTTTTTGATCGTATTGATTTCTTCGGACAGTTTATTGAAACGCAGATGTTCATCTATTAAAAGAGCTTCTAATTCGGCTTTTTCTAGACCAAGAGATTCAAACTCGTTTTTAATTTGAGCTTCTTCTAAACGCCTTAAAGAGCGTAAACGCATATTAAGGATCGCCTCTGCTTGAATATCCGTTAACGAAAACTCACTCATCATAATCGGTTTGGGCTCATCCTCGTTTCGGATAATTTCAATGACACGATCCAGATTGAGATAGGCGATTAAAAATCCCTGCAATAATTCCATACGATGCTCGATTTTATCGAGGCGATACCGAGATCGTCTGATTAAAACTTGATCCCGATGTTTTAAAAACGCCGTCAGAACTTCTTTGAGATTCATAACCCGAGGAGTATGATCGGCATCCAACACATTCATATTTAAATTAAAGTTAATTTGCAACTCTGTATTTTTGAATAAATGTTCCATTAACTGTTCGGGAGAAACCGTTCTGGATTTTGGCTCTAAGACGATTCTCACTTGATCCGAAGATTCATCTCGGATATCCGCTAACATGGGAAGCTTTTTCTCCGCCAACATTTTAGCGATTCGCATGATGAGATCTGATTTTTGAACCATATAGGGAATCTCGGTAATGACAATTTGATATTGTCCGTGCGAGAGTTCTTCTTTTTCCCACTTGGATCTGATTTTCATGGATCCGCGACCGGTTGTATAGGCTTTGATGATATTGTCTCGTGTTTCGGCCAGAACACCTCCTGTCGGAAAGTCGGGACCTTGAATAAAATCGAGTAATTTTTCAACCTCCGTTTCGGGGTGCTTGATTAAATACAAAAGGGCGTCACATACCTCTCCCACGTTGTGTGGCGGAATGTTTGTGGCCATGCCGACAGCAATGCCGGAAGAGCCGTTTGCCAATAAATTGGGAAAGGCAGCCGGCATAACGACGGGCTCTTCTTCTTCGCCATCGTATGTTTTGTCAAAATCAACGGCGTTGTCGTCCAGCCCTTCCATAAGAGCCAAGGCGACAGGTGTTAAACGGGCTTCCGTATAACGCATGGCTGCGGCTCGATCGCCGTCAATATTTCCGAAATTTCCTTGCCCGTCGACAAGCGGATATCGAACGGCAAAATCTTGAGCCAATCGCACCATGGCATCATAAACGGCCGTATCACCGTGGGGATGATATTTACCGATCACATCTCCGACCACGCGAGCACATTTTTTGAAGCCGGTGTTGGGATCCAGTTTGAGCTGTCTCATGGCAAAAAGAAGACGCCGATGAACCGGTTTCAAACCGTCTCGAACATCCGGTAAAGAACGAGCGACAATGGTCGACATCGCATAGGCCAAATATCGTTCGGAAAGAGCATCGGCCAATTTTGTTTCTTTAATGTTTTCAATATGTTCTTCTTTTATTTCTGTCATGGGGCGAAGTATAACGGAAAAAGGGCTAAAACGCAAGTTTTTTTTGGACTTGCGTTTTGAAAAACTTTCTTGTACACTAGGTCAAAATAAGGAGAGAAATATGCGTAAAACATTTGCTTTTGTGTCTTTTTTGGGATTGTTTTGTTTATCTGTTTCTGCTCATGCCGGAGAAGAACCCGTTATTTTGGGACAATTTGATGATTGGAATGCATTTTCGGTTCAAGAAGAGGGGGGAAAGGCTTGTTATATGTCTTCTGCCCCTATTAAATCGGTTGGGAAATATACAAGAAGAGACGATTCCTTTTTGACCGTCACGCACAGACCCCATCATAATACGTTTGACGTGGTTAGTTTTGAAGCCGGTTTTACGATTCGAAAAGGGTCCAAACCCACTTTAAAGGTGGATCGAAAAAAAACAATGACGATGATCCCTGTCGGTGGATTTGCTTGGTTGAAAGAAGAAGCAGATGATAGAAAAATGGTTGCCGACATGCGTTTGGGTGGGAAAGCCGTTTTGAACAGTCAGTCGGCACGAGGAACAAAAATTACGGATACATTTTCTCTTAAAGGGTTTAGTCGGGCTTATCGAGCCATTCAGGAAGCTTGCGGACGGGATAAATGAAAAAAGAATTAATCGGATTATCTTTTGATGAGCTGCAAAAAGAACTCGTTTCTTTGGGCGAAAAACCGTTTCGTGCCAAACAGTTGTGGCAATGGATTTATAATAAGGGAGAGACGGATTTCTTTAAAATGAGCTCTCTGGCAAAAACCTTTCAGACACGTTTAAATGAGCTATATACTGTGACACATCCTCAGATTGTGACAGAGCAAAATTCGGTTGATGGGACGAGGAAATGGCTGATGTCGTTTCAAGATCAAAAACAGGTTGAATGTGTGTATATTCCCGAATCTGATCGGGGAGCTGTTTGTATTTCAACACAAGTGGGATGTGCTCAAGGGTGTCGCTTTTGTCATACAGGTACTCAAAAATTAAGCCGTAATTTAACGGCAGGGGAAATTGTCGGACAGTTTATGTCGGCTCGGGATAGTTATGGTGAATGGCCGACTCCGACAGATGAAACGAGGTATCTTTCCAATATTGTGGTTATGGGAATGGGGGAACCGTTATATAATTTTGAGAATTTAAAAACAGCCTTAAAGATTTTAATGAACGGTGACGGTATCGGTATTTCAAAACGTCGTATTACCGTTTCAACGGCTGGAAGAGCAGATGTAATACCGGAATTGGCAGATTTAGGTGTTAAACTGGCGGTCAGTTTACATGCACCGACCAATGAAATCCGTGATCAGATCATGCCGATCAATCATAAGTTTCCACTTGAAGTTTTAATGACGGCTTGTCGAGAATATCAAAAGCGATGTGAACGGCGCTCTTTTATTACAATGGAATATGTTCTGTTGAAAGGAATAAATGATTCTCCCAAACACGCCGAACAATTGATGCACCTTGTTGACGGCCTTGAAGTTAAATTTAATTTGATCCCGTTTCATTATTGGGAGGGGGCGCCTTTTGAACCAGCCTCTAATAATGCCATTCATCAATTCGCTAAAATTTTGGAAAGTAATTATTTTGCGGCACCTATTCGTAAGTCTCGCGGAGAGGATATTATGGCCGCTTGCGGACAATTAAAATCTCAGTTTATAAAAAATAAATGAAAATAGACTTTTCTCGATTTTCTCTTTTTGGGTTTGTGCTTAAAAGAGGTATTTGACGGGATGTATCGGCACATGTTTATATGTTATACATCATATAAATATATGCTATTTTTATGAATAAAATAGTATAACTTATTGTTTTATAATATATTTTTTTTGTTTTTTTTGATCTTTTTTTTCGATTGTCACAAAAGTGTCATTTGATTTTTGAATAAAATTCATTTATAACGAAGTCGGTTTTAATTTATAGGAAGGGAAAAAGTATGTCTAAAGGAATTATGGCCGGTAAAAAAGGTCTTATTATGGGTGTTGCAAATGATCACTCGATTGCTTGGGGTATTGCAAAGGCATTGGCGGATCAAGGGGCTGAATTGGCCTTTACATATCAAGGAGAGGCTTTAGAAAAGCGTGTTCGCCCGTTAGCCGAGTCAATTGGGTCAGATATTATGATTCCCTGTGATGTGTTGAACAAAGAGTCGATGGATGCTGCTTTTGAGACAATTAAACAAAAGTGGGGGAAAATGGATTTTGTTGTTCATGCCATTGCTTATTCTGATAAAAATGAGTTAAAAGGTCGCTATGTTGACACATCCGCTGCAAATTTCAGCAATTCCATGTTGATTTCTTGTTATTCTTTTACCGATGTGTGTCGTCGAGCTGCAGAGTTGATGCCGGATGGCGGAGCTTGTTTGACCATGACGTATTTGGGGGCAGAGCGTTATTTGCCGAACTACAATGTCATGGGGGTTGCTAAAGCTGCTTTGGAGGCTTCCGTTCACTTTATTGCTTTTGATTTGGGCCATCAAAATATTCGAGTCAATGCTATTTCCGCCGGTCCGATCAGAACATTGGCTGCTGCCGGAATTGGTGACTTCCGCCAAATTTTGGGTTGGACAGAGAATAACTCTGCTTTATCTCGCAATGTGACAATTGATGATGTCGGTAGTGCCGGTATGTTCTTATGCAGTGATTTAGCTTCCGGAATTACGGGAGAGATTATCCATGTGGATGCCGGATATAATAAGAATGCGATGATTAATCCTCGAAACGCTCAAAAGTCTGCGGAATTATTGGCTTCTTTTAAGCTGTCAGAGTAAAAAATCTTATTTTAATTGAGACGGGCATAGCTCAAAACGAGCCATGCCCGTTTTATGATTCGAACGGTAAGATCTGCGTAAACAGGTAGGTGCAGATATACCCATATCTTCGCTCTATAAAGAAGATATGGAAATAGACAATAGAGTAATTGCGTGTATCCGTGCCATTATCATATAGTGATTGTGAAAAATACCGTCAGAAGATTTAAGGCTGTGGCGTATATAGATTTTTTAAAAAACGGCTAGGAAAATCATGAAGACTACCCACAAATAGAGTTCATTGAACAGAACCATGATAAAGATCATATGCATTTTCCGGTATCCATTCCACCCCAAATGAGTGTGGTAGTGTTGTGCGTATAATTAAATCGAGTATGGCACAGGATTTGAAGAAGACGTATCCGTTTCTTAAAACATGATATTTTGGCACGGAAAGTGTTTGGTCTGATGGATAATTTTGTCAGTACTGTTGGTATCAACGAGGCAGTGATACATCGCGCTACATTGAACACCAATGGCGCGAAGATATGGGGCAAGCTTGGTTTGAACTAAAATGATACCACCGCCATTGGCCGGCGGAGGTTTATGAAAATCTTTTTTGGGGATCTATTTTATTGGAAAATGAGTTTGATGAGAGGGGAAAAGTATTTTGAGACAATATTTTCCTAAGAATAGCCACATACTAAACTATAATATAAAATTCATTATAATGATTTTCTTTGTCGCAAAAAAAGGATCGTTTTTTTGAAACGCTTTTTAGATCAAAAAAACCTTGATTTTCTGCCACACTTTCGTGTATAAAAAAAAGGATCG
>CALXPF010000078.1 GCA_944390205.1 uncultured Alphaproteobacteria bacterium
TTAGAAGGCGTATTAGAAGAATTTGATAAGATAATCGGCCTTAATCGTCTTAAGGCCATTCATCTGAATGACAGCCGGACCCCCTTTAATAGCCATAAAGATCGTCACGCAAAAATTGGGGAAGGATCTATCGGAGCAGACGCTCTCTTACACCTTGTTTCACATCCCCTTCTCAAAAATATCCCGTTTTATTTGGAAACGCCGAATGATCTTCAAGGATGGGCTCAAGAAATTGCATTTTTCAGAGAAAATACAAAATAATAAAAAATCTGCTCAAAAAGTCTTTTTAGCTCAAAAATTTAGTTAAATAAGGCAATGTATCCGTTTAAATATGAAGCGAATACAACCCAGATCAGATATGGAATGAGTAAAAAAGCGGCGCTTTTGGAGACCGGATAAAATTGCTTTATGGTCAAAACTAAAAAGATAAGCAATAAAAGAATGACAATCAATCCGCCGATCGGAGAATGGAGATAGAAAAAAGCAAACGGCCATACCCCGTTAAAAGCCAGCTGTAAAGCAAAATTACGCGGAGATGTCTTTCCCCATACTAAAAATGCAGAAATGGCAATGCAAAGGTATAAAATCGGCCAAACCAATCCAAAAACAATCGCCGGTGGCATAAGAGGGGGTAAATTTAATCCATACAACCAGTTTATACGATCCGGCGTCACAAATCCACCGCCGACATAACCAACCGCATTTACAAAACATAATAAAAAGAAGAGTCTAAACGCTTTTTTTAAAATTTCCTTATTCATGTGTTGCCTCCCTATCTAATAAACATAGTAATTCTCGAATTAATGTCAACTCCCGTTCTTCTCGAAAGTGATGCCCGCCCCCCTTAAGCAAATAAACAGCAACAGTATCACTCGTCAATCGATCTTTAATCTGAAAAGCCGTTTGATACGGAACCAAAGGATCACAATCTCCTTGCAGGATAATAACGGCTCCGTCATAATTGATTTTTTTATCCAACAAATAATGTTGTTGCGCTTCTTGAAATAAATCATATGTAAAACAGTAGCCCTTTGTTTCGGCAGAGGGCCCTAAAACACCTTTTTCTCGAATAATATGCTTCATTTCATCCGTAAGCATTTCATCCCAAACGCGCTTCGTAAAATCTACACCGGGAGCAATTCCCAAAATACCTAAAATTTGTTTGGATCTCTTTTGCGCCAACAAAAGCGAAAGCCATCCCCCTAAGGAACTACCGACCACCAACAAAGGAATATTCGGCAAGCAATGATCAACAACCTTTTCAATATCTGAAAGACATTGCCCGATTCTAAAATCAATCATCTCTCCATCAGATTCCCCATGAGAGGTATAATCCAATGACAAAAAAGAATATCCCTTTTCTTGAGCAAATCGTTCCACAACAGTAGCTTTCGGCGTGTGTCTCGAAGACAGCAACCCGTGTAAATACAACACGCCAACCTTGTCACTTCTCTTATCGAGAGTATATGCAATTTTTGACTTATTTTCTTTGATTAAAAACTGATCTGTCATTTTTTGCTTGCCTTTCATGAGATAAAAGATTACTCTACATAAGGTAGAAATACAAGGGAAATTATGAACCGTTTTTATTTAAAACCTTATAAGAAAATTATCAATACCATTTTAGATTTTTTATTTCCGCCGGAATGTCCTATTTGTCAAAATCCGGTTTCGGATCCTTTAAGTATTTGTCCGGAATGTTTTAAAAAGATTAAATTTATTACCCCACCGCTTTGTGAAATTTGCGGTAGACCTTTTGAATTTGAAGTATACGGAAAAACCGTATGCGGTAAATGTCTTCAGAAAAAACCTGTTTATGATCAAGCAAGATCGGCATTTCTCTATGATTCTTTTTCAAAACAATTAATTCTTCCCTTTAAATACAGCGATCGAACGGATTTAGCTCCGCTTTTGGGCCAATTTTTAATAAGAGCAGGTGCCGAATTGCTTGATCAAAGCGATCTGATTGTTCCCGTTCCACTAAATCGATGGCGCTTAATGAAAAGAAAATACAATCAAGCCGGTATATTGGGAAAAATTATTTCAAAAAAAACAGGCATTCCATTTTCTCCGTTTGTCTTAAAACGTCTTCGTGCAACAAAATCTCAAGAACGTTTAAGAGAAAAAGATCGAATTAAAAATGTAAGGAATGCTTTTATTATAAAAAATAACAAATTGATAAAAAATAAAAAAATATTACTTATAGATGATGTACTGACAACGGGTGCGACAGTTAATGAATGTGCTAAAATCCTAAAAAGAAACGGAGCAAAAGCTGTTTACGTCTTAACGGTCGCCCATACTCTTAAATAAAAAAACATGCTTTTTTAATCAAGAACGGCGATAATTAATTAACCGGCGTACTTCATCCGTCACCACTCGCTCGACAACAACAGGTAAATGTGCATCTAGCCACTCTTTCAAAAGTGGTTTCAACAACATATTTAATTGGTGCGGAGTTATAGAAATACTCCCTTGGGAAAGATCCGTTAATTTTTGAAGAGATTCTTGAGCTTTTAAAGCCGTATCATGAGAAATTAAAGAATCACGCAAGTCCACCCTCATTTCAGGCGTCAGTTCAAAAGCATCTGTCTCGGAATGATCATGAGGAATAACAGGGCTTTCTAAGCGTCCTTCAGAAAGATTAAATGAGTTTTTATTCCCATCAAAGGAATCTGCTTTTTGATCCAATGAAGAGGCCTCACTCGACAATATCTGACGAATAGAAACCAAAATATCACTAACGGAGGGTTCTTGTTGTTCTTGCATCATTCTGTCCATGTTCTAATCAATCCCATATCCGATCCATTTGTTTTTAATTTCTTCATAGTAAACCTTCGGATCATATGAGGCAACCTTTAAATTTAATCCAACCGGATTCATTTGTCCGACAGCCGACAATAATGAATACGCAGAAACAATCTCATCTCGATGAGTTTTGACAAGAGAAACCTGATTATCCAAATGTTCTTGTTCCGCATCCAAAACATCCAATACGGTTCTGGATCCGACCTGTGCTTCTCGAATAACACCGTCCAAGGCAATTTTAGAAGCTTTAATTTGATCTTTAATCGATTGAATTTGAGCCTTTGTTGCTTGATAATTTTCCCAAGCACTAATCGTTTCGGCTCGAACATCTTGCTTTATTTTTGCCAACAAGATTCGATATTGATTTTCTGTTTGACGCGCAGCTCGAATATCGGCGTATTCAGAACCTGATTGATACAACGGAATAGTCAAGTTTGCCTTAATTGTCCATGTATCTCTGTTTTCGGTCAAATCAACCTCTTTTTCCGTTGCGGCATCGGCCGTAATATCAACAGACGGAGACAAAACCCCTTTTTGAGCTTTAACGGTATATTGGGCTGATTCAACGGCATATTCGGCAGCTTTTATTTTCGGATTATTTTTGAGTGCCAACATTAATGCCTCATCGAGAGATTTTGGAACTTGAACGGAAATATCTTGAACATCGTCTAATTTATCCGGCGTTTCCAAACCGATCACACTAAAATAGTTGGCTTTTGAAACTTGGACCTGTCCCTCGGCCGCAATTCGATTGGCCTTGGCACCCGAAACACGCGCTTCCGACTGAGCCACATCCGTTCTTGTCAACTCACCGGCCTTAAACCGTTTGCGATAAGAATCCAAATGCCGTTGCAACACCTTTTCATTATTTATTTGAAGATCCAATACGGCTCGATCTCTGATCACATCCATATAAACAGAAACCGCATCCAGCAAAGTTGATTGCTCCGTATTCATTAAATTAGCTCTCTCTGATCTAACTTGTTGCTTGGCCGCCTCAACCGAGTGAACGGTCGTTAAACCGGAAAAAACGGGTTGAACAAACGAAATGCCGATTCCGTGAGGATCTTGGTAGGCCCTCTGCCCTTGGCCGATATAATTATTATCATATTTTGCTTTATAATAAGAACGTCCGGCAGATCCTTGAGCAATAAGTGTCGGCCTATATCCGGATTTAGCCTTTGCGACACTTTCATCTGTCGCTTTTAAAGCCGTTCTTTCCGCATTAACCGTCAAACTGTTTTCATACGTATAAGCCAAAACATCGGAAAGCGATTCGGCCATAGCCATGGTTGAAACCGAGCATAAAACAAGAGATACTGCTGCTAATTTATTAAACATCAAAGCTCCTTCCGTTATGATCAAGATTGTCTTACGATAAGACATTTCTAAATTTTTTGCAAGCGTTTTTATTTTTTTTCTTGACTTATAAAAAAAAAGACGATAAAAGGAGAGATATTCAATGGCCGGTTGGCAGAATGGCTTATGCAGAGGACTGCAAATCCTTTTATACTGGTTCGATTCCGGTACCGGCCTCCAAAGATGGTTATTCCAGCGTAGCTCAGTGGTAGAGCAATCGGCTGTTAACCGATTGGTCGTAGGTTCGAGCCCTACCGCTGGAGCCATTTTTTAAAGCCCTCTTCAACGAGGGCTTTCTTAATTTAAGAAGAATCCCTCTTGCTTTTTTATTTTATCCGATATCTAATTTGGCTCAAATAAAAAACCTCTCCAAAAAAGAGAGGCTTTTGCATTCTATCATTATAATAAACGACAAAACCTCTATTCCCTTTCTCGCCCACGATCTTTTTGAAAAGAAGGGAATGCAGGCAGATGATTTTTATCCGCTTCTTCGATTCTTTTCTTTCTTGCTTCCGTAATTTTAAGCAGTTTTTCATCCAACTGTTCATCGCTGACAAAATAGATAAGATGCCCGTTCAGACGTAGTCCGCGTATCCAACCTTCGCGCGTATTTGTTGTCGCAATCTGAAGAACATCCCCGATCTTGGGAGTTTCAATCTGTTTAAAATTTTGTTTCCAAAGCGGAATCTTCCCGCAAAAAGAGCCCTTATTAAAAAAAACAGAATAATATTTCTTATGCTCTTCCACCTGAGTAATGAAAGTCTCCTTTGACCAACAAATCCCCCATTTTTTAGATGACATGTTTTAAATCTCCTTTTTAAGTCTTTTATTAAGCGTTTCGGGAACGAGATTTAACAATCGTCCTAACCATTTGTCGAGCTAAATTTTTGGCTGTTTCACATTTTGTGATCATACCATTGGCTTCCAATTTATCAAGTACCTCTGTCGCCCCCTGTTCCTTTATTTGATCAACCTTTTCTTGCGTAATACCGACAAAATGAGGTTGCAACTGCTCTCCACCCATAACATGGGCATGACAATGCGGAACCGTTTGACGGCCATGAACTCCCGTATTGAACGTCACACGATATCCTAACTCGGACGATCCTGCCATTAATTCGGCTTTGGGCGACATCCCTTGCTGATGAACAACCTCCTGAATAGCCCGCATATAACCATTGACCTGTTCGGGAGAGGCCTTTTCCATAAAATCCGTTAAATCAACGGCAGGAACTTTCGGAATGACTAAAAAATGCTTTTTAACCTGAGCTCCCGTGGATTTAAATGCAACGGCATATTTATCTTCATAAACCAGCTCCGTTTCTGCCTCGCCCGACAAAATTTTAGCGAACGGATTATTTTTATTATACCGATCTTTCGGTAATAACTGAGATAATAAATATAAGAATGTTGTCGTTTCTTGTACTCTCATAAAAATTCTCCTCTCTTTTTGATAACTCACTCATCATAATTGATTTTAGTGTAGCTCAAAAACAAAAATTTGTCAATCTTTTTTTTAAAAAAGACAATATTTTGTTCAAATAAAAAATATTTCAATTTATTTTTTTTAATTTAATCATTGTATTATATTAAAATATTCAACAAAAAAGAAACCCCCGCGTAAAACGCGGGGTTCTTCATATGCGGCTATAAGCCTTTAGCACTGGCATCCCCTAA
>CALXPF010000079.1 GCA_944390205.1 uncultured Alphaproteobacteria bacterium
CCGTTCAGGGGAAGCCAGTGGTAAAGGCTTATAGCCGCATATGAAGAACCCCGCGTTTTACGCGGGGGTATCTTTTTTAAGTAAGAATTACTCTCCGACTTGTAATACTTCTCGTACTTCCAAATCTTCCGTTCCGTTTTGGTCTTGCGAATGACGATGACCTTTGTGATTTTTATGATCTTTATGATCACGTTTATCTTCAAACGAAATTTCCTCTCCTGTTTCCTGATTAACTCGTTTCATGGAGAGTTTAATCTTTCCGCGATTATCCGTTCCGATAAATTTAACTTTCACACGATCTCCTTCATGCAAAACGTCCGATACTTTTTCAACACGGTACGGGGCTATTTCGGAAACATGGACCAACCCGTCCCGATTGCCCATAAAGTTTACAAAAGCACCAAAATCCATCAATTTAACAACCGTTCCGTCATAAATTTGACCGACTTCGGGTTCACAAACAATTCCCTTAACCCAATTCAGAGCTGCCTGACCGGCTTCTCCCGAAACAGAGGCAATTCGAACAAGGCCATCATCGTCAATATCAATTTTGGCACCTGTCTTTTCAACAATTTCCCGAATTACCTTACCGCCGGTTCCGATAACATCCCGAATCTTTTCTTTATCAATTTGCAAAGAGATAATCCGCGGGGCATTCATATTTAATTCCGGACGCGGTTCAGCCAAACTTTCGGCCATTTTACCTAAAATAAACAACCGTCCCTCATGAGCTTGTGCCAAGGCTTGTGCCATAATCTCTTTTGTAATGGAAGTAATCTTAATATCCATTTGCAAGGCGGTCACGCCGTCTTTTGTTCCGGCAACTTTAAAGTCCATATCGCCCAAATGATCTTCATCACCCAAAATATCCGATAAGACCACAAATTGATCCGGTTCTTTGATTAAGCCCATGGCAATACCGGCCACCGGTTTTTTCATCGGAACACCGGCATCCATCAATGCCAATGTCGACCCGCAAACCGTTGCCATAGATGAGGACCCGTTGGATTCCATAATTTCGGAAACAACCCGAATCGTATACGGAAATTCTTCTGAGCTCGGCAACATCGGATGGATCGCTCTCCAAGCCAATTTTCCATGTCCGATTTCACGTCGTCCCGGAGATCCCAAACGACCCACTTCTCCAACCGAGTACGGCGGGAAATTATAGTGCAACATAAATTTTTCTTTATACTCACCGGCCAAGGAATCAATAATCTGTTCATCCTCTCCCGTTCCGAGTGTTGCAACAACCAAGGCTTGTGTTTCACCACGGGTAAACAAAGCCGATCCGTGTGTTTTCGGCAAGATACTCACTTCCGTTGTGATCGGACGAATTGTTTTGGTGTCTCGACCATCAATCCGTTGACCCGTTTTTAAAACCATATCACGCATAATACGTGCTTCAATCTCATGGAAAATCTTGTCACACGCGGCATCTTCCGCTTCACGATCAACAAACAACTCATGAGCCTTTTCATTCAGCTCGGCTAATTTATCCTGACGGACAAGCTTATCATGAATATGGAATGCTTCGGCAATTTGATCTCCCAATTTTTCTTGAATTTCTTGACGAACGACATCATATTCCGCCGGCTCATCCTTAACGGGCCATGGATCTTTCGCACACTGTTCTGCCAAATCAATGATCATCTCAATAACCGGTTTTAAGCTCTCATGGCCAAAAGAAACAGCCCCTAACATGGTCTCTTCGGACAATTCTTGAGCCTCTGATTCAACCATCAAAACACCTTCCGTCGTACCGGCAACAACCAAATCCAATTGACTGCGACGAACTTGGTCCATATCCGGATTCAACACATATTCTCCGTCAATATATCCGACACGAGCTCCGGCGATCGGGCCTAAAAACGGAATACCCGAAATTGTCAACGCTGCCGAAGCACCGATCATGGCAACAATATCCGGTTGTGTCTTTAAATCATGACTTAACAAAGTCACCGTCACTTGTGTTTCATTGTTAAATCCTTTAACGAACAAGGGTCTGATCGGACGATCAATCAAACGAGAAATTAAAATCTCACCTTCGGACGGTTTTCCTTCCCGTTTAAAAAATCCACCCGGAATACGACCGGCGGCATAAGCTTTTTCTTGATAATTAACCGTCAACGGAATAAAATCTTCAAACGTATCCGGTGTTTTTTTAGAAGCACAGACCGCGGCATGCACAACCGTTTCACCATACTTTACAATAACGGCGCCGTCAGCCTGGCGAGAAATCTTACCTGTTTCAATACTTAAGGGTTTCCCCCCCCACATCATTTCTTTTTTATATGTTTTAAAAATACTCATTCTTTTTCCTTCATACAGACATATTGAAAGGAGAACGTCCCCTGACGCTCTCCTTTATCGAACTATTTACGTAAGTTCAACCGTTTTAACAACGAATCATATCGATTAGAATCCGTTTTTTTCAAATATCCCAACAGAGATCTTCTGTTAGAAACCATTCTCATCAATCCGCGACGAGAATGAAAATCTTTAGCATGTGTTTTCATATGCTCTGACAAAGCGGCAATATTAGCCGTTAACAAAGCAATTTGAACTTCCGGTGAACCCGTGTCTCCGGCTTGGATTGCAAAATCTTTAATGATTTGTTGTTTTTGTTCTTTTGAAATCGACATCGTTTTTTCCTTTCATTCAATTTTTTCTTCAAGCGTTAAAAAGACACGAAACGGTTTAAAACACCCGTCTTCACGTTTTACTAACGCAACCAATCGAGACCCATACACGGCCTTGCAAACCGTCCCCTCTTTCACCAATGGAAAACGAGACGTGGCAATGATGGCCTTTCCTTGTCTCAACTCCTTCGCCTCTGTTCCGTTTACAGCCAACGCCAAGATGTCGTCCAGTGCGGTTAAGACCGAAACAAAAAACGAAGTGTCGCCATTATACCCTGTTTTTTCTAATTTTTCAAGTGAAATTGCATGTTCGAGCGTAAAGGGACCGCATTGTGTGCGTCTGAGTTGAGTAATATGGCCCAAACACCCCAATTTTTGCCCCATGTCTCGACCCAAAGATCTGACATAGGTGCCCTTCCCGCAAACAACCTCAAACAATGTTTTATCGGACGTATATTCTAGTATTTTTAAAGAATAAATCACAACCGGTCGCTCGGATAATTCCACGATTGTTCCGGCTCTTGCCAAATCATACGCTCGCTTCCCTTGAATTTTTAAAGCCGAATAAACAGGCGGTTTTTGCAAAATCGTTCCGATAAATTCAGGAATAATTTTTTCTATTTCTTCTCGAGACGGTCTCCGATCCGATTGAGCCATAATTTCCCCTTGAACGTCATCCGTTTCTGTTTGGACACCCCAACTCACCTCAAAAGTATATGTTTTTTTCCCATCCATAACATAAGGGATTGTTTTGGTCGCCTGACCGAAAGCAATCGGCAAAACACCGGTTGCCAACGGATCTAATGTTCCGGCATGTCCGATTTTAGTCGGGTGAAACAGATGCTTTAATCGCGTGACAACGGATGTTGAGCCCATTTCATAAGGTTTATCCACAATAAGCCATCCGTCTATTTGATTTTTTGTATAGGCCATTTTATATCCACTAAAAAAAACAAAAAAATCGTTTGTTCCCGATATCCGCTTTGCAGTCACTTCACGTTCTTTTCATCCGGAAACATCACACGCAACCGATGTTTGTTTCAAGATAAAAAATCACGCTTCTTCATCTCGCTCTTTTTCAATATCCGCTCTTACCTTCGGGTCATTTAAAAGGGCATCAATATACTTTGACTCCTCAAACCCCGTATCCGATTTAAACACAAGATCCGGAACAATTCTTAACCGAACATTTTTTCCCACATGATATCGAAAAAGTCCCTTATGAGCATTCAACAATTTAATTTGCTCATCCGTATCAATCGATCCGATACCTTGAATAAAAACAGACGCAAATGAAAAATCCGGAGCGATTTTCACTTCCGTCACCATCAAAAAAGAGGGCTTTAATCCGTCAATAAAAATATTGTCTTGTGAAAACATTCGTCCCAAAACATGGCGTATTTCTTCACCGACTCTGAGCTGTCTTTGCGAGGGCCCTTTTGTTTCTGTTCTTTTCATTTTTTTCCTCTCGGTAATCGGGAGAATGTTATTTCTCCCGATTTATATTTTAAACATCAAACGTTAATTTAACGGCAATTTCTTCCATTTCATAACATTCAACCATATCGCCGACTTTCAAGTCATCAAAGTTTTCGAAACTCATACCGCATTCAAAGCCTTCTTTGACCTCTTTTACATCATCTTTAAAGCGTTTTAATTGAGATAACTGTCCGGTATAAACAACAACGCTGTCTCTCAAAATACGCACTTTCGCGCCTCTCTTAACCAAGCCCTCCTTCACCATACATCCGGCAACCTTACCGACTTTGGAAACGGAAATAACCTGACGAATCTCGGCGTATCCCAAGATCTTTTCACGCAATTCGGGTTCTAACAATCCTTCAACGGCCTTTTTCATATCATCGGCGACATCATAAATAATGGAATAATACCGAATATCCACACCGTCTCGTTTGGCCATTTCTCTCGCTGTCGGATTAGCCCGAACATTAAATCCGATCACAATCGCCTTAGAGGCTCTCGCTAACGTAATGTCCGATTCGTTGATTGCGCCGACACCGCTATGCAACACATGAACCTTAACCTCGTTGTTGGCAATCTTCGACAAGATTCCGTTTAGAGCCTCGACGGATCCTTGAACATCACCCTTGATCAAAACAGGGAGTTCCTTAATCTCGCCGGCTTTAATTTGGGCCAACAAATGTTCGGCACTGCTCATCGTTTTCACTTGCAACAACTCCCGCGCCTTTCTTTGACGGTAAGCGGAAATTTCACGAGCTCGACTTTCCGTATCCACAACAATAAAATCATCGCCGGCAGACGGTGTACCCTGCAAGCCGATTACCTCAACCGGCTCAGACGGTAAAGCCTTTAACACTTTTTGTCCCCGATCGTTAAACAGAGATCGAACACGGCCCCATTCATTTCCGGAAACGAATATATCCCCGACCTTTAGCGTCCCTTTTTGAATAAGGACGGTTGCAACGGACCCGCGCCCTTTATCCATACGGGCTTCAATAACGACACCCTCGGCATCCCGATTGGGAGAAGCCTTCAAATCCAAAACTTCAGCCTGCAATAAAATGGCTTCAATTAATTTATCCAAGTTAATTCGTTTTTTGGCAGACACCTCCACATCCAAAACGTCACCGCCCATGGATTCGACAACAACCTCATGTTGTAATAAATCGAGTCGCACTTTTTGCGGATCCGCCCCCGGCACATCAATTTTGTTAATGGCGACAACAATCGGAACGCCCGCCGCTTTGGCATGGTTAATGGCTTCAATCGTTTGCGGCATGACACTATCATTGGCGGCCACAACCAAAACAACCAAATCCGTCACCTTGGCTCCTCTCGCCCGCATGGCCGTAAACGCTTCGTGTCCCGGCGTATCAATAAAAGTCACCTTTTGTCCGGAGGCCAACGTCACCTGATAAGCACCGATATGCTGTGTAATTCCACCGGACTCATGGTCTGCAACATTTGTCGATCGTAAAGCATCTAACAAAGAGGTCTTTCCATGATCAACGTGTCCCATACCCGTCACGACGGGGGGTCTCGGATCAACATCGTCCGGATTATCCGGTTCATGTTAAAAAA
>CALXPF010000080.1 GCA_944390205.1 uncultured Alphaproteobacteria bacterium
TTTTGTTGTTTGACTTGTAATTTCTTTATATTTTGCCATCGGGTCCTTAAAATCATCTTCATACACAAAGTCATTACCGGTATTATACGGCGGATCTATATAAATCATCTTAACCTTGCGATAATAGGCTGTTTGCAAAAGTTTCAAAACTTCTAAATTGTCGCCTTCAATATAAAGATTATTGGTGTTTTCAAAATCCACACTTTCTTGCACACACGGACGGAGTGTTCCGGTTGACCGCTTGCCGGCAATTTTATAGCATTTGGATTTGCCTTTCCATTCAAACTTGTATTTCTCAAAATCGTTGTCTATATATTCACCACACAAAGACAACAATTTATCTATATCCAGTTTCCCTTCACTAAAACATTGCGGAAATATGGCTTTTAATTTTTCTTTATCAACCGCCTCAATATCCAAACTTTTGCCGTCTATTTTTTTAATCTCAATATTTTCCGCCATTTTTTGCCTCTTAAAATGCTATAAACATATAATTAAAGCGAGTTTATATTACCTTTTTATAAAAAGCAAGTCAGTCCACCGGATTTTAGACATTTAGTTTGGGTATTATATTGAGTTGCTAAACGTAATTCGTTAGGGGAGCTTTCCATAACTTTAGGCTGACAGTAAGTATCGCCAATCGCAACATCCTCGATTTTTTTGGGGTTTCTTTTTATAAGAACTGTTTGAAAAATAAAATTTAATCGGGTTCGGTTGAATTTTAAATTGATTTTTTGGGTTTTGT
Organism: uncultured Alphaproteobacteria bacterium; assembly: GCA_944390205.1. Classification (GTDB taxonomy): domain Bacteria; phylum Pseudomonadota; class Alphaproteobacteria; order CAAHEQ01; family UBA3637; genus CALXPF01. The sequence goes on from CALXPF010000080.1 coordinate 746, forward strand.
GTTTTACAATTTCCCCAAAAGAGGGAATGAAGTTCTCCCCGATGTTTATGGATCAAACCGCCGAAAGGCTGATGACTTCTGCTGTTTTTTTAAATGGCAGGAGTTTTTTTATTATAAAGGAGGAAGAATGTTTTATATTTGGGTCGCAGTGGGAGGCATGTTAGGAGCCGTATCTCGCAGTTTTATCTGTCGCGTCTTGGCAGACAAAAGTTTAAATTTCCCCTATTCGACATTAAGCGTCAATATTATCGGATGTTTTTTAATGGGCGTTTTTATTGAATTTTTTGCCTTAAAAGCTCAAATGCCTCTTGGTATAAAAGTTATGTTAACATCCGGTTTTTTAGGGGCTTTTACAACATTTTCTACATTCGGTTTAGATATTGTTATGATGATGAATAAGGGTGCATTTTTAAATGCCCTTTTATATGCGTTTTTGTCGGTTATATTGGGTATTTTGAGTTTATATGGCGGGTTGTGTTTGGTGCGTATGTTTCTTCATTAACAGATTGTTTTTATGAAGAATATTAGGTTGTTCCGACAGTATGATTTTTATAAAAATCTCCCATTCTTTTTCAAGGAATGGGAGATTTATTGTGTCTCATCGGATTAAATGCGAATCACTTTTTTCTTTCGGAGAATGAATTTTTCAATTTCCGTCATTAAAATCAAGGCGATTCCGGATCCGATAACAACTCCCCAGCCGATAAGAGAAAGAGGCTGTGTTTTGAACGCGATTTGGAATATCCAAGTGTACGTAAATAAAAGTTGCAACAAGATCATTAAAACAGCACCTAAGATCATCCAGCGATTACTGGTAATTCCGGTTTGGAATAGGGATTTATCAAATGATTTACAAGCAAACATAAAACAAATACCCATAAAGACAAGAGTATTAACAACCAATGTACGAGCGTACACAACGGACTGTCCATGATCTATGGCCAGATCAAAAGCCATAAAGCTGACGAGAGTCATAAAAGACATAACCCCGATAATCCGATATAAAACGGGCTTTGTTAAAACGGGAGTTTCCGGTTTTCTCGGAGGGCGTTGCATAATTCCTTTTTCAATAGGCTCAAATGAAAACATAACTCCCAATAAAATGGTCGTCACCATATTGATCCACAAAATTTGGACGGGAGAAATCGGAACTGTCAGGTTAAAAAAGATAGCCAACATAACAATTAAGGCCTCGGCAAAGCTGATAGGGAGGGTCCACAAGATAAATTTAATCAAGTTATCAAAGACACCGCGTCCTTCTTCCACGGCTGATTCAATTGTGGCAAAATTATCATCCATTAAAATAATGGCAGCGGCGTCTTTGGCAACATCCGTTCCGTTTTGTCCCATAGCGATTCCGATATTCGCTTGCTTGAGTGCCGGAGCGTCATTAACCCCGTCTCCGGTCATTGCGACAATATTGCCGTGTTTTTGAAACGTTTTGACAAGTCTGAGTTTATCTTCGGGAGTGACGCGTGCAAAAACATCCGTTTCCGGTGCTTTTTGGTAGAGTTCTTGATCGGATGCTTTTGTAATATCCGCTCCATTCATGACGACCGGTTCGGTTTCTTTTCCTTCCCCATGAAGATTCATTTGGGCGGCGATGGCACGAGCCGTCACAATGTGATCTCCCGTAATCATTTTAATCTGAATACCGGCGGTATGACAGGCTTTAATAGCCTTGATTGCTTCCGGTCTCGGCGGATCCATCATGGCTTGTAAACCGACTAATACCAAATTATTTTGGATATGTTTATGCGTTAACTTTGTTTCTTCAAAATTTTGTTTAATGGCAAAGGCCAAGACACGAAGACCTTGAGACGCCAGATCTTCCATTTGTTTAATAATGCTTTGATGATCAATGGGGTGTATTTTCCCTTGTGCGTCCATTTGATGTGAGCAAAAAGGCAATAAAACATCTAAAGCTCCTTTGATATAAACGGTTTTATCGGCATAAAGACAGGCCATATATTGATAATCCGATTCAAAAGGAATTTCGCTGACAAGCGTTTGTTTTTCTTTAAACGATTGAATGTTAATTCCGCGTTTGGCGGCAGAAACCCATAGGGCGATCTCGGTCGGATCACCGGAAGCACCTTTCCCGTTTTCATAAGGGGGAAGAGAAGAGTTGCAAAGGATACCGGTTTTCAGACACAAGTCTAAAGCTTGATCTGGTTCTTCCGGTACGATCTTTCCGCTTAATTTATATCCAATTCCCTCAACGGTATATTGATGATTCAAGGTGTTGATTTTTTGAACGGTCATTTTATTTTCCGTAAGTGTTCCCGTTTTATCGGAACAAATAATGGATGTACTCCCAAGTGTTTCCACGGCGGGGAGTTTGCGAACAATTGCTTTTCGAGCCAACATTCGATTAACACCGATGGCCAAAATAATTGTGACGGCAGCCGGCAACCCTTCCGGTATGGCGGCAACGGCCATGGCAACGGCGGACATAAATGTATCAATAATGGGGAGGCCTTTAAACCATCCGACAACAAAAGCCAAAACAGAGCAAAAGACAATGAGCCATAATAATTTTTGACTAAATTTCTCTATTTTTTCCGTTAAGGGGGTTTTTAAATCTTCGGCATGGCTGATCATTTGTGATATTTTACCGATTTCTGTGTGATTACCGGTTTCAACAACGATTCCTCTGGCTTTTCCGTATGTTGCCAGTGTCGAAGCATATGCCATATTACATCGGTCAGCCAACAGAATATTTTGAGAAAGTGTTTCGGCCTTTTTTAAGACGGGGACGGATTCTCCCGTCAGTGCCGATTCATCCACCTTAAAATCGTTTGTTTGAATAAGACGAATATCCGCCGGTATTTTTTCACCGGAATTCAGAACAACAATATCCCCCGGAACCAACTCTTTTGCATTGATGGTTTGCGGTTGATTATTTCGAATGACATGGGCATTGATTTCAATACTTTCAGAAAGTTTGGCAAGATCTTTCAGGGCTTTATCTTCTTGAACAAACCCCATAATGGCATTGCCGATAACAACCCCGTAAATAACGGCCGAATCAACATATTCTCCTAAAAACAAAGCGATGGAGGCCGATAAAATAAGGACATAAATTAAGGGTTGATGAATTTGTAATAAAAATCGAACCAATGCACTTTTCCCTTTTTTTACGGCAATGGTATTAAAACCGAAAAGAGATCGAGCCGACAGTACCTTTTCTTCGGTTAATCCCGCATTTAAGTCTGTGTTTAAACGTTTTGAAATTTCCGATAAATTTAAAGAAAACCAATTTTCCATCTATATTCTCCTTACCTGATAAATTATTATTTTATCATACATTTTTTTATCAATTTGTAAAGAGAGGAGTTGTCTGAAAAATAGAAGGCAAGAAAAAAAATTGCTTTAACGGGCATATTATGATATTCTTGCACTCCCGTAAGGAAGAAAAAATGAATCAATTAATATCAAAATACATTATCAAAAATTATTTTATACGGCGTTTAGCTCCTTTTTACTTAATGACATTAGTTGTTTTTGGGGCTCAAAGTGTTTATATGTTGTCCCGTGTTCCCGTTTCCGATTGGAGCTTTTATTTATTTCTCGGTCTGATTGTTAATGTGCTTGGACGTGGGTCCTTGTTTTTTATTCCGATGGGGTTTGTTTTGATTCTCTATCTGGTCGGTTTGCCTCCTCAAAAGCAAAATGGGCTCGTGGATCGTTTCACAACCCTTTTTCTTTTTTTTGTTTTTACATTTTTGACGGGTTTTGAAAAAATTTCGGAAGTGGTTTTTTGGGAAATAAATTCTGTCGATAACATTTTATTTTTTAGCGACTATGCATGGATAGGGAATGAAAGTGCCGATCCTCATTTGGCCTCGGAGATATTCTTCCAGATAGGATGTCTTGTTTTTCTTGTGTCTTTGGGGGCCTTGCTTTTGGTTAAAAAAACACTGTTTCCCAACGTAAAAGCGCCGGTTTTGAAACGTCGTTTTTTTATTTTTTGTATATTCCTTGTTTTTGTTTACGGAATTTTGTCTTGGATTTAAAAGAACATTTCTTTTTAAAATCAAATAGACATAAAAATTTTTAAAAATCAGCGAACAATATTGTATAGATCGGGTTTTAAAATTCGTTCTTTTGTCAAATGATCGGAATAACCGAAACCGGCACAGCAATATACTTTATTTTGCGGTGGGACACCAAAAGAAGAAAGAACGCTTCGAATTGTCGGTAAGTGATCTTTTCCTACCAAAAGATTGATCCAACAAGAGGAAATGCCGAGAGAGGTTGCTGCCAAAAGCATATTTTCCAAAGCGGCGGCAGAATCCAATTCGGGCGCGATAGAATCGGCCGATGCCGAAACAATAATAAACGTGGGAGCGTGATAGCACAGATTCACTTGATAACCGCTAACAGATTCATTGATTTTTAAGAAGTCTTTTTGGATGGCCTCTTCCAAAGTATGTATTTTGGTCGGATTATAGACGGCGGTAATATGAACGGCTTGCCGATTCATACCGGAAGGAGCGCAAATACCCGCTTCTAATATTTTTTTCAAGTCGGACTCTGAAATTTGCTGAGAAGTATAAGATCGTACACTTCTTCTTTGAGTAATGGCCTCTAATGTTTGCATACGGATTCTCCTAATTTCAATTTATTTTCCATTTCTTTAGATATAAACATCTCCCAACCTCTTGTAAAGGGGAAAATTTTAGAATTGAAATGAGAAAATCGATAAAAACATGAGAAACTATTTGATAAACTGGCGGAAAGGGAGGGATTCGAACCCTCGGTACAAACAAGTTGTACAACAGATTTCGAGTCTGCCGCATTCGACCACTCTGCCACCTTTCCGTATTCACTCAAATGAAGCGTCAGCCTCTCAATCTGTCGCC
>CALXPF010000081.1 GCA_944390205.1 uncultured Alphaproteobacteria bacterium
CCACCACACCAAATTGATTTTAGAAAGATCATAAACGATTTTATCCGAGGCGACGTGTACAAAAACGTACACGAGCCGAAGGATATAAAGTGTTTAGGGCTTTATAAAATCAATTTGAATGGATGGGAAATTGACCGGATGCAACATCATCTAATGTAGATAATGATTCTCCCATGAGGGATCGATATATCCAATAATTGACCATAATACGCTCTACAAAAGAACGTGTTTCTTTTGACGGAATGCTCTCAATAAATAAAAGCGGATCTTCTTGAAAGTTCATTTTCTTTTTCCATTTTGATAAATTACCGGGACCCGCATTGTATGCAACCGCCGTAAAAATCAAATTATTGTTAATCTCCGGCAAAGCCATCAAGCGAAGTAAATAATTTTGCCCCAAAGATAAATTAAATTCCGGTTCCTGCATTTTGCGAACACTCCATGGATACCCTAAAATACGACATAACTCCCGCCCCGTTTGAGGCATAATTTGCATAAGCCCCAGTGCACCCACCGCACTTTTTGCACGTCTGTTGAAACAAGATTCCTGTCGCACAAAGGCGTAGACTAAAGATCGATCCACTTTCCATCCGTCAATCGGACACCAATTGGGTGCCGGAAAGCGTTCATCATCCCCATCAAGGCTCCCCACAACTCCCATGAGATCATCCGAAAATCCGTTTTCTTCCGATATCATCAATAACACCCCTTGCGTTTCCCGATCTGCCTCCAAATACAATTTTGTCAATTCTCTTCTCGCCCAATTATTTTTTCCAATTTGTCTTAAGGCATAAAAGCGAGTTAGCGCCGGATGTGATAAGGAAATATCAACATCATCTTCTTGTGGTTGTTCCGGAATATCCCAAGCGTGCCCTAAATCTTGCCCCAACAGTCTTAAAGCAATAATTCCATAAAATGTCCGCGGATACTGTGAAGCAACCTCCAGATAATCGCCCACTTGTTCAAACTGACCGGATTTTAACAAGCTTCTTGCCGCCCAAAAAGCCGATCCGGCCCTCATAAGCGGAAGAGATTTTTTATTATTGACAACCGAGATAAAATACGTTGCGGCATCGGATGTATTCCCTAATCGCCACGACACCAATCCGGCCGTCCACGAGGCTTGCGGAAATTCATCACCCGCCAAATCAATGGCCTTTTTTGCTTGCTCGAGAGCTTGTTTATCCTCTCCGTCTAAAAAATATGAAAACGCCAAAGCCGTTCGAGCTGCCGCCAAATCTGATTTTCTAAAAAGAGACTGCACCTCCTTGCTTTGTATCAGCTGTTTTGCATTAAGCGTTTTTCCCCGTTGAAGATAGCGCATAATTTGACGCATCTGTTTTTGAGCTTTCACTCTGTTTGCACGCCCCCAATACGAGAATGTTCTTTTTGGCAACAAATCAATGGGGTCTTCTCTCGGCGTATATGAACATGTTTTTGATTTTCCGCCAAAAATATCTTTGGGCCTCGTCGGAAGAGCCGCTTTTTTTTGTTTTCCGAGAGCATACATATCCGTTGAAACCGGCAAATCCGAATATTTTTTGAACCAATTCGTTATTTCTTGTTTTTTTGTCTTATAACGCGGTGAAAAATATTTCCCGTACAAGACATATCCTTCCAAAATTTTATTATCTGTCTGTTGAAACAGACGATCGGCCTTTTTATAATCTCCCTTTTGGTATAAGTCAAAAATTTTTTGATAATTTTGGACGTCTTTTGCAGACAGAACCTCTTGTACTGCTGTATACCCCCAAACGGGCCATAAGCAAAAAATACAAAAGATCAAAAACCGCCACATTCGTTAAACCTACTGAACGGGCTCATATCTCAGTCTTGACTGACAAATCTCGGGAGATAATCCCTCCCCTTGACACACATCCACCTTCATGCCGGGAACACTCAACAAACTATCACACCCACTCCCCGCCATAACAATATCGGTTGTCTGAGTTCCGCCCTTTCCAACAGAAAAAAATTGTACCAAATACTCAAGCGGAGCGTATGTCAAAGTCACATCCAATCTGTCAATGGCCTGATCCATGTTATTTTGAATATTGAGTGTTGCAAAACAAAATTGCATCCGTTTGGCGGCCGGAACAACCATTTGAATATCCGATAAAGAAAGGACAATTTTATTAGATGTGACTTTATTCCCGACCGTCTGCTCCGGCAAAGCGGCTCCCGCCGCATACTGATCCGGATTGCTTTTTTTTAACTCCGGAAACAGACTGCCTCCGGCAGGAGCCGTCTGGGCCGACACAATTTGCGAAATAAAAATAAATCCGCTCAAACACAAAACAGGTAAAACCTTAAAAACCGCCTTCATATTCAAAACCTTTCTTTACTTCTGGTTAAAATTAGAGTACACTCCCATCGTTTAATTTTTACTTTAGAGGATTAAAATAAAAATGGCAACCTTTTTTTTCTGTGGCATCGGCGGAATCGGCATGAGTTCCATTGCTCTTTATTTAAAAAAATCAGGTCATATCGTTCTGGGATCCGATCGTTCTTTTGACCAAGGGAAGAACCAACATATTAAAAGCCTCTTAGAACAGGCCGGAATCATTATTTTCCCTCAAGATGGATCCGGCGTATCCGAAAAAATCGATGTTTTTGTTGTCTCTACCGCTGTTGAAAGCACTATTCCGGATGTCAAGATCGCTCAAAAATATCAATTAACCATTCGAACGCGCCCTCAAATTTTGAGTGACATTTTCTCATCTAAAAAAGGAATTGCCATTGCCGGAACGAGTGGGAAAACAACCGTCACGGCCATGGTCTCCCATATTCTTTACCAACAAGGTCTCTCTCCTTTAATGATTAACGGGGGGATTTCCATCAATACATATAACAATGAACCGGCCTCCAATCTCATTTACGGAACGGGGCCTTGGTGCGTCATTGAAGCCGATGAATCAAATGATTCGTTTCGACTTTATGAGCCTCAAATCGCCGTTGTCAACAACATTTCACTGGATCATATGCCACTCCCCGTTATTCAGGAAATGTTTGAAAACTTTCTCAATAAAGCAACACTCGGTGTTGTCGTCAATGCCGATTGCCCTTATACAAAACAACTTCATTTAACTCATCCGAATATTATTTCTTTTTCTGCTTCGGAAAATGAAACAGCCACACTGTTTGCCGGAGACATTCAATTCGGGCAAAACGATGTGTCCTTTCAGGTCAACGGTCATCCGGTCCGACTGCCCCTGATCGGAATGCATAACGTGGCCAATGCGTTATCCGCCATCGCCACCTGTCTTCATCTCGGCATTTCTATTTTAGAAAGTGTTCAAGCCCTTAAAACCTTTTTAGGAACAAAACGGCGTCTGGAAACGGTCGGCACGGAAAAAAACATTACCGTTATTGACGATTTTGCCCATAATCCCGAAAAAATCAAAGCCAGCATTCAAGCTCTCCGACTTCATCAAGGACGAATCTTTTTTGTTTTTCAACCCCATGGGTTTGGGCCTTTAAAACTGATGAAAGAAGAGCTTATCCAAACATTGTTGGAAAATTTGGATCAGGATACTTATTGGATTATGAATCCTGTTTTTTATGCCGGCGGAACCGTTTCAAAAGATATTTCTTCTCAAGATATCATTCTTCCCCTTCAAAGAGCAAATCGCCATGCTTTGTTTTTTGAAACGAGATACGAAACAAGAGATTTTTTAAAGAAAAATTTAAAGTCGGGAGATCGAGTCGTTATTATGGGGGCTCGAGATGATACGCTGTCAAATTATGCCTTCGATATTTTATCCGATCTAAAAGAGGAGAACATATGCCGTTAATTACCATAGTTGCACCGGCCTCTTGGGAAAGCCAAGATCATTCTGCCACCATTATCTCATTTTTTAAAAAACTGGGATTTGATGTTCAATTCTCACTCAATGCATTTTCTTCCGAGCGTTTTATGGCCGGATCAGATACATTGCGAGCTCAAGATTTAATGCAGGCGTTTCAAGATCCCGAAACGGATATTATTATGGCTCTTAAAGGAGGGTACGGATCCCCTCGAATTTTAGATAAGTTGGATTATACACTCATTCGCCAAAACAAAAAACCTTTTTTCGGCTTTAGTGATAACACGGCACTTCAACTGGCACTCTATAAAAAAAGCGATCTACCCTCTTTGACCGGATTTAATGCCAACTTTGCTCTCAAAGCCATCGAAGATCCTCTTCTAAAATCACTGATAGATGCCCTTCAAAACAAACCCGTCCATATCAAAGATCTGATCGGCTGTACAAAGGGAGTCGTCAGAGGGCCGTTGATCGGTGGGAATCTGACCATGATCCATAGTTTACTGGGCACCCCTTACATGCCCTCCATGAAGGGTGTGATATGGGTTATTGAGGAAGTACACGAAGAACCTTATCGAATAGATCGCATGCTCACCTCTCTCCGTCTGTCCGGTATTTTTGATCAATTAGGCGGAGTTCTGATCGGCCGTTTCACCGGCTGTACACCTAAGGATCAGACGGATGGAACCGTTGAAGAGGTTCTGAAAGAACATTTCGGAGCTCTTAAAATTCCCGTTGCTTATAATTTCCCTTACGGGCATGATATGAATCATATTGTTTTTCCGATCGGAACCGAAGCGATTTTAGACGCCAATAAAGGAACACTAGATATTGCACCCCCCGTATGGCCTCTCAAATAATTGACGATTTTTAATAAAGGAACAGATATATGAAAACCGAATTATTATCTCCCGCCGGTGATTTAGAAGCCGCTTATGCCGCTTTTTATTATGGGGCGGATGCAATTTATCTGGGATTATCGAAATTTTCCGCCAGAGCCGAGGCTATTAACTTTACGCCCGAACAATTGGATGAAATAACGGCCTATGCCCACGCACATGACAAAAAGGTCTATGTCACGATCAATACGCTGGCACAAGAAAACGAACTGCCGGATTTACTCAAAACATTATCTGTTTGTGATCAATATCACGTGGACGCCCTCATCATTCAAGATCTCGGAACTGCTCGTATTGCCCAAAAATGTTTTCCGAATCTGGTTTTGCACGGCAGTACACAAATGGCCATTCACAATGTTTCCGGAGCTAAGACTCTGGAAAAAATGGGATTTAAACGGGTTGTTTTGGCTCGTGAATTATCTTTATCGGAAATAAAAAAAATTGAGCGTGAAACCAACCTTGAAATTGAAATTTTTATTCATGGCGCTCTGTGTTATTCTTATAGCGGTCTGTGTTATTTTTCATCTCTGGAAACAGCCAGAAGCGCCAATCGGGGAAAATGCGTGTATTCTTGCCGAGATCTTTTTCAATTGAACGGGAAAAGCGGTCATTTTTTCTCCATGAAAGATTTGGCTCTAGAAACAGACGTTTTAAAACTAAAAGGATTTTCACTCAAAATCGAAGGTCGTAAAAAAAACGCCCTTTATGTAGCGGCGGTTACGGATTATTATAGAAGAATTTTGGATACCGGAAAAGCTGACGCAAAACTGACGGACAATCTCAAACAAATTTTTGCAAGACCTTGGACAAAATTACATTTTAACGGAAAAAAAAAAGAGGATATTGAGACGCATTTTGGCAGACA
>CALXPF010000082.1 GCA_944390205.1 uncultured Alphaproteobacteria bacterium
CAGTATTACATATACCGGTATGTTTTGTCAAATAAAATCGTATGTAAGCATGCTAAAGTCGAGAAAGCAAATATTTAAATTATATTTAAAATTTTATAGAAATATTTTGTTTTTTATTTATATCAAAATGATTTTTAATCGGATTAAAATTAAAATTTTAATTCAATAAATGGAGATTAAATGGGGGCTTTTTTTTAATTTATTTTTCAAAAACAAGGACGATTTCGATATGATTTGAATAGATAAATTGGTCAACGGGGGTTAATTTTTTTAAAGAAAAGCCCGAATCGATTAAAATTTTCGAATCGCGTCCGGCGGTTTGCGGATTACATGAAATCATAATGATTTTTTTGAGATGACTGTCAGCCAGTTGTTCCGTTTGAGCTTTTGCTCCGGCTCTCGGTGGATCGATCAGTGCTAAATCAAAGGAATTGAGCTCATCCGGAAGCAAAGGATTTCTGAACAAATCTCTGACAATTCCGCTTTGTCCCAAACAAGAAACCGAAAGCGGTTCGCAGTCGTATCCGATGGTAAAGAGTCCTTTTTGCAGAAGCGGTTTTGTAAATGTTCCGCAACCACAAAACAGATCAACGGCTTTTTTTTCGGTGGTTATATTTTCTAAAACCAAGTCAATCAGTGTTTGTTCTCCTTCGAGAGAGGGTTGTAAGAAGGAGTCGGGCGGAAAGGGAAGTTTTGTTTTTTCAAGAATTGGCTCTTTGTTGAGAATCAGGCGAGCGATGTTTTCGCCGGCGGCAAAATTTGTTAACAGCTCTAATTGGTTTAAAGAGGGGCGTTTTGTTTGAGCGGTTTTGAGATGCATATCAATACCAAAAGGGGTGTCCAGAACGGAAATATCTCCGGATCCGCCCCATTTTTTGATGAGGTCTCTGAGGGGCTTTAAGATTGAAACCAACGGGGGTGTTAATAAAAGGCAATCGTCTATATCAACGATATGGTGTGTTTTGAGAGCATTAAATCCCAAGTGTCCGTTTTGAAAGGCAAAGGTTGCACGTCTTCTGGTGTGAGCAGGGATCAGACGAATCGGCTCTAAGTCCGGAGACAGACCGTAATCCGAAAACGAACGTTTAATAAAATTTTCTTTTCGGGTAATATAAACATCTTGCGGAAGGTCTTGATACAGACAACCGCCGCACCGATTAAAATAAGGACAAATATTTTCTTTCATACTGGAAAGTATACGGATTTTTTTGTATTTGTCATCTAAAATGTTTGACTTATGAACAAAAAAAGGATAATCTGACAAAGATTGCTTTAATTGAGATGTATGAAGATGGGAAAAGGAAAAAATATGGCAGAGAATACAAATACAGGACATGAACAAAGACAAATTCGGGTGGCTAAGTTAAAGGCGTTGGAAGATAAGGGAATTAATGCATATCCCCCCATTTACCGACCGACGGCGACCTCTGAGAGTTTATCCAAAACGTACAAGGATTTACCGAACGATACGGAGACGGAGGATATCGTCAAAGTGGCGGGAAGAGTTAAAGCCATTCGCAATTCCGGTATGTTTATGGATATTTATGATTCAACGGGTAAGATTCAGATTTATACTTCTAAGGAGAATAGTCCTCAATCCGTTAAGGATTTGTTGGATCTGATCGATATCGGGGATATCATTGGCATTGAAGGAAAAGTCAAACGGACAAAACGAGGGGAGCTTTCTGTCAGTACAAAAGAAATAACCATGTTGGCAAAGGCTCTGTTGCCGTTGCCGGAGAAGTTTCACGGCTTGACGGATACGGATACGAAGTATCGACAACGATATTTGGATATGATCGTTAATGACGAGACAACAAAAACGTTAATTAAACGCAGTCAAATTATTACCGCCATTCGACAGCTTTTGTTGGGACAGGGTTTGTTGGAGGTGGAGACTCCTTTGCTTCATGTTATCAAGGGCGGAGCAACTGCAAAGCCGTTTATCACACACCATAATGCATTGGACATGGACTTGTTTTTGCGAGTTGCACCGGAGCTTTATTTAAAACGGTTAATTGTCGGCGGAATGTCCGGCGTTTTTGAGATCGGTCGTAATTTTAGAAACGAGGGGATTGATACACGTCATAATCCGGAATTTACGATGATGGAAGTTTATCGAACATATAATGATTACACGGATATGATGACGTTGGTTGAGCAAATTTTTGAAACGGCGGCATTGGCGGTTAACGGAACGACTGATGTGGAGATTGATGGCAAGGTTATCCACTTGAAGGGCCCGTATCCGCGGCGATCGATGGCAGATCTGGTCAAAGAATATACCGGAGTTGATTTTATGGATATTCAGACTGATGAGGAAGCCAGAGCGGTTGCCAAAGACTTGGGTGTGGCTATAGAAGATCAGATGGATTGGGGACATTGTCTCTCTGCTGTTTTCGAAGAAAAATGTGAAGAGCATTTGGTTCAGCCCGTTCATGTCATTGATCATCCGAAGTCTATTTCTCCGTTGACCAAAGAACATCGAAATAACCCGCGTTTGGTAGAGCGTTTTGAAACGTTTATGAATACATGGGAAATGTGTAATGCGTATTCTGAGCTGACGAATCCGTTGGATCAACGGGCGCGATTTGAAGAACAAGTGAGGGCGAGAGAGGCCGGCGACGAAGAGGCAGACATGATGGATGAAGATTTTGTGACGGCTTTGGAACACGGTATGCCCCCCACCGGTGGATTAGGAGTAGGGTTGGATCGTTTGGTTATGATTTTAACCTCTAACCTCTCTATTCGGGATGTTATTGCTTTCCCGACAATGCGTAAAAAGCAATCTTAAAAGGAGAAAAATATGAAAAAAGAAGATTTAAAAGAATTTTTAAATTTAGACAAGCCCATTTTAATCAATGCCTTGGCTTCTAAAATACAACCGCAGGCTCGGTTAATTTATGTCGTGTTAATGGGATTTTTGGCCATTTTAACGTTGGTCGCCTTGATCTTAATGTTGAGCGGGTTGATTTCTCAAGCTATTTTCTTTTTTATTTTTATTGCTATTTTATTTGTTGTGTTTCGGATGTTTTGTGAATTTTTATCCGGATACAAGAAATAAAAAGACGTTCTCGTAGCTCAGCAGGATAGAGCACAGGATTCCTAATCCTGGGGCCGTGGGTTCGAATCCCGCCGAGAACGCCATTTATTTATATAAATATGGAACAAGAAACTATTTTAATTCAAGCAACAGCTGTTTTTTATGACGGGTGTTGCTTTTTAATTACAGGAGAATCGGGAATTGGAAAAACCTCTTTAGCTTTGAGTTTTTTGGAGCAGGGAGGGCTATTGGTCAGCGATGATGTGGTTTATTTAAAAAAAGAGGCAGGAGAACTGATTGCTTTTGCCCCAACCACCATTTATCGACAGATAGAGATAAGACCTTTAGGGGTTGTTTCTGTAGATACGGTATGTGAAGAAGCTCCCGTTCGTGTTATTTTTGAGTTGATCGAGAAGGAGCCGGAGAGAGTGCAACAACCTATTTCTTATCGCTCGTATTTGGGCGTGAGCGTTCCGTTCTTTCAGTTAAGGGGGCATGATTTCTCCTTGACAATGCGAGTAAAAGCAGTTATAAAGATGATCAAAGATAAGTCGGGCATATTTGACATAAAGGATTTGAAATGATCGGAATTGTATTGGTCGGACACGGCAATTTACCAAAAGAAATGCTTGCGGTTATGGAGCATGTGGTAGGTCATCAAGAGGGCGTAGAGGCGGTTTGTATTGCGGTTTCTGATGACATGGAGCAAAAGCGTCATGAAATTTTAGAAAAGACATCGGCGGTTGATACGGGAGACGGTGTTGTGGTTGTGACGGATATGTTTGGGGGAACCCCTTCCAATTTGGCTATTTCAATTATGGAAGAGCGAAACATAGAGGTTATTTCCGGAATGAATGTTCCGTTATTGGTTAAGTTGGTTCGGGAGAGATCCGAATCCATGGCGGATGCCGTGGTTGCGGCACAAGAAGCAGGACGTCGCTATATTAACATTGCGTCTCATTTATTGAAGTTGGATTCGTGATATCTGATGAGTGATACGGTTTCTGTATGGGTGACAATACAAAATTTAAAAGGGTTGCATGCGCGGGCGACCTCGAGTTTTGTGAAAACGGCGGATTCATTTCAATCTCAAATCAGTGTTGAAAAGGAAGACGGAACGGTTGTATCCGGAAAGTCGATTATGGGATTATTGATGTTGGCGGTTCCGTTGGGTGATAAAATTAAGATTACGGCAATCGGACCGGATTCAATTCAGGCGATTGAGGCTTTGACGGATCTTGTTAATAATCGTTTCGGAGAAGAATAATTTTTAAAATAGAGTGGGTTAGAAAAAAAATAATAAAAAAATTATTTTTTTTAAAAAAAACACTTGCATTTTTGATTTGAATTTTGTAAACTCCACTTATTCCTTTTGGACGTGTAGCTCAGGTGGTTAGAGTATTACGTTGACATCGTAAGGGTCGCAAGTTCGAGTCTTGCCACGTCCACCATCTTTTATTAAAACACTTATGAGATGTAAGTGTTTTTTTTGTATCTATGGAATTTATTATCTAAAAAAGCCCTATTGTTTAATAAGGCTTTTTTAGATTAAGATCAATTTTACTTTGTTTATGGTTTAATTTTAATAATGGTATTATTTCCTTTAAATCCGATATCGATATTATTTTGGGTAGCCAGATCATTTAAAGGAGATTTTAATTCAGATCGGATATTATTATAAACCAAATAGATTCCCATGGGATCTTTTACAAAGCCACAAGCAACGTTTTCAAAAGAGGAGGACGGCGGAAACGAATAAAAATCCTGACAATTATACCAAGTTTCCGGTTCTAAGTCGATTTTTGAAATTTGAGAAGCAGCTTGTTTTGAGTAAGACAAAATATCTTCTGCTTGGGTGGAATATAAAAAGAAGATTACAATAAACCACGCCATCAGGAGATAAAAAATAAGATATCCGACAAAAAAGAGCAATGGAATGAGCGCAGAAAAAGCTTGTAAATAGGGATTAACTTTTAATTTGATGCGTGGGGTATCGACAGGGGGATTTACGATTTCAAAGAAAACCCACAGAGTACTGATCAAAAGCGGAATAAGAGTAAAAATCCCGATAATTGTTAATAGAAGAATACAAACGCCTCGAGCGTATCTTTTTACATAAAAGTCATGAGCTCCGAAAAGCCCTAAAAACAAGGCTAATAAGAGATAAACGGTTCCGGACTTGTTTTGTTGAACAAGGGGAAGCGGCTGAGAGTTTTGTTGCTCTTCAAGTTGATTTGTTGGTGTTGAAATTGCTTTTTTAGGTGTTGTTTTCATGTCTCGTCCTTTCGTTTTTTTTTAGTATAGGAGTAAAAAAATTAAAAATCAAATGATTATTTGGATAATTATTTAAGAATATTTTTGATGTTTGATTTTTAAGGAGTTTGCAAAGAGGTTAAATTATTTTCTTTTTTATAAAGTGAAGGATGTGAATAGTTCTATAAAAATTTTTTAAAATCAAGTTGTTATATGGACATTTTTTGCCGCAAAGAAAGTATCAT
>CALXPF010000083.1 GCA_944390205.1 uncultured Alphaproteobacteria bacterium
CCCAAATGTTGAATTTCCGGATAATTCACCTCCACAAAATAGGTTCCTTTAGGTGCTTTCATCTCGTCATAATTCAAAAAAAGAGTCTCCTCGACCGGAAGCTTTTCCGCAACTCGATTATAAATGGCAATTAAAATCACACCGTCTTTTCGTAAAGTCGGCAAGAGGACATCAAAACAAGCTTTACTGACGGCTTGAGCCTCATCAATAATACAAATATCGACATTAGCCAATCCTTTCAATCGTTCTCTGGAATTAACATTTAAATCTTTCAATCCGTTAAATATGAGCATACTGCCGTTTTTATGATAAATTTTTTGCTTATCATAATAAAATCCACGTCCGGCAAAAGACGTATCAATCAAAGCAACGAATTCGGCATATAAGCTATCAGCGATTGATCTCATAATTTCTCGAAAAGCCACCACTTTTTTCTTTTTTTGCATCATGTTAATTAAGACGGCACGACACGCATGACCGGTTTTCATGGATCCGCGTCCTCCTGTTAATACAAAAGTACTGTATTCACCGTCATCCATATGAAGAAGCGGTTCAAATTTTTTATAAAATTCCATTTTTTTACCTATTAAAACAGTGTCTGAGACACACGACAAAATTCAATAAATTTTGATCAAAGCAAATATTAGGAGAAATCAGATAACAAACGGACAGAAAAAACAAAAGTGAGGTTATTTAAAAGCAGTAAAGAGAAAATCCATTTAGGATCGGATAATCACTTCGACCGGTTCTGTTTTTTCCTCTTTTTGAGATTGATCAGAATAAAGCCCCATCAATTTTCCTTTTAATTCTTCTGCCTTTAAAGCGGCCGTAAATTCAATTTTTGCTTCATTATTGAGAGCTTTTTCTTGAATTTCACATAATCTGTTAAAACTATCCTCTTTCGTATAAGCAACCCGCTCTCGTAATTCTTTTAACAAAAGAGCTTCCTGTTCTTGCAAAAAAGCTTTAATTTCCGGTTTTTTCAAGAGACGACATCCTCCGTTTGCGGCTGTTTCCACAGAACCTCCGTAAACGCTCATATATGCTTTTGTCGCATTTTTATTTTTTAAATAATGAAGAACAAATTCTTTTTGCTTCCCTGTCATCATGCCTCACCCCACATATCGATCCAAATATAAACACCCCACCCAACTTTTAATATTATTAAAAGCCCATGACTTTTTCATGACTACATATCCCCAACGTGTTTTTGATATGTCCCGCATGCCTTTAACCTCCCCTTCAAAATAAAAAGCCGTGTTTTATTTTGAAGATCCCGCGGATCATGTTTTCAGATCCCGTTATCAAAATTGCTCTCGGATGTTAAAGGGCTTAAACCTCTTAAAAAAGATCAAGAACGATCTCATGATACAAAACTTCATGATACCTGTATTATAACATGATTTTGAGAAAAATACGACAAGACAAAAAAAGACAAACAAAGACAATTTCAGCCAAAACATAGCCCTCAAGAATATCGATGAGACAAAAAGAGTAATTCTTGACAAGTGAAAAGCTTCCTGTTAAGCTTCCAGACGATTAGTATGTCAAACCGTATATAATGAAAAAGAAAGCGAAAGGGTAAGAAATGGCTTCCTATCAGTATATTTATGTAATGAAAGATCTCTCAAAAACATTTCCGGGCGGAAAAGAAGTTTTAAAACACATTTGGTTATCCTTTTTTCCGGGGGCCAAAATCGGCGTTATCGGGCCAAACGGTGCCGGAAAATCTACATTGATGAAGATTATGGCGGGGATAGATACTGATTTTTCGGGAGAAGCTTTTGCGGCAGACGGGGTTAAAGTGGGCTATTTACCTCAAGAGCCACAATTGGATCCGACCAAAAACGTCATGGAAAATGTCATGGACGGGGTCGGAGAAATTCGAGATTTGATGAAGCGCTATGATGAAGTAAACATGAAATTCGCAGATCCGGATGCCGACATGGACGCTCTTCTGGCGGAGCAATCCGAATTACAAGAAAAAATTGATGCCTGCAACGGTTGGGAATTGGAAAGAACGATTGAAATAGCGATGGACGCCTTAAGATGTCCGCCGGCCGATGCAGATGTGACAAAGCTCTCCGGTGGCGAAAAAAGACGTGTTGCTCTGTGCCGATTGTTGCTCTCAAAGCCGGATATGTTATTATTGGATGAGCCGACAAACCATTTGGATGCCGAGTCAATCGCCTGGCTTCAAACATATTTAAAAAATTATACGGGAACGGTGGTTATGATTACGCATGATCGCTACTTTTTAGATAATGTGACGGGCTGGATTTTAGAAATGGATCGAGGAGAAGGCATTCCGTTTGAAGGAAATTACACGAGTTGGTTAGAGCAAAAGGAAAAACGGCTTGCTCAAGAACAAAATGCGGAAAATAACAGGCAAAAAATGTTAAAGGAAGAGCTGGAATGGGTCAGACAATCGCCCAAAGCCCGTCAAGCCAAATCCAAAGCCCGTATCACGGCCTATGAAGAACTTTTAAAGAAATCAACCGAAAAAGTACCGGATATCGCTCAAATTGTCATACCGGCAGGTCCCCGATTGGGACAAGTTGTTTTAGAGGCAAAAAATCTCTCAAAAGCATTCGGAGATAAATTGTTGTTTGAGGATCTATCTTTCAATTTACCGGCGGGCGGAATTGTCGGGGTTATCGGACCAAACGGTGCCGGAAAAACAACATTGATGCGGATCATTACAGGAAGCGAACAACCGGACAGCGGAACGTTCCGATTGGGAGAAACGGTTAAACTTGGCTATGTAGATCAATCCAGAGATGCTTTGGATCCAAACAAAACCGTTTGGCAAGAAATATCCGAAGGAAAGGATATTTTAACACTCGGCAAAAGAGAAATCAACTCAAGAGCTTATGTCTCTCAATTTAATTTTAAAGGATCGGACCAACAAAAAAAGGTCGGACAACTTTCCGGTGGAGAAAGAAATCGAGTTCATATGGCCAAAATGCTCAAATCAGGGGCCAATGTTTTGTTGTTGGACGAACCGACAAATGATTTAGACGTTGATACATTGCGTGCATTAGAAGAGGCCTTGATGGATTTTCCGGGGTGTGCCGTAATCACATCGCACGACCGGTGGTTTTTAGATAGATTGGCCACCCATATTCTGGCTTTTGAAGGAGACAGTCGTGTGGTCTTCTTTGAAGGAAATTATGCAGAATATGAAGCGGATAAAAAACGGCGTTTAGGCGTGGAGGCCGATCAACCGCATCGCATTAAATATAAACCGATCACGCGATAAATAGGTTTAAAAGAGAATAAAAAATCAAAGAGGAGACACCCTTTCTCCTCTTTTCTTTTTATTGAAATATCCACTGCTCATAATCTTATAAAAAATATAAAAAAATTATATATCTCATTATATTATCATGCGATGTTCATCTAAAGATTCATCAAATGTTTCTTGATTTTTCCTTGAGTTTATCATGTATTTTAAAAAAATGATCCGAGGAAGAATGAGCCATTTTAAATCCGCTTTCAAGAGGTCGATCACCCGATGAGCCATTTTTCCCCAAATGGACAGAATATGTCTCTTTCAAAAAAGAGAGCGGTTTTGTTTCGGGATATTCCGAAGTTTTATTTTGCGGTTCCGTTTCATTAAAATGAATATAGATATCTCTGATTTCCGAGATAGGATTATCTTTCAATTGTTTATCCAAAAGTCGCATCATTTTTTCTTGATCTTCCGGATCAATAAGAGCTGTTTTTAAATCCTCAAAGTTATAAGTGAGACTTTTTTTCCGGTAATACTCAACAACGGTTTCTTTCACCACTTCTTTGATATCATTTTTTTTACGACCGATGGCATATAGGTCAAAATGATCCCAGAGTTCTTTCAGGAGAGCCAAATCGGATATTTTCCAACGAACATCAACGGCAAGTGGAATTTTTTGCTCATCTTTGGTATCCACAACCATTTTAACGGTCAGCATTTCCGGTTGTTTAAAGTAATCCCAACCGATCACGCCCAAAATAAAAGCCCCCAAACTGATTAAAGGAATTCTTTTTTTAAACCGTCTTTTCTTTTTGGGATCAATCAAACGATCATCGGAAACAACCGTATCGGATGGATCATTATTTAAAGAAGCTCCAGCGGATCGACAACGAACAAGATCCCCGTTTTGATCGATACCACAATGCACCTGCTCACAAGATTTTTTTAAGGGGGAATTGGATGGATCAAAAGTTTGCGTTAATATGTTGGAATGATTTTGTTTGATCCTTTCATTTTTTTGAGAAAGAGGGCTCTTTCCTCCATATTGAGGAACCCCTCCCTTTTGAAAGGAGGGGATCATTTTATCTTCATAAGAGGCAGATAAAAGAGTCATATCTGCAGGATTTTCAGAAATGGAATTCTTTTTAATCGGCTCTTGTTGAATCAATCCCCCTTTTTGAACAGCCAATCGAAGGACGCCAATCAACTCGGCTTGAGTCATGTTTGTTTCATTTGATTGAAAAAATTGCACAATGATGTGTTGAATATCTTGCCATGCCTCTTTTTGAAGAGCCTGTTTAGACTTTTGAGTGGGCTCTGAAGACACCCGCTCTGATAATTTATTTTTTCCCTTCTGATCAGATCCGTTCAAGTGTGTATTTTTTTCTTCCGGCGACTGCTTCTTTCCCATGCGGAATCCCCCCTTTCCCCTGATTTTTCCCTTAACAGATAGCTATTTTAAAATTACTTTTCAAGGGGGAATATTTTATTCTTTTACGTTAAAACAAAAGATAAAGCATGCACGCTATCGTAGTCCGAAAAGTCCCAAAAGAATTACTTTAACACACAATAACTTCCATCCAGCGTTCGTTGATCGGCACATTCATAACAAGCATCCGTCATATAATTAACAGGAACCCGTGTTTCCGTATCACACGGATAGCACTTGTTATCCGATCCTCGAAGCGGAGCGTCCCCAGGACATTTCGGAACGCAATAAGAATCATTATATAAATTCCGAGTATCGGGGCATTGTTCACAGCCTTCGTGAGAGACATATGGCACACTAATATTTCGTTCATCATCACAGGAATAACACTTCCCGCTTCCCCCTGTAAATGTCCCCTCTCCGCACGGAAGTGAACAATAAAAATTGCTTTGCCCGTTTAAAATGCGATTCGGACACGCTGTTTGACAATATTCTTGACGCTTCTCAGGAGAAGAAATCGATTGTAGTTTGACGGGTTGGTCTTCCGTACAGGAATAACATTTCCCATCATCTCCCCGAAGTGGTTTATCCGAAGGACACGGGATCACACATTGGGTTTCAGAACTGCTCTTTTCCCATAGTTCTCTGTTCGAACAGACCCCACAGTTCTCTTCTACGCCTGTCACATTCACACCGCCCTCGTTGTCACACGCATAACACGTTCCGTTTCTATCAATCAACGGTTTATGCCACGGGCAAC
>CALXPF010000084.1 GCA_944390205.1 uncultured Alphaproteobacteria bacterium
CCCTCATCTGAGTGGCATACATCAGGCTGGTTTTACCGATATTGTCTTGAATATCCGGATTTGCCCCATATTCCAGCAATATTTTTGCCGACTTCAAATTTCCGAATAAAATGGCATACATCAGCGGTGTCAGTCCCTCATTGTCTTGAATATTCAAATCAATATCGGGCGATTTTTGGAGATATCTCTCCAATTTTTCCTCAGATCCAAAATCTAAAAGTTTCATTAAAGGAGACAATCCCTTCTCCTCTTGTTTATCCGGATTTGTATTCAAACAAACAAGAGCATTGCCCCTTTCGGCAGATCCTCCCATGGTTTGGTTTTCTGCTTGAGAAACCGCTACAAAATACCATGTTTCCCCCGTCAAAAAAGCAGTAGCATATAAAAGATATTTTTTATTAAATAATTTCTTAAAAGCCGATTGCATCTCCCATACGATCCTTTCAAAGCATTCAAAATTCACTATCAGCCAATGAGTGTATACCTGATCAAATGTTTTGTCAATGTTTTTTTAGAAAGAATACATCCTAAAGTCTGTAAAGAGTCATATTGAAACTCGAAAAAAAACGCCTCATATATCCTATTGGATATAGGAAAACAACGCATGAAAAAATATATAATACTATCAATCGGAGCTATATTAGGGGGATGTTCTTTTAATACCGCTCTTTATCAAAATCCAACAGGCGAAATGATTTATGAGGTTCGATGTCAAACCCTCGGGAAATGCTATCAACGTGCGAATGACCAATGCTCAGGAAATTTTGAAATCCTTGATAAAATCGTCGACACGGAAAATGATACCATTCCCATTCAAATCATCTATAAGTGTCATCCATAGATAAAGAGGAGAATTTTAATTCTCCTCTTTTTGGGACTGATAAAACATCCAACCACCGGCATAGCTCAAGACATTTGTAAATCCGTTTTGCATTAAAATGCGAGCCACGACATAACTGGTATATCCCTTAAAACAATGGATCAAGAGGGGTTTATCCTTGGGGAGTTCATTCATACGTTGACGAATTTGAGCGGCCGGTATGTTGATAGCACCCGGAACATGTTCTCTTTCATATGCGATCTGAGGACGAACATCCACCACCGTCATCTTCTCAAAATCCATATTAAATGTCGGGCGAACCAATCCCTGCAATGCATTTTCAATCGCCATCCCCATCAAGTTAATCGGGTCTTTGGCGCTTGAATAAGGCGGTGCATAGCAAAGCTCCGCATCTCTTAAATCCGCAACCGTTCCATTTAACCGCATGATAGTGGCAATAACATCTATCCGTTTGTCAACACCCTCTTTTCCGATGGCCTGAGCCCCCAAAATACGTCCTTCTCGATTATACAACACCTTGAGTGTCAATGATTCCGCATTGGGATAATATCCGGCGTGTGAATGAGAGATAATAATCATCTTTTCATACTCTATTTGTTTGCTCTGAAGTTGCTTTTCATTATTGCCCGTAAACGCTGCCGTCAAATCAAAGACCTTCACAATGCCCGTTCCCTGACTCCCGCAATAAGGATAGGGATTGATATGGGCAATATGATCGGCAATCAACCGCCCTTGTCGATTCGCCGGACCGGCTAAAGCGATTACGGTCTGATCTTTTGAAACAAAATCCTGTACGGCAACATTATCTCCGCATGCATAAATATCCGGAAAATTTGTTTGCATATATTCATTCGTTATAACCGCCCTTCGATCATTTAAGGAAATACCGGCACGTGCCATCAATTCTGTTTCCGGACGCGTTCCTATAGATAAAACAGCCATCTCTCCCGATATCTCTCGTCCGGATTGCAAAAGAACACCGTTTGCGTTCATTTCTTTTAATCCGTCATTCAGATATAAAGAAATTCCTTTTTCTTTCATTTTTTTATGAATGATCTTGACCATGTCCGAATCTAACGGCATCAAAACCTGCGGAGCCTGTTCGACTAAACTGACTTTAATCCCTAATTCGGACAAGTTTTCAACAATTTCCATACCGACAAAACCACCCCCGACAACGACTGCCGTCTTCGGTTTATGGGTTTCGATAAATGACTTAATTTGATCGGCATCTTTTAAATTTTTCAAAACAAAGCAAGGAAGCTGATCCATTCCTTTTATCGGGGGAATAACGGGTTTAGCCCCCAAAGCCAAAACAAGTTTATCATATTCAAAAATATCGCCGGCTTGTGTTTTAATCTGTTTTTGATGAGGATTGATTTCAACGATCTCCGTATTCAAATAAACCTGTATATTAAAAACCTTCTTAAAAAAATCAGGAGAGGCCACCTGCATTTGAGAACGGTCGGAAATAACATTCCCGATATAATAAGGAAGTCCGCAACTGGCAATGGATGTTTCATTTGTTTTTTCAAAAATTATAATTTCAGCTTTTTCGTCCAATCGTCTCATCCGAGCAGCAAAACTGGATCCGGCGGCACCGCCCCCAACAACCAATATTTTCATAAAAAGATCCTTTCATTGTTTTCTTTTCATCCTACAAAAATTTTCATTTTGTTGCAAGAAAATAAAAAGCCGATACCATTTTTCAAAAAACGAGGCCTACATATTTTATAAAAAAAACAACTCATTCTTCTTCGTTTGATAAAAAGAGTATTCACCACTTGACGAATATAAACTTTTGGATATAATAAATCCGTATAAAAAGGATATCCCCATGAAAATATTTCTGACTGCTTTGATTTTGTTTTTTGTCATTAAAGGAATCACTTATATTCTTTTCCCGAATTTTATTCAATCTTGTTGTCAACGGCTCATGGATGCACCCATTCCTCAACTTCGTACATTCGGATGGATTTTGGTTTTAACCAGTTTTGTTTTTTGGATGAGTTTCGTGCGACACATGTTATAAGTATGTCATACTATAAGAAAAATAAAAATCTATTTTAAAACACCTCTTGTGTTCATACTCCCAATCAAAAAAAACGGTCCTAAAAGACCGTTTTTTTTAACACGATTTTAATTTAAAAGCTAAAAATGTACGGGACATTCCTTTAATTCTTCACTGTCCTTCATCAAATCCTGAATTTCTTTAGAGGCTTTCTTAACAGGGGCATTCACACCGGGACCGGCAACACATCCCCCCATACAAGCCATAACCTCTACCAAATTTCCGTCTGCTTTTTTGTTTTTAGCATACATTTTCAACTGCTTAAACGTTTCTTTATTAATGCCGTTAATAGCAACGGGGCAGACCTCGCACGTTTTTAAAGACTGAACTGCCGCAGCTACACCTCCCGAAAGCGGGAATCCTCTGCCTTGTTTGGAAGCAGGTTGATGCTCAATCGGTTCACAATCGGCCGGAACAATATTCAAGGCCTCAAACAAAGCTTCTATTTCCTTGTTGTTCAAAACATAATCAACAAATTCATCCAGACACCCCTCATCTCTTTTAGCCATACAAGGTCCGACAAAAACACTGACACAGTCCGGATCTTCTTTTTTAACCAGCTCAGCCGTATAATGCATGGGCGTCCCCGTATCCGAGACATACTCTCTCAATTCCGGAATATGCTTTCTGACCAACGTAAAATAGGCAGGGCAACAAGATGTTGTCATAAAGGGCGCCCCTTTTTCCAATCGTTCTGCCAGCTCTTTTGCCTCATTACAGGTTGTGATATCGGCTCCGATTGCCACTTCTACGGCGTCTGAAAATCCGGCTTTACAAAAGGCAGATAAAATCTGACCAACGGGCAATCCGTTAAATTGTCCCATAATGGCCGGTGCCAACATAGCAATCACACGCTTGCCTTTTTTTATCTCTGTCAATACATCAATAATCTGACTGCGTGTCATGACCGCCCCAAACGGACAGGCAGACGCACACTGACCACAAGCAATACACTTGTCATGATTGATGACGGCCGTTCCCTCCGCATCTTTCTGAATGGCCCCGACGGGACACACATCCATACAAGGAGCGGTCCGTTTAATAATGGCTCCATAAGGGCAAGATTTTGCACAAATACCACACTTTTTGCATTTTTCTTGATTGATATGCGAATGACCGTCAATAAATTCAATGGCGCCGAACGGACAATTCGTACAAGGTCGTGCCAAACAGCCCTGACAGGCAGGTGTCACCAAATACTCATTATTGACACATTTATTACAGGCGACTTTTGAAATACTTAAGGCCGGCCCCTGACAAGAACACCGCTCGACCGCCTCTTTTGAACTTTCGGATAAAGAGCAAGAAGGAGCGTCATCCGCATTGACTAAATCCCCTACGGCAGCTTGGCAACGCGACTTCTCAATGGCTCTTAATTCGTCAAGAGAATACTTAACACCGGAGATGGTTTCCGGAATAAGATTTCCCGGAATTTTTTCAATCTCCTCAGAAAAATTATTACTGTAAAAAGCTTTAATAACCTGAACCAGTGTTTTATGTTCAAACTCTTGTACAAAGTCCTGTCGTGGCATTTATCTCCCCTATTCTTCTACAATTTCATCTTTATGTTGTTCAATAAACTTCTCCAACCAATGGATGTTATATTGACCATCAATAAACTCCGGATCCGTAATAATTTTTTGATGTAACGGAATTGTTGTTTTAATTCCTTCAATCACGAACTCTTCCAGAGCACGTCGTAATCGCATTAAAACACCATTTCTTGTTCGTCCGTGAACAATCAATTTGGCGACCATACTATCATAATTTGGCGGGACCTTATAACCGGCATACATACCGGAATCAACACGCACATCCAATCCGCCCGGAACATGCCAAGCGCCTATTTGACCGGGGCAAGGAATAAACGTGCGAGGATCTTCCGCATTGATACGGCACTCAATCGCATATCCGTTCATTCGAATATCCTCTTGCTTATAGCCTAAAAGACCACCGCTTGAGACTCGGATTTGATCTCGGACAATATCAACACCCGTCACCATTTCCGTGATCGGATGCTCCACCTGAACCCGCGTATTCATTTCCAAGAAATAAAATTGACCATCCTCATACAAAAATTCGATCGTTCCGACGTTGGTGTACCCGATATGAGCCATGGCTTTTGCAGCGATTTCACCGATCTTTCGTCTTTGCTCCGGATTAAGGGCGGGAGACGGACATTCTTCCAAAACCTTTTGGTGGTTCCGTTGCAACGAGCAATCTCGTTCTCCCAAATAAACAACATTTCCGTAATTATCGGCAATAATTTGAATCTCGATATGACGGGGTTTTTGCAAGTATTTTTCAATGTAAACCACATCACTGGCAAAAGAGCTTCTGGCTTCATTTTTAGCTAAGGTGAACGCATCAGCCATTTCAGAAGCGTTATGGGCCACTTTCATCCCCTTTCCACCACCGCCCGCAGCGGCCTTCACAATAACGGGATATCCGATTTTTTCTCCCCACATC
>CALXPF010000085.1 GCA_944390205.1 uncultured Alphaproteobacteria bacterium
GTCAATGATCGTTAAGCTCAAGAGGATATACAAATGGCACACAGAACAAAAACAGGAACCATCAGAGGTCGTTTATCGGACGGAGCACCTAATCCGATTGATATTCATGTCGGCTCTCGTGTCAGAATGCGCAGAACAATGTTGGGGTTAAGTCAAGAAAAACTGGCCGATGAATTAGGGGTCACCTTTCAACAGGTTCAGAAATACGAAAAAGGTCTTAATCGAATCGGGGCCAGTCGTTTGTGGGATTTCTCGCAGGTTTTGGGTGTCCCCGTTGATTTCTTTTATCAAAATTTGGATGAAACCTCTCAAAACAGCAGTCCCAGAAAAATTACGGGTGGTCTCGGTTTTTTAGAAGAGGAGACATCTCAAACCGATTCCGAGCTTCTCATGCGGAAAGATGTTTTAGAACTGATGCGATATTATTCAAAAATTAAAGATCCCAAAGTGGCAAAAACCGTTTTAGATCTGGTTAAAACACTGACAGCCTCACAAGCCTCCTCACAAGAAGAGGATTTACAATCATAAGTGAGAGCACACCGTCATCAGTGAAAACATGTCACACCGTCATCAATGAGGACAACCCGTCATCGGTGAAGGCTATCCGTCATCAGTGAAGGCAGCCCGTCATCGGTGAAGACAACCCGTCATCGGTGAAGGCAACCCGTCATCGGTGAAGACAACCCGTCATCGGTGAAGGCAACCCGTCATCAGTGAGGGCAACCCGTCATCAATGAGAGCACACCGTCATCAGTGAAAACAAACCCGTCATCAATGAGAGCACACCGTCATCAGTGAGAGCAACCCGTCATCAATGAGAGCACACCGTCATCAATGAGAGCAACCCGTCATCAGTGAAAACAACCCGCATCAATGAGGACAACCCGTCATCGGTGAAGGCTATCCGTCATCAGTGAGCCCCCCCCCTTTGAATAAAAATAACTCCCTTCAAGGAGATCTATTCTAACGTAAGATTCTGCCTTTTTTATCATATTTCATAAAAGGATGTGTTATGACACATCTTTTTGATTTCAATAGACATAGCAAGCATATATCGATGATTATTCATCAATTATATCTTCGAATCTCTCTTGAAAAAAGAAAAGAAACTTATATATCACTCACCGTTCTATAGCCCCATCATCAGGCGAATTTCCTCGGATAGTCGATCAATCGTCCAGGGCGGATCAAAAACAAGCTCCACCGTCACCTTCCCCGTCCCCGGAACCGAAGAGACGGCATGAGCAACCATGGAGGGCATATCACCGGCAATCGGACATGTCGGTGATGTCAGTGTCATAACGATCTTGACATTTCCCTTGGGATCTTGATCAATATTATAAATCAGTCCCAATTCATAAATATCCAACATAAGTTCCGGATCTTGAACGGCTTTTAATGCCGAAATCAACTCATCTCGAGTAGCCAAAGGCGTTCCTTCCGGCAATTCTTCTCCAACCGTTGCAACCAACGGGACGGCTAGTCCCTCTCCCTCAAAAGGCAGAGCGAAATCCTCCGTATCTATATTTTTGAGACTATTTTCTTGACTTGATTGATCTTTTTGTTCCGTCATCTCTTCTTCCTAAAAAAATGAAATTGCTTTTTTGAGGGCAAAAATAAATTTTTCGATATCTTCTTCATCATTATAAACGCCCAAAGAGACTCTCAATGAGACCTCTTTATGATAACACTGATGTATGGGCATTGCACAATGATGTCCGACACGTGTACAAATATGTTGTTTTGCGAGAATAAATGCGAGATCTCCCGCATGAATATTTTTAATATTAAACGAAACAATTCCCGTTTTTAGGCTCGGATCCCCAAGAAACTCAACGCCGTCTAGCTCAGACAAACGCTTTATTAAAAAATCCGTCAATCGCATTTCTTCTTGATGAATGGCAGACATGCCGATTTTTTGCAAATACGTCAATGCAGATTCCAGACCCAATGCCTCGGCAATCGGCGGAGTTCCGGCTTCAAAGCGAGCCGGAATATCCGCAAATGTCGTATGATCTATAAACACCTCACGAATCATATCTCCCCCGAATTGATAAGGAGAAAGTTTAGATAATGCGTCTTTTTTTCCGTATAAAACACCAATTCCGGTTGGTCCATATAATTTATGACCTGAAAAAGCCAAAAAATCACAATCTAATTCCGTCACATCGGTCGGAAGATGTGCAACGCTTTGCGCCCCGTCCACAAGAACCATGGCTCCTTTTTGATGGGCTTTTTTAATGATCTCTTTTATCGGTTGAACCGTTCCCAAAACATTTGTCAAATGGGCCATAGCCACCATTTTTGTTCGCTTAGTCAACAGCCGATCAAAGGCCTCCAAATCAAGGGCTCCGCTTGCCAGAACGGGAGCCACTTTAAAAACAGCCCCCCTTTTCAAACACGCTTGTTGAAAGGGAACAAAAACGGCATGATGATCGGAAACGGACACAATCACTTCATCTTGAGGCTGAAGTGTTTCCGCAAACGAAGACGCCACCAAATTAACACTCTCTGTCGTACTTTTGGTAAAGACGACCTCGGACGGATCGGCATGGATAAACTGAGCCACCTGATGACGCGCACGTTCATAGGCCTCGGTTGCCTGATTGGCAATTTCACAATTTCCGCGATGAACATTTGAATAAAACGTTCGATAGAAAGAATCCATTGTTTCTAACACAACGGCCGGCTTTTGAGCCGAGGCACCCGTATCTAAATAAACCAAATCCGGATGTGTTTGAAATATCGGAAAATCTTGTTTAAACATATTCGGCCATCCATTCATCTATCACTGTTTGTATTTCATTCGGCATTAAATCAGTCAAAAAGGCTTTCAACAAAATTTGTGTCGCCTGTTTTTTGTCAATTCCTCGAGATTGAAGATAAAATAAGGCATTTTCATCGAGCGGTCCGACAGCCGATCCGTGAGAACACTGAACATCATCGGCGTAAATTTCCAATTCGGGAATAGCTGAAACAGAAGCCTCATCCGATAACAAAACGGCACGATGATTTTGAGTTCCGACACATTTTTGAGAATTAGGCGGAATACGGATGGTTCCGAGAAAATTCATGGAGGCTTGATCGAGTAAAATTCCTCTCACGATTTGTTCCGAAGAGGTTTGTCTTTCATTGTGTATCACTTCAAAAGAAAGGTTGTTTCGTGCCTTTTGATGAGATAAATAGACGCAATTCAATGAACAGCGGGCCCCTTCTTTTTGTAATTGTACTTTTATATTCAAAGAACCGATTAAGTGCAAACAATAAATTTGAATCGTTTCGTCTCGATCGACCGAAAAAGAGAGTTCTCCCCCTGTTAAATCAAGAGGGGAAAGTACGTTGTTTTTCCGAATAAATCCAATATTACCTGTAATCTTCATATCCTTTTTCTTCCAGATAAAGAGCTAATGACATATCCCCTGACCGAACAATTCGCCCATCAACCATAATATGAACAACATCCGGACGAATGTAATTTAATAATCGTTGATAATGTGTAATCATCAAAAAAGAGCGATGTGGCTCTCGCATAACATTGATTCCGTCGGAAACAACTTTAAGCGCATCAATATCCAGTCCCGAATCCATTTCATCCAAAATACAAAAATCCGGTTCTAAAAAAGCCATCTGGAACGTTTCTATTTTCTTTTTTTCACCACCGGAGAACCCGACATTAACGGGGCGTTTTAACATTTCATCCGTAATTCCGAGAGCTGTGGCTCTTGTTTTGAGGCGCTTCATAAACTGGACGGCATCCAACTCCTTTTCGCCCAAAAATTTGCGCTTGGCGTTTAGGGCTGTTTTCAAGAACAACGCCGTTCCGACCCCCGGTAGTTCGGTCGGATATTGAAACGCCAAAAAAACACCCGAATTAGCTCTTTCATCCGGAGACAGAGAGAGTAAATCTTTTCCCTTAAACAGAATAGAGCCCCCATAAACAGTATAGGCCGGATGACCGGCAATAATATTGGAAAGCGTACTCTTTCCGGATCCGTTCGGACCCATAATGGCGTGAACTTCACCCTTTTCTATCGTTAAATTCAAACCCTTGATAATTTCTTTTTCTCCGATTCCGGCGTGTAAATCTTTTATTTCCAAAAATGCCATATTATTCTCCCAACCGATTTTGAATCTTTTTTAATTTTTGCGGAATTCTTGCCCGAACGGCGTCCTTGATTTGATAAATGTGTTGCAACTGCTCTATCATAATTAGAACATCCGCCGTTTCATCAACAATGGCTTCCATATTTTGTTGATGGCGGTTAATATTTTTTAAAATCTCCTTTTGAAGCTCACTCATTTCCTCTAAGACCATCAATAATTGAGCTTGATTTCCCCATGTTTTGATTGCCTTTTGAATAATTTTTTGTTCTTCATCCGTCAAATTCATCCGACACTTCCCTCCAACTGAACACCAATTAACCGCTGAGCTTCCACAGCAAATTCCAACGGTAGTTTTTGCATCACATCCCGACAAAATCCGTTAACGATCAGGCTCACCGCCTGCTCACCGGTTAAACCTCGAGATTGCGCATAGAACAACTGATCTTCCGATATTTTTGAAGTCGTTGCTTCATGTTCAATCACTCCCGTTGTATTTTGACACTCCAACACGGGAATCGTATGAGCCCCGCATTGATCTCCGATCAATAAGCTGTCACACTTAGACACATTTTTGGCCTGAGTGGCAGATCGCCCTATTTTAACCAATCCTCGATAAGTATTATTTGAAAATCCCGCAGAAATTCCTTTTGAAACAATGGTCGAAGAGGTGTGTTTTCCCAAATGAATCATTTTGGTCCCCGTATCTGCCCACTGATGATTATTGGTTAAAGCAACCGAGTAAAATTCACCAACCGAATAATCTCCCTTTAAGATACAGCTGGGATATTTCCATGTAATGGCCGATCCTGTTTCAACCTGTGTCCAAGACAATTTTGCATGATCATGGCAAATCCCTCGTTTTGTGACGAAATTATAGATACCGCCCTTTCCGTTTTGATCTCCCGGATACCAATTTTGAACGGTTGAATATTTGACCTCTGCCCGATCATGAACAATAATTTCAACAATAGCCGCATGTAGTTGATTTTCATCTCGTTGAGGTGCCGTACACCCTTCTAAATAGCTGACATAAGAATCATCTTCGGCGATAATTAAAGTTCGCTCAAACTGGCCGGCGTTTTTGGCGTTGATTCGAAAATAACTCGATAACTCCATGGGACACCGACATCCTTTGGGAATAAACACAAACGATCCATCCGAAAAAACGGCACTGTTCAAAGCGGCAAAGAAGTTATCCGTATACGGAACAACCGATCCCAAATAGCGACGAACCAATTCCGGATAATCCCGAACGGCTTCGGAA
>CALXPF010000086.1 GCA_944390205.1 uncultured Alphaproteobacteria bacterium
ATTTCGGCACGGCGATTTAAAGCACGACCTTCTTTTGTTTGGTTGGTTGCAACCGGATCTTCAATGCCGTATCCCTTTGTCGTGATACGATCACAAGCAATCCCTTTATCGGCCAAATACGCTGCAACGGAGTCGGCACGTCTTTGTGAAAGCTTTAGGTTATAAGCCGGAGTTCCGATATTATCGGTGTATCCTTGGACGGTTATTTTTTCATCCGGATTGCTTTGAAGACGTTCTGCAACAGCGTTTAATTTATCTTTATCGGCGGTTGTCAGTTGCGCGGAATCGAAAGCGAATGTTGCCGGTGTTTGAATGACAACCGTGTCTTCCGGAAAAGCGCAGTCATCACCGCAGGGTTCACATAAACTGGCACATCCCGACAGCAATAATGCGGAAGAGAAAACGAGTGTAGCAAATTGTTTTTTCATGTTTATACTCCTTGAAAAAAAATGAATCACACCTCCAATATGGATCATTTAAAAAAAAATTCAAGTAAAAAGTGCCAATTTTTTAAAAAAAGAGTATTTTGTTCAAGAAAATTCAAAAAAGTACTTGACATCTTATAAAAGAAAGCGTATAAGACTATCATCTTGACGCGGGGTAGAGCAGTCCGGTAGCTTGTCAGGCTCATAACCTGAAGGTCGTGAGGTTCAAATCCCACCCCCGCAACCAATTAAAAGCCAACGCAAGTTGGCTTTTTTTATTGGTCGCCGGATGGGTTTGAAGCTCACGAAGAAGTGAGGTTCGAACGAGAAAAAAGGCACGAGGCGTGCCGGTTTTAGGATAAAATTTTTCGAGTTAATGTCGATAGAAGAGAGACAGCCCCGAGCGGGAGCGAGTGGGTGAGGCGATAAGCCGAATAAATCCCACCCCCGCAACCAACAAAAGAAAGCGTCCGAAAGAGCTGTTTTTTTGTATGTCTTATGCGGTGGAATGCAGAGCTGAGTGACCTCCTTGTGAGGTTTGATCGAAGTGTGGTGTAGGTAATGGCAAGCTTGATGTATTTTAATCCTCTCTCCTTTCAACATGCGAGCATGCCCCGAAAAATGCATTTTTGAGGGGGCCTTCGAGGCGAATAAATCCCACCATCGTTAATCTATTTGTTTAAATAATCTTGTTCTATATAGATTCGAATAATTTTACATGGAGAGTTGTCTCTTTCTGCTACAAAGAGGGGGATCTCCTTTCAAATATAAAAGTAGATCCCTCCATTTTAAAGACTTTACTTTTTAGAGAATATTCTTGAAATGAAGGGATCGGAAAAAGAATGAATGTATTTTTTTATTTTAGTTTATTATATTCTTCATCCGTGACGGGTTCTTGCCAAATATTTTCGGTTTCTTCTCCTTCTATTTCAATAGCTAAATGAGAAAACCATGAATCCGGCGCGGCGCCATGCCAATGTTTGACGTTGGCGGGAATATGAATAACTGTTCCCTCGTTTATTTCAATTGGTTCTTTCCCCCATTCTTGATAGTATCCTCGACCTCCGATTCCGATTAACATTTGTCCGCCCCCGGATTTTGCTTGATGGATATGCCAATTATTCCGGCATTTCGGCTCAAATGTCACATTAAATATTTTAACTTGTTGATCGGAAACGGGTGCCAGATAACTTTGTCCGATAAAGTATTGGGCATAAGCGTTATTCGGTTCCCCGATCGGAAACATTAAGTTCTTTTGGTGCTTTTCTTTATCTGTTAATGCCGGTGTATCTTCATTCCATACGTCTTTGGCCAGATTAAAAACGGCCCAAGCCTTTGGCCAACCGGTATAAAACGCCGTATGGGTTATAATTGCGGCTATTTCTTCTTTGCTTACACCATGATCTTTAGCGTTTTTTAGATGATATATTAAGGAGCTATCCGTTATTCCCATTGACATCAACGAAACAACCGTGATGATAGACCGTGTTTTGAGATCAATATCCGTATTGTTCCAATTTTCTCCAAATAAAATATCATCATTGTAATGAGCAAAATCCGGTGCAAAAGATCCCAGTTGATCTCTGCCCGCCGTTTGTGTGATTTTTTCAGCCATAGCGTTTCCTCCATAAATGAATAAACATGTTGTTAGTAATAAAAGTTTAGATAAATGTTTCATCAATTTTTCCTTTCAATATTGACAATAACAAATTCGGATTTTGTACCGGTTTTAAATTTAATCGCCCAAGAAGAAATACCGGAAGTGACGATAAAGTGTGTATTTTCTCTTTTTTCATAGCCATATGTCTTATCATTTGCCTTGATCCATTCACCAATTTTTGTCAGGGGCCATAACTGACCTCCGTGCGTGTGACCGGATAAGACCAAATCGACACCGGCTTTTTGTTGGTTTTCATAATCGTTGGGTTGATGATCAAGAACGATACTGAATTTATCAGGTTCAATTTGTTTAGCCAGTGTTGTCATCGATAAACGATGGCTACTTTTTTTATCGTGACCGGCGTCTTTTCGACCGATCAGATAAATTTGATCGTTGAGAGCAACAACACTATCTTCTAAGACTTTCACATTGTTTTTTTGTAATTCATTGATCAAATCCGATTTGCTAAAACCTCGATAAGTTGAATCATAGTAGCCTTTATCATGATTGCCGAATACAAAATATGTGCCAAACTTTGTTTTAAGTGAACTGAGAGCCTTTGTGGCGGCTAACATATCCGCTTTTGAGGTGTTGTCATCAACAAAATCTCCAATAATAAATACAGCATCGGTATGATTTTCTTGTATTTTTTGAATATATTGAGAAAACTCCGTGCCGTCAAAAGTGGTTCCGATATGTGCATCTGCTAAAAATACGATTTTGAGATTAGATATATCTTTATCAGTATAAATAGTATATTCCGTCTGCCAAACGTGGTGTGCTTGATACCATCCCAAAGATAATAAGAGTGTGCCAAGCATAAGTGCGCAAATCCCCGCATAATATGTTTGAAATTGAAATTTCCCTAAATAGGCAATAATCAGAAATATCAAGTCACAGGCCATCCACACCATACTAAAATAGAATAGGCAAACCACGGCATTTGTCAGATTGAAACTCCAACATAATAGACAAAAGACAAGGAAAACAATGAGATACCCAGAATTAAATTTTAGCTTTGAACTTTGATAAGACAGGTGTTGCACCAGTTGAAATTTACCGATTTGATGACCAAGATATAAAAAGCCGATTATTGTTATCAGTATCGTCACAATTAAAATAATGTACCACATTCGCATTTTATTAAGCCCTTTATTCTATAACCTCTATTTCGGCAATAAAGGGATTCTTTTGGGCGGATAGAATTTCCAATCCACTCTCAACCATTCCCATTTCAACCAAGTCATTATCAATTTTTGTGCCGTGATTTTTATAAAAAATTCCGAAATTTCCCCAAGGAGCATAAATAAAAAGTTTTCCTTTTTGAGCAACCATTCCGCGAGGTGTATTTGATAAATCTATTGGTGTTGGGAAATGGGAAATTTTCTCTTCGCCGGCAAAATCTCGAAAAGTAAATTCAGCCGGCAACATATTTAAGAATTGAGTTGTAGCCGGATTATCTATCAGACGAATGATAACCGGTTGATTATTGATCATCATTTTAATTTTCATCATGTGTTCTCCTGCTAAAGCCATATGACTTGTTCCCAATAAAAACAAAATAATAATGACCCATTTTTTCATAAATCTAAACCGTTTACGAAATTCTTTAGCTGTTCATCAGACGGATCTCCGTTTAAGATTTTTCCGTCAATGATTTTCGGATTCCCCCGAGCATCCTTCTTGAGATCTTCTGCCGTATTTCCCAGACCATCACCACCGGAAGTTGCAAAAAGAATGATGGTTTTACCCGATAAATCATAGCTTTTGACAAACTGATTGACGATTTTAGGGGCGGTTCCCCACCAGATCGGAAACCCCAAAAAGATTATATCATGATTTTTTATCGGAGCATTTAAATCAGCCAATTCCGGATAAGGAATTTTATTTTTCATTTCCAAAGAACTACGGCTTTGTGGGTCATTCCAGTTTAAATCGGCTTGTGTGTATTTTTCTTTTGGCTGAATTTCATAAATCGGAGCCTCCAAGACGGTTGCCAGATTTTGAGCAACTTGTGCCGTTGTGCCGGTGGCTGAAAAATAAACAATTAAAACAGAGGTTAGTAAATCAGTCATTCTAAATTCTCCTTTATAATAATTTTTTTAAATCTTCACAAACAAGCTGCGGTGTTAAATGATAGCGTTCGCAAAGCTCGTTTATTGAAATACGATCCGTAAATTCTTTGGCGGCTCCGTAATTTAAAACTTTCATATCAGAATCCCCGTAAAAGGATGAAACTTTTTCTCCAAAACCACCGGCCAAGCACCCGTCTTCCAAAGTAATCACAATGTCATGATCTTTTTTAAGGCTGTTTAATAATTCTTGATCCAGACCTGACAGATAAACCGGATTGATGAGTGTTGCGTTAATGCCGAATTGATTTTGGATTTCCTCTCGAACGGTTTTTGCCAAATGGTAAAAATTACCCACTCCGATTATGGCAATTTTTTGACCGATATGGGTCACTTTTGAGCGATTAAGCTTTCCATAATCGGTTGTGTCTTTTTCACCTGATGAAATAA
Organism: uncultured Alphaproteobacteria bacterium; assembly: GCA_944390205.1. Classification (GTDB taxonomy): domain Bacteria; phylum Pseudomonadota; class Alphaproteobacteria; order CAAHEQ01; family UBA3637; genus CALXPF01. The sequence continues at coordinate 4,608 of CALXPF010000086.1, forward strand.
TCGGTCCAAAGGGTGCTCGGATAACAACAGGGTAAGATTTCTGTTCAAGAGACCAATCCAACATAGCCAAATATTCTTCTTTGCATGTCGGAGCCAAGAAGACGATATTCGGAATATTGGAAATAAGCGGAATATCAAATATGGTTAGGTGAGTGATGTCGTTTGGACCAATTGCTCCCCAACAGATTAAAATAGTCGCCGGAGCATTGTTAATCGCTAAATCTTGAGATAGTTGATCATAAGCCCGCTGTATAAATGAACTGTGAACGGCTAAAACCGGTTTGGCACCGTTCATGGCTAAGCCGGAGACATATCCGACAGCATGTTGCTCGGCTATGTCAACATCTGTGTAATTTTCTCCCATTTTTTGGCGAAATTCCGGTGTGAAACCACAAATACCGGGGGTTGCCGGAGAGACGGCAATGACGCTTTTATCCTTCTCTTTTTTGTTTAAAAGAAACTGTGTCATCAATGTATCATAGGTTTCTCCGCTCTCATAGATTTTTCCGCTGGCTGTCCCCGGTAAAATCCAATGATAGGATTCTTTATCCTCTTCTGCAGCTTTAAATCCTTTTCCTTTAAGCGTGTGTATGTGTAATACGGTGGGTTTCGGGGTGTCTTTTATGTTCTGTAAAGCTGAAATTAACGCCTTGATATTATTTCCTTCCTCTACATAAAAGTAGTCATATCCCATA
>CALXPF010000087.1 GCA_944390205.1 uncultured Alphaproteobacteria bacterium
TTTAGGGGATGCCAGTGCTAAAGGCTTATAGCCGCATATGAAGAACCCCGCGTTTTACGCGGGGGTTTCTTTTTTTACGGCAAATTATTTAAAATAATATTTCCGTATTAGGTCATATACCGGAAACAAATTTTTGGGAAAATCTATTTATTTAAAAAAAACATAAAATACGATGAAACGGTATAAAAAAAGATTGCAGTTCACTTTAAAAAAGAATATTCTGCTTTTATGGGGCAATTAAAAGGAGAAAAAAATGTCCAAGTTAAAATCTAAAAAATCCTTATTTCGTCTAAAAAAAACACGCAAAACCCAAAAAGAGAATACCGAAAATCTATCTCGGGAAGAGTGGGAAGAAAAGAAAAAACGTAAGGCGTTGAGCTATGTTTTGTTGATATTGGCCTATCTTTTGCTTTTTGGGAGTTTTTATTGGTTTTATGAAAATAAGGTCAATATAAAACGTGGCATTGATGAAGGAGATCAGTTGTCTCTTGAAGAAACAAAAGATCTGGAACGAATGACCATGATGGCGACGTTAATTTACAGGCATCAGGTCGGCTACCCCGAGTTTTGCCGCAAGAACGGGTATAATATGACCTCATATCCGACAGCTTTTACAGATCATTTCCGATCTGAGATTGGCATATTGGATCAGGCGTTGCGTAAAAAAGGATCTTCTTTAGAGGAGTTTATGCCGCAAGTGTCTCAAAAACTCGGTGTTATGTTGGATCAGATCGTGGAAGCAGAAATGATCGCAATGCAAAAACAAATGGAATTAATTTCTCTTGTTGATACTTCGAGAAAAAATAGGGGTATGCCTCAAGAAGATGGGACATCACTTGTCTCTGCAAAGGATTTATGTTTGAAAATTGATGAAAATGCTCAAACTATTTTAACGAAATATCCTTCCGCTGATTTTGAGCAAATCAGATCGTTAGCTCAAAAAATCAGGTAGGTTGTTGAAATTTATGTGCCTCCGAAAGATGAAGCTTGCTTCGTTTTTCGGAGGTAAAGCGAAAGCTCCGGATATATGCCTAAAAAATAAAAATTCTTCGTAAGAAATTGTTTTTATACCCGAATGTTTTTATTATAAAATTTTACATTTTTGAAAAATAGATTTAATATGTTAAGTATGGTTTTGATTTAGTAAACTCTTCCCAATCCGAGTTATCTAAAATTAAATAAGGGAAAAGTCCATAACTTCCGTCTTGCTTATAAAATGTTTCATATTTCCCGTTTTCCCATTGAAATGTTTTAACTTTTTTATTCTCATAAATTTGGTTTGCAATTTCTTTTGTTGTTTCTCGATAATAGTTTCCGGGCATATTGGATATCGGAATAAGCATATCCATCCAATCTTGATGTTTTATGTAGAGAGAACCGCGCGGTAAAACAGGGTGCTGACATTCTTGTCGATAGGTAAAAAGTAATGCCTGTTGATTAACAAGTTTTTTTGAAGGATTTATTCGAATCATTTGCTTCAGAATTTGGCATCTGGAGGCGGTTTCGGTGTTTTGAGGGAAGATACCGAACAAAGAAAGCATTTCCGCTTTGATTTGTTGTCTGTTTTTTAAAATAGCTTTATAATACTCCGGCTGATATGTTCGGTGACGACGCAGACGAATAAGCGGTTCGTTTAACATTCGAATCTTGCCGCCGTTTGATATAATTTGTTTCCAGTAATCATAATCTTCCGAGCTGATGTAGTTTGTATTATATTTGATTTTATGCCTGTCAATAAATGACTTTCGGATTACGGCAAGATGAGTAAAATAATTGTTGAAATACATGAGAATGTCTTGTCTCAAAGGCGGAACCCAATTGTTGTATTTTCCTTCTTTTCCCACCTCATCATAAATAGAGTTCACGGCAACAACGTCCGGATGTTTTTCCAAAAAATCAACTTCTTTTTCAAGCCGAGTCGGCCATGAAATATCATCACTGTCTTGAATGGCGATATATTTTCCCTTGGCGGCGGCCTGACCTTTATTTCTGGAGACGGAAATACCCATGTTCTCTTTATTTTCAATTAAACGAATTCGCGGATCCATTCTTTGAAAAGATTTGATCAAGGCGACCGAATGATCGGTCGATCCGTCATCAACAATAATAAATTCAATGTTTTTGTAGGTTTGTGTCAAAATAGATAAAATAGATCTGGGTAAAAGATCCGCTCGATTATAAGTCGGCATGACAACGGAGACCAATGGATCTTTTGATAAAAAATATCCCCCTGCTCCGAGAAGAATAAGGGCACATAAGATAGCTAAGGAAATAATTCTTTTTTTCATAAGCGAAGTCTATATAACTTATCGGTAAAAGTCAAGAGTGACAAGTTTTAAAGAGATGACGTTTGCTATGCTTTTCCTGAAAAACTGGACAGGAGAATTGGTTCAATTCCAAGCATTTCCATAGCCTTGTTCCAACGCAGATTAAACGGTGTTTCGAACAAAAGCTCTTTTGATCCTTGTGTCGTTAACCATATATTAGACATAATCTCATCTTCCAATTGACCGGGGACCCACGTTGCGCATCCCAATGTCACCAAAAAATTTTGAGGTCCTTTTTGGTTGGCGATATCTTCCAAAATATCTTGCGTCGCCGTTAATGAAACATTGGTCGAAATCGGAAGTGTCAAATCGGTTCTGTAATCGGTTGAGTGTAAAATATAACCGCGTGAGACCTGATCCGGACCGCCCAAAAGCAGGGGGGGCGGATTTTTTAAAGGTTCATGTGAAATGTGCAGTTGATCCAAAATTTCTGTAAAAGACATTTGAGATACAAGACGGTTAATCACAAGGCCGGCCGCCCCATTTTCCGGCGAGTGCATATAAATATAGATGACGGCTTTTTCAAACCTCAAATCGTCAATAGAGGGCATGGCCACTAAAAATTGACCGGCTAATGAATTAAAATGATCCATTTTTTTCTGTTTCATGGGTTAATGATCGTTTTTTTCTTCACCATAGGTATCCATGATGTCGGAAATGTCCGAATCTGTTCTTTCCATATCCTCTTCTTCCAAAAGATCAAGATTGTCAGACGGAATTTCCTCATCACCGAGAGGGATATCTTCCGTCATTTGAAGCAAAGCTTCTTCATCTAAATCTTCATCCTCAATTTTGGGGGCTGCTTTTTTGGCCAGCTTTAACAGTTGCTTATTTTTGGCTTCTTCATATGAAGCCAGCGTATATTGTTCCTTGCACTTGGGACACGAGAACGATTCTTTACGCATATCATAGAAGAAGGAACCGCATTTTAAACATTTTCTTTTTAATCCCCATTCCGGCTTTGTCATTTTTCTCTCCTTGGTTAAGACATATGGATCTTTTGAGCGTTTTACACTTTCTTATCAATTTGTCAATAAAAAATATTCAAAAAATAAAAAAAATACGGAGAAATCTCCATAACATGCTTTGTTTGAAAATAAAGATTCCAACATCAAAAAACTTCTTATGATGTTTGATCGTTATGAAGCGTGTTGATTGTCGATGAAAATCAACACCCTTTCCAAAAACGACTCGAACATCCAAAAATATCAATCATGATTGTTGAAAGGGAAAAGCAGAACTTTTAGGTAAGCGGTAAAACAAAAGAAACTTTTGTTATTCTATAATAAATTCTTGCAATTAAAGAATATATATGGTAAAATCCAACCGTTTTTTAGGCAATTTCAATTTCCAAAAAACACGACAAAACCGTCACAGTCGTTTTTAAAGTAGTGACGGCTAAAAGTCCACAGCCGAAAAGAGCTGTCGGCCAACCTAGTTTTATAAGGATATTTAATGAATAAAAAAGAAAACCAAATGCCGGAAGTGACGGAAGATTTTGGTGCGTTGCTTGATGAATTTATGGAAAAAGGATCTTTGCAAGGCAAGGTCGTTTCCGGAAAAATTGTTGGTTTTGACGATGATGTTGTTATCGTTGATGTCGGATTAAAGTCAGAGGGACGTATTCCTGTTTCGGAATTCGGTGTTCAAAACTTGTCTTTGGGCGATACGGTTGATGTTTATATCGATCGTTATGAAGATAAAGACGGAAATGCCGTTCTTTCTCGTGAAAAAGCTCGCCGTGAGGAAGCTTGGGGCGATTTAGAGAAATCATTGGCCAACGGAGAACATGTCATCGGAACTATTTTTGGGCGCGTCAAAGGAGGCTTTACGGTTGATTTGAACGGGGCTACCGCCTTTTTGCCGGGTAGTCAGATCGATGTTCGGCCCATTCGGGATATTACACCGCTTATGGGTGTTCCGCAACCGTTTGCATTGTTAAAGATGGACAAAGTGCGTGGCAATATCGTTGTTTCACGTCGGGCCGTTTTGGAAGAAACACGTGCCGAGCAAAGAACGGAAATTATTAAGAATCTTTCCGAGGGCCAAATTGTTGAAGGAACCGTCAAAAATATTACTGATTACGGTGCTTTCGTTGATTTGGGCGGTGTTGACGGATTGTTGCACGTCACGGATATTTCTTGGAAGCGGATTACAAATCCGGCCGAAGTTTTATCTGTCGGTCAACCTGTTAAGGTTCAGATTATTAAATTTAATCAAGATACGGGTCGTATCTCATTAGGAATGAAACAATTGGAAAATGATCCGTGGGTCGGTGTCAATGAATTATTCCCGGTCGGCACGATCTTTAAAGGGAAAATCAGCAATATTACCGATTATGGTGCCTTTGTGGAATTAAAAGATGGCGTGGAAGGCTTGATACACGTTTCAGAAATGAGTTGGACAAAGAAAAATGTTCACCCGAGCAAAATTGTTTCTTTAAGTCAAGAAGTAGAAGTGATCGTATTGGATGTGGATGAATCCAAACGTCGTATTTCTTTGGGGATGAAACAAATTCAAGAAAATCCTTGGAAGGCTTTTGCAGACACACACAAGGTCGGTGATGTTATTGAGGGCGAAATTAAGAATATGATCGAATTCGGTATTTTTGTCGCCTTAAATGATGAAATCGACGGTATGATCCATACATCTGATTTGTCTTGGGACAAACCGAGTGAAGAAGCCATTAAGGATTATAAAAAGGGAATGGTCGTTAAAGCTAAAATTTTGGATATCGATGTCGAAAAAGAACGTATTTCTTTGGGCATTAAACAATTAACGGAAGATCCGTTTGCCGCAGCTTCTGAAAATTTAAAGAAAGGTGAGGTTGTGACAGGTGTTGTTTCTGCCATCGAGGAAAACGGTATCGAGGTTGATGTCAACGGAATTAAAGGCTTTATTAAACGAACCGATTTA
>CALXPF010000088.1 GCA_944390205.1 uncultured Alphaproteobacteria bacterium
CCTCAATATTTGAGATATTTCCCGCAAAAGCAATGGCATCGTTGATTCCGGCCATAATTTTAACTTTGTTTTCGGTTGTCGGTAAATTTGTAGACACCAGCACATCCAAACCCGCTATTGCACCGATTGATCCCTCACGCAATAATTTATCACCGGCATCTGTTGCATGAACAAAATCAGGTGATTGACGCAAGATGGATTCTACCCGAGGATTGATCACAACATACGGAAGAGAATCTTTAGGATTATTGTCTTTAGAGACCGTATCGTCTAAATTTTCAATAGCGTTATTTTCCTTGAGTTTCATAGCAAGCCATGAAAAGACGGAATAAACATTATCCTTTGTTAATGTAATGGGAGTCTCATCCGTTCCGAGTAAATTGTCTTCCGGAATATCGGCAAATGAGCTTAAAATATAAGTATCTTTTACAAGATCAATAGCCGTTTTGGCTCTTTTTTCAAATCGCTTTTGTAAATCTTTGATTTGCGATTGTTGAATGGTAATATCCGATAAGAAAATTCCAAAAGCTTTGGATTGATCTAATTTTAAGGTTTGTGTGGTTGCATCCACCCGTTGATACGTGACACCCCCCGTACTGGAATCTTCGGAATAATCGGAAATTGTCACATCTCCCAATTCACCGATATGAACGGTATCTCCGTAATGTTTGATTTCCGCCTCAAAAATCTTATTAACGATTTTCATTCCGACACCGGATTTATCTAATTTTTTATTTAAAGTCAAAGACCATAATTCCGGAATAATTCCGGCGGCTTGTCTTTTCAAAGAAGTTGCGTTTTCTGACATATTTTTCTCCTTTATTTCAAATAGGTTATAAAAAAAAGTTTTCTGTTTTTATAAAAACTTTTTGCACGATACGAAACAAAAATTAAATTAATCGTCTCGGCAACTTTCCTTCTTTTTCAAGTTGGATTTGCTTTAAGATTCGATCATAATTTTTGTCATATTCTTCGGGGGACATGGCATTGAATTGAGCCCTTGTAATCCAACCCTCCTCTTTACCCGAAGGAACGGAACCAGCCGAAAACGACATATTTAAATTTTCGGTTAATTCTTGATTTTCAGCTTTTGCTTTTTCTTTTGCCATCATTTCTCTGACGGCACTGTTTTCAATGGATTCAACCAAATGAATGGTCAATTCGGGATCTAAATCTCCGTTTGCCAATCCGAAAGCGGCATTAAAAATATCTCGTCTTTCTTGATTTTTCAGCCAATCTTTATACTTTTCCATCAATTGAGATAATTTTGAGGCTTTTTCCATCATTTGGCGATATTCTTTTTGACGCGCGATTTCAAGTCGTCCTTTTTCAAAAGCAGAGATGGTATAACGCGTAATAATATTAACAATTTCAGACGGGAAGAACTGTTTGGCGAATTCCAAATCTTCTTCTTTTTGAGAAATTCGATATTTTTTTAAAGCCTTTAAAGCCTCCTGTGTCATGTGGCGACAAACACCTTTTTGACAAACATCCATATAATCTTCATATTCTTTCTGTCTTAAAAAATCAGCGAATTCCTTTTCTTCGGCAGAGGCGTATCCAAGCAGGGCGGCATCTGCGTCATGTCGTTTTTTTTCTTCTTGAAGTTGGGTTCGATAATACTCTAACTCCTGAACGATTCGTTCGTGATTTTCTAGCGTTTTAGAAATTTCCATATAAGCTCTTTCAAGCTCTTGAGCCGTTTTAAATTTTCCAGCCAAAAGAGATGTGTTTTCTGTTTGAGTTTCCTCAGGAAGCTTCTGATCGACCGGAACATCCGGATCACTTTTTGATAAAGATTGATCAGACAAGTCCTGAGAGACAGGCATTTGTTCCGAATAAGACGGATCGCCTGTATACATATTTTGAGATTGTTTAAGAGTTTCATTCATCCTTTTCTCCTTTAAATTATGAATGTTATGAACGTTCTTTAAAACGTTCCAAACGCTGATCTGTTTCCTTTAAAAAACAAATCAGCAATCCCACCCCTTTAATCCATTCGGGGTTTGCGTTTTGCATACCGGACAATTCGACCATGTAGTCTTTCATGGCGTTCAATATACAAATTCCTTCATCACTTAATAACGCTTCTTTCAAGGCTATTAAGCGGTTTAATTCTTTTTCCGTATTCATTTTGAAACAATTTTAAAATAAAAAGAGCCATCCTAAAAAAGACGGCTCTTCATTGGTAATTATAAAAAAACACTTTCGTGATTATAGTCGTATTATATCTCATTTTTTTAAAAAAAGCGACATGACAAATAACGACAGACAATGACAATATATTTCAAATCCGATCAAATAAGGATCCTTCGATTAAGATTATTCGTCATTTGTTGAATTTTCGGTCACTTGAGCATTTAATTGATGAAGAATATTTAATATTTCAGGATTTATTTGCTGTTGATTGATCTGCTCCGTTAAATTGATTCCCATTTTTTGAAGTGCCGAAAGCAATGCCGGATCCAACGATTGAGGAGACATCGGAGCGATATTGTTTTGTAAGTTATTTGGGCTTAAATAATTTTTCGTTTGCATTTGGTTTTGAGAAAGAGAATTTAACATATTTGAATCGGTGTTCGGATTCATTTCCGTCTGATTTGAAAGAAAATATTTATCCGGATTTTCGATTCCGATATTTTCCAATCCCTTCTTAATAATTTCCGCCTTATTGAGCGGGACCGCTTCATCATTCCAAACAGGAGTTAAAACCTGCATGAGTTGCTCATTTGTATTCAATTTCTTTTGTATACCGGAACTATCGGTATATCGGTATAAATAAGCCGCCGTTCTGATATCATCCGTTATTTTTTTGGGAATACGCACCCCCTGTTCATCGACAAAAATGGTTTCGTCTCCCAATTTCATATTTGCGATCAAATCAGCGACTTTTTCAACCATAACGACAATACCGTTTTGTTTAATGGTATCCAAATCTTTGGCAATTCTTGTTGTTTGACCGGAAACTTTCACACGAATTTCCGTAGCCGTCACCTGCCTGTCTTCCTCTGCCCCTTGCATATTGGGATAAATGCCTGATACACCGCTGATTGTACTGTCCAAAAACCCGATAATACGATCATTATTTATAAGAGGTAAAGAGACAGGGATAAGCTGTCTCGGATCTTCCAACCCTTTTTTATATTCCAAGACGAGTCCGGGCTCCATAACGGTTTTATTTTTTTTAAAAAATCCCTCCGGAGCAAATCTGGGGGGGTTGAGAGAAAGGATTTGGCTGTCGTTCTCAAGATTTCCTTTTTCCTCTTGATAGAGGCACAAGTCATAGATGGAATATAAAAGAGGGATTCCGCGTTTGTGATCAACATCTCGATGCAAAGCAACATTGATAATGGGATTGATCAGAATCGGATTTTCGCCGAAACGAGCAACAATTCGACGACCAATGACGACCACGCACCAATTTTTCAAGACACGTCCATCCGGCAACGTATAATCTCCCCAATATTGGAGAACTTCTATTTTTCCGTCATGGATCACATCATCCAACACATCGGTTGCGTCATATCCTCGATCTTCACCGGTTATATTCGGTTTGACCATATAGTTCAAGAGTTGCTTTTCTTCAGCGGATAACGAATAAAAACGATTATTGCAAATATGATCCGGTGTTTCAAACGTTTTAATTATTTTGGCACCGCGATCCCACTCTTCCGGCAAATCCGGATCAATCGCCGGATCAAACACCAAATTAACAGGGTTAATGGCTTCCACATAAGCTCCGTCATAAATTGTTTTTTCAAAAATACCGAAATGCTCGGTTGATTTTTTTAGCTGATAAAGAGGGTTGTTTTTAACTTTCTCTCCGAAAGCGATCGGTCTTCTGATTTCTTTTGTTTGTCGTTTCCAAGAAACAAAGAAGCACATTTCTCCGATTGTATCCAGATATTCCATGGCTTTATCCAATTGTTTTGTAATTTTCATTTGTTCAAACGCTTGAACAAGAGAGGCTTTTTGCAACGGAGCGTTTTGACTGCTTTCTTCATCCTGCCCTTCGACATCGAACATTTGATCGATATGAGAATAGATATTATCCCATAAAAAGGCTTGTCTGGTTTGAAATAAGGAATAGAGCTTATTAAAATGCAGTTTACTCTTCCACCCCTCCTTTGTTTCTCCTCGATTTAAGAGATATATTTCCGGTTTCAAGAGGTGGTAAATTGATATTTGAGATTGTCGAGCCTCATCAAAAGAATCGAACAGAGATCCTATTTGTTGGGCCAACATATTTTTTTCGTCTTGAGTCATTTTGTTAAATTGTTGTTCTTTTAAATTGATCACTTCAATCATGATTGATTTTCTCCTTTTGATACAATATGTCACATATTTCGCCAACGGGTCAGCGTCTATCGGCAAGAACAGAGTATAACGGATTACGAAATTTTAAATTAAATCATTGTAATTGGCCAATAATACTCTGCAATGTAGGAAACGGCGTCAAAGATATGTCCCAAAAATTTAGCTTCTTTATCAGATCTGATTTGACTAAAGCCGGGTAGATCAAACCGACTTGTTCCCTCTTTATATTTAAGATTTTTCATATTAAACAAGAGCCACCGACATTTTGGATGAACAAACACTCGTCGTTTTCCGTCATCACCCAAAACCAATTGATTAAACGCCCTCACTCTGTTCATAACAGAAGGGTTATGTGAGTGAATATCGATTTGGATATCATATCCATACTGAATCAATGTATTTTGGACAATTGCATAATCAGAATATCGGCTCTGTGTTTTGCGATAATCACCGCTGGCATCTCCGTTTAAGACAATTTTATTTTGATGATTCGGATATCGTTGGATGAGTTCATTAACGGCGTCTTGAGTGGTTGCGTTTTCAATAACGATTTCATCAAAAACAAACAGTTTATCCTCTGTTTTATGGCAACAAACCCACATCATCGGGTCCACGTTAAAATCCATGGAAAGATGGAAAGGGAGATCCAAGACATATTGAATATCATCGGATATATTGTCATCGGACCAATATTTAACGACACGATTTAAAAACATTCCTTTAGGTTTATTTAAATAATCTCGTTCATATTCATCCGGCTTATGTTTTTTGACCAATTCGGCTCGTTCGATAAATCG
>CALXPF010000089.1 GCA_944390205.1 uncultured Alphaproteobacteria bacterium
CCGAAACACCCCGCATGCAATAAACCCGTAATGTACCTAACAAAGCATAAACCAGTTGATCATAATTAATAATCCCTCTTTCATTGATTTTATACCAAACAGGGAAGGGAACACCAAAAAAACGTTGACGTGAAATACACCAATCTTGATTAAGACCCTCCACCCATGCTTCATAACGCGATTGCATATGAGCAGGTGTCCACTTGATTTTTCGTCCCATTTTGAGGAGCTCATCTTTCTTATCTAAGATGGAAACAAACCACTGGCGAGAGGTCACGAATTCGAGAGGGACAGATCCCTTCTCATAGAACTTAACCGGATGAGTTAACGGCTTTGGCTCGCCCAATAAATCACCGCTTTCTCGCAATAAATCCACAATAACGGAGCGAGCTTCTTTAATTTTTAATCCCGCCACTTTTGAGAAATTTGATTTTGCTTTTTCGGGATTGAGGGAAACAAACGGTTCTTTTCCGTATTCCACATCCAAAATTCGGCCGTTTAATCCGACAATTTGCTTAATAGGAAGTCCGGATTGTTTCCACCAAGCCACGTCTGCCGCATCACCAAATGTACAAACCATCATAATACCGGTTCCCTTGTCTGCTTCGGCATGTTCCGAGGCAACAATCGGAACGGGGATATCAAATAAAGGAACAATTGCTTTCTTTCCAAAAAACGGTTTGTATCTTTCATCATCCGGATGAGCCACAACGGCAATACAGGCCGGTAAGAATTCCGGACGAGTTGTTGCAATTGTAAATGACTGATCGGTTCCTTCTACTTTAAAGGAAATATCATGGAAAAATCCGGCCGTCTCTCGATCTTCAATTTCAGCCTGAGCGATAGCCGATTGGAAAGTGACATCCCACATTGTCGGTGCTTCAACCGATTTTGCCATTCCTTTTCGGACCAGATCTAAGAAAGATTTTTGGGATTCGGCAATTGCCTTCGATCCAATCGTTGTATATTTAATATTCCAATCATACGAATGACCGATTTTATGGAAAATATCTTCAAAAGCCTTTTCATCCACGGAAGTTAAAGATTCACAGGCTTCAATAAAATTTTGTCGTGAAACCTCCTGTCTCTTTCCTTCATTTTTCGGATCGTGAACAGGCTTAAAATCCGGATCATAAGGTAAATTCGGATTGCAGGCTATATTATAGTAATTTTGAACACGTCTCTCTGTCGGCAACCCGTTATCATCCCAACCGATCGGATAAAAAATGGATTTTCCCATCATACGATTATAACGTACCATCACGTCCGTTTGCGTATAAGAAAATATATGCCCGATGTGCAAAGAGCCGGAGACGGTCGGAGGAGGGGTGTCGACAACAAACGTGTTTTCTCTGCTTGCTTCTTTATCATAGGCATAAACTTGGTTCTCTTCCCAAAAATGAAGACATCTTTCTTCCATATCGGAAGCATTAAACTTGTCATCCAACGATTTTTTATCTTTATATTTGTACATATTTTTCCTTGTTTTTCAAATAGTTATAAAAAATTAAAAATAATATGGAGATTTTACCTGATTTTGCTTCTAAAATCAAGAGACTTTATAAAAAACTTGTCTTTTTTTTTATTTTATTTACAATACTCAAGATAGAGGGGAAACAAATGGAAAAAGTGGTATTACCTTTAATTGAGTTTATGAAAACGGTTGAACGACTTTGTCTTGTCAAACGAGATAATTTACTATCGTGTGGCGGGAACGAAACAGATTCCGATCACACGTTTAAATTGATGTTTTTAGTCATGGCAATAACCCCTTATTTGTCCCAAAAAATTGATCCTTTGAAACTTATGTATTTAGCTTTGATACATGATCTTGCAGAAGCCGAGACAAATGATATTCCGTTATCTGCACAAGCTCAAAATCCCCAATTAAAAGAGAAAAAAAAGAAGGCGGAGACAACAGCCATTCAGTCTTTCCACAAACGATTGCCCAATCCTCTGGGAGATCAGATTTATGAGCTTTTTCATGAATTTGAAGAGCGGTCAACAAGAGAGGCAAAAATTGTTTACGCCTTGGATAAGCTGGAGGCAAATTTGCAAGCCAATCAGTATCATGGAGGAGATGTTCGATATTGGGGAGATTGTATCAACGGATCGTTTTATTATCAAAACGCTCTTCAAAAAAAAGAGTTCGTTTCTCTTTTGGGAGAGGATATTTTGATAGAATTAGAAAGAGCGATCATTGAATTATCCCGAAAAAATATGAAAAAGCTTCATTTGATATCAAACGAATAAATATTTTGTGGATTTCATGCTCATTATTAAGTATAATTCAAGAAGAGTTGCAATATGAAAGGGCATTACATGCAAAACAAACCACAAAACGAACACAAAAATGACACTAAAGACGATAATAATCAAAAGAAAGAACCCGACTTAAATGAGCTTGATCCATATGACATAGAAGAGGATGAAGAAACGGGAAAACAACTCGAAAAAGAGATTAAAATCACAAATGATTTTATTGCCAAGAAATGGATCGCCTCACAAATAGGAAGTTTTAGCCTGTATGCCTGTGGTTTATCAACAAGTTTTTGTATTCATAACTCGACAGCATTGTACGGAGCCGCAGGTATTGCGCTGATTTCGAATATTCTTCAAAAAAAATGCGCCTCCCGTGAAGAGATGCTGATAGAAGAAGAAAATGAAAAGATATCTTTACCGAAAGAGGTTCTAAAATTACAAAGATTTCAACAACAATACTTGTTAATGACTTGCTTTGGATTGGGACTTTTGGGGGCTGCACTCCGACATGATTTGATGCCGGACAAAGGCGTTGCTTTTGCTCTCGGGCTGGCATTGGGATCGTATTACGTTTATCAAAAAGCCACGGATATTACGGCTTTAACGCTTTCTCAAGAAGTGATTCATTTATCTCAACAAAATGATCAGGAGATGATAACCAATAAGGCCCACAAAAACGATAAAACAGAAATAAGCTATTCCGGTGAAAGTGTATCATCACCTAAAAAGATTTGTACAAATACGCCTCCTCAAAAATCTAAAAATAATTCAAGGGAAAGAGATTAAAACATTGATATGGAAGGAATTTATTATTAAACGAAAGGCAGTAGACCGGTTTCTTCTCACTTTATGTCATTGTTTTTTTGTTTCAACAAAATAAAATTCATTTAAAAAAAATAATTGACAAAATATGTAAATCATATTATAGTTTTTCCTTAAAAATATAAAAAATAAGAGATTATTATGAATTCTGAAGTAGAATCAAAAAAACATATTCTAAAGATCTTAATATATCTCAAATTTTTCACTTCGCCACAAAAGGAGTAAGGGAATAGGCAAGTATCTAATTCAAATGGGGAAACTAAAATAAAACAGCTATGAATGATAAAAAAACAAAGAATATGACCTCTCCCGATAAAAAAGACTATGCAATATCTCAAATGAAAGTCGGCTCTGCGCTACTGTCGGGATATTTGTTCGCGCAACCGTTTATTGACTATTCTTTCCCTTTATATGTGGGTTGTTTAACAGGTTTTGTTTCTGATTTCTTGCAAAAACATTATGAAATTCATGCTAACTGACAATTAAAGAAAAAAGGGGCGTATTTTTCATCAGCAAGCGTTTTGAAATTCAGTAAATTTCAAAAACGATGTTTAATGACAACATGTTTTGGTATTGGGATTGTTCTTGCAACAACTCAATTGGATTTTTCCAAAAATATTTTTTTTGAGTTCGATAGCTCTATTATCTGCCGGATATTTGACTAAGAAGCAAGGAGAAACCTATTCTTCAGCCGTTTTCAGAGAAAAATTATCACGGGAGAAAAGGATTTTAATTGATCAAGAAAATTCAAAAAAGAAACAAGCAGTAGATGTCAATCAAAAACTAAAAATATCCTCAAATTCTGTGAGGCTCATGAATAATTACAAAAAATTCATGTATCAAAATAATTGACAAATTACATAAGTTCTTAATATAATTCAATTATTGAAAAAAACATATACAAAACAGGAACTGTTATGACTTCAGGAACCCGGTCAAAAAACGATTTAAAATATCAATTAAAAAAATATGATTTATTGGAAGAGGGTATCGCAGATACATTGCTTATTTTAATTCCCGTATGTTTAATCGATTACATTGACGACACTAGATCTTTTCGAAAAAAAAGTAAGATTTTCTCTACTGTTTGAGTTTAGGAGTGAAAAATTTTTATCGTTAAGAGAGATCGATGATCTAAAAGTTTGTAACAGGAGCAAAATCTGTTAAATTCTCACAAAGATCCGGAAACAGAAAAAAAACACCAAGAAGAACCAATCAAAATTGATATAGCAAATCTTCTCATAACCGAAAGAATAAAGGCACATTTATCCGGCTTGGGATTATTCGGAACCGGTCTCTCAACCAGCCTGTTATTACATAACTCAACACCTTTATTTGCATCTGCTTTTTTGGCTTTCTCTTCGGAATTCCTTAGAAAAAGACACGAAAGACAAGAAGAGAAATTACAAGAAGAAAATCCCAATACCATTCTAAACCCGCAGATTGTCAAATCAAGAAAATTTCAAAGACAATGTCTGATGTTGAGTACTTTTGGACTAGGGTTGCTTGTTGCCGCTTTTAGTTGTGATTTGGAAAATAAAAACAAAATGGGGCTTTTACTGGTTGGGGCAACAGCACTCTTTTATGCACGTGCCAATAATATGCGAAGATTTGAGTTGGCTATAGAAGAAAAAGTCTTCCAACATGCTCAAAAGGTTGTGGAAAAAACTATTCGGAAAAGAGAGGAACGAAATGCAAAAAATAGAGAAAATACTCAAAAAGAAAACGCTGACATTTCGAAGAACTCACCCAAAGAACCCCAAAAAATAGCCTCAAATTCCTCAAATAAATTATCTGTTGCAACCAATAAGAGAGTCCGAGAAAGAGATGGTCGAAGTTGATATCGAAAAGGAGCTATGGTAATTATCTTGCCATTAAAAACTTTATAAGAGTATTTAAAATTCAAGATAAAAAAAATGATAAGCCAACAAGATAGAACATGTTTTTTGATAGTCGAGATAAAAATTATTCAAGTATAGAATAAAAAGAGATTGACAATTCAAAAAAAAGAAGATATAA
>CALXPF010000090.1 GCA_944390205.1 uncultured Alphaproteobacteria bacterium
AGAAAAAAGATCAGCCCGACCCTGTATCCGAAGATTCGCTTAATCGCCAAAATACCCAAAAGAGCCGTTAAGAAAACCCAAAGAAGCGGAAAACACCGAATAAAAAACAGGTGATACATATCTGTTCCCAACATCCAAAATTTAAGCAAAATAGCAAATAAAGGTGGGTGTCCATCTTCTAAAACAAGATGAAATAAATCCGTAAAGGGAAGACTTGCCATGATTAAGGAACAAATTTCGTCATGTCCGACATTGTTCGCGAACATGAGAGGCAGATAAAGACAAAAGCAGATTATAAGTGAAAAAATGACAATGCGTTTTTGGATAAATGAATACATGTTCTGTCCTAAATTTGTGTCTGAAAAAATATTAAAAATGAATTATTCCGAAGAGAGAGTCTGTTGGGATTTTTCAGCAGTGCTCAGATAGCGCTTGAGATGAAAACGACTGATGCCGAGCAAGGCGGTTTTTAAAATGGCCTCTTTAAAAATGTTTTTACTCATTTTTGATTGCCCGAGAGTTCTGTCATGGAAAATAATCGGAGATTCTTTTATTTTTAAGCCCAATAATTGATGACGAAATTTCATTTCGATTTGAAAACAATATCCGTTTGAGAGAATATGGTTTAATTGTATTTTTTTTAAATTTTCGGCTTTATATAAGTTGAACCCGCCCGTTAAATCATGAAT
This sequence comes from uncultured Alphaproteobacteria bacterium, assembly GCA_944390205.1. Taxonomy (GTDB): domain Bacteria; phylum Pseudomonadota; class Alphaproteobacteria; order CAAHEQ01; family UBA3637; genus CALXPF01. Next base: position 690 of record CALXPF010000090.1, read on the forward strand.
ACCGGACAGGAGAAGAATCCGCGCATACAAAGAACCGCCTCGAGAAATAATTTTTCGAAGCAGTGACCAATTAACGACACCTCCGCCCGAGATATAACGTGAGCCGATAACCAGATCATTTGTTTGCATCTCTTTTAATAAAGCGGGCAGATATTTCGGATCATGTGAAAAGTCGGCATCCATACTGACTAAAATGTCATACCCCCTGTCAAGACCCCATTGAAAACCGGCGATGTATGCCCGTCCCAATCCTTCTTTTTTGTCTCTATGCAGGATGAATAATTGTTTGTTAAATCGGTTTTCGGAAATATAAGAATCAACAAGTTCTCCCGTTCCGTCCGGTGAATGATCGTCCACAATCAAGATATGCACGTCTGGAACATAATTTAAAATTTGTGGTAATAGTTCCGGAATATTTCGAGCTTCATTATATGTGGGGATAACAATGAGTGTTTTCATGACTTAAAATCCTCTTGATAATAAATATCTCCGCCCAATACCAAGCATGTTGAAGAATGATCGGTTGGTATGGGGCCAAGAGCCGTTAAAAATGAAAATGTGTAAGGGAAAAATCGAATATGTAAATCAAATGTATATTTGTAAGGGCGCTGTTTCGGCACAACAATAATCAGCCTTTTTTTTGTGATACGCCGTAGTTCGTTGAGGACGACACGCATATCTCGAACATGTTCCAAACAGTGTGTGCAAATAACGGTATCAAAAAAATGATCGGGATAGGGCATTTTTTCGATAAATCCCTCAGAAAATTCAATATCGGGATTTTCTTTTTTTAACTGATCCGAGATATATAAATCAAAGCCGGAGACACGATAGTCGCCTTGCTCCCGTATCTTTTGTGCCAGATATCCTCTTCCGCAAGGGGTATCCAAAACGGTCTGACCGACGATTTCTTTTAAAATTTTTCGGACGCAAAGATCGTTGCAATCAGTCGGACGTTTTATTTGATAGGGCTCTGTTTTTTTATAAATATCCAGATATTCTTCATCCGTTAAGGTGGGAAATTTTTCTTTGAACGTTAAAAAATAAGGGGTTGCTTCCTTGTATAAAAGACGAATTAAAAAACTCATTAAAAGACGGTTGTCTCGTACAATCGGTGGCAACAGTTGGTCGAGTATAAAATAGATTTTTGTTGTAATGTTTCTGTTTAAAAAACTCATGTGGCTTTTCCAAAAATTTAGGATTGATAAACGCGATAAGTCGATCGAATGATGTTTTCCAAATCACTGTGTGTCGGTTCCCATCCGAGTACTTCTTTTGCTTTTTTGGCAGACGCTGTCAGAATTGCCGGATCTCCGTGACGACGATCGGCAAAACGATAGTTTAAGGACAGATTGAGAAGCTCTTCTGTTTTTTTCACTATTTCCAAAACGCTTAATCCTCGACCGGTTCCCAAATTTAAAATTTGAGTTTGGTTGTTTTGTGTTAAGTATTGAAGCGCCAGAACATGAGCTGATGCTAAATCCGAAACATGAATATAGTCTCGAATACACGTTCCGTCCGGTGTCGGATAATCGTTTCCGAAAATGGAAAAAGACTCTCGTTGTCCGATGGCCGTTTCCATAATGATCGGAAGGAGGTTTTGCGGATTTTTTTCAAGTCCTTTAATGGCTCCCGTTTCGTCATATCCAACGGCGTTAAAGTAGCGAAGAGAAATAAATTTAATGCCTTTTAATCGGTCATACCACCCTAAAAAGCGCTCAATTTCTAATTTTGTAAAACCGTAAAAGTTAATTGGATGAACGGGAACCGTTTCATCCAAAACCGTTTCTTTCGGCATGCCGTAAACGGCAGCCGATGAAGAAAAAACAAAATAGTTTACTTTTTGTTGAACCATGGCATTGAGCAGATTGAGTGTGCCGGTTATATTGTTTTGAGCATATTTTTCGGGATGTTCCATCGATTCGCCCACCGCTTTTTTGGCGGCTAAATGAACAACACCGTCCACGCCGTCCAGTGCGTTTAAAAGAGCGTCTGAGTCCAATATATCCCCTTTTATAAATTCAGCCGTTTGGAAGAGATTGATTTCTTGACCGGTTGATAAATTGTCAAAAACACGAACCTTTATGTTTGAATCCAAGAGCGCTTTGACAACATGACTGCCAATGTATCCCGCTCCTCCAACGACTAAAATACGCATTTATTTCTCCTCTTTTTCCAGATTTTTAAGGGCAAAATCCCAGTTGATCAAGTGTTCCAAAATCGCTTGAACAAAATTAAGACGAGCGTTTTGATAATCCAAGTAATAGGCGTGTTCCCAAACATCAACACACAATAATGGTTTTTGTGTCGGATGAACGAGCGGTGTATTCGCATTCCCCGTTGTTATGATTTTGAGGTGTCCCTCTTCAAAAACCAACCACGCCCATCCGCTTCCGAATTGTGCAACCGCTTTTTTTTGAAATTCTGCTTTAAATTGTTCCAAAGAGCCGAAATCGGCTTGAATCATTTCTAACAGACGATTCGGAATTTCTTTTTTGCTCGGTTGATCGGTTAAACTATTCCAAAAAAAAGTGTGATTAAAGACTTGAGCGGCATTATTGAATAACGCGGTGTAAACAGTGTCTGAGGCGGCTTCAAATATAATCGTTTCCAAAGAAGCGTTTTCAAGATCTGTTCCTCGTACTAAATCATTTGTGTTCTTAACATAAGTCGCGTGGTGTTTCCCATAATGGAATGACATGGTTTTTTCACTGATAAACGGCTCCAATGCGTTTGAGGCATAGGGAAGGGGTGGTAGTTCAATTGTCATTTTGTCTCCTTTCTGTTTTGGTTGGTACTATACACATAAAATCAGATAATGGCAAGAGCTCCCAAAAAAAAGAGAGAATATTTGTTATTTTTTGTGTTTATATATTCCGGTCAATAAATTTATTAAGAAGAAAGGCGGATTGATCCGCCTTTCTTTGCTTAATTACTCCTTGTTTTTACCGCATCGCCGGTCACTTTCCACCCCATATTTCCATAAACATAAGGGATCCACCAGAACCAGCTTTGGACGGTCACGTCCGTCATCACATCCGTATCTGTTTTTTCAAAGGCATCATTTAATGCTGCTTCCAGTCGTGGTGTTCCGGTCGGGAATATAATAATCATGTGGGCTGTATCCTCTCCTTCGATATGGCGGACTCTTTGGCTGGCCCCCATATCAAAATCTTGTGTTGATACAATTTTATTGCTCAAAACCGTAAAATCACCGTGATTAACCGTACAGGCAGATAAAAATATCAGTGATATCATAGAGAAAAATTTAATCTTCATGTTTTGTTCCCTCTTTTGTATTGACAACGTCCCCTTTAATTTTTAAACCGGTTTGACCGATTAAAAACCACCAATTTGTTGCAGAGATTGAAGCATCAACCATTAAATCTCCCTCTCCCTTTTCCAAAGCATCATTCAATGCTCCTTTGAGCGTTGGTTGTCCGAAGGGAATAAACAGAAAGACAAATTTGGTATCTTCTCCTTCAATATTCTTTTTTTGCGGGAGTTGATCGATATCGACGCGGTTCAAATTGACATTTTTGTTCGATATCATTGATAAGTCCGTTAAGTGTGTTGTACATCCGCTAAGGCACAACACAGTCGTTATCAGTATTAAAATACGTTTCATAAGAACATCCTTTTGTTAGTCGTTAAAACAAAACCCACCAAAAAAGGTGGGCGGATGTTCAGAAACCGTATAGACATAAACGGCTCGGCTTATTCAGCGCATAGCCTTATTTAGCCGACATCCGCCCATAAGAGCAGAAGCCGGCACAATTTAAAGTCGTGTGCGCACGACTATGTCTAATAGGGTTTCTGACGCCCTAGATATACACTTTTTGTATACCTGACGGCAGAGTAGCATTAAAAGGTGATTTTGTAAAGCGTTAAAATAAGGGGGTTCAAAACGGGGCAGATTTAGAAATGATCGGTTTGTTTGACTTACCTCAAAACGAGAGCGGTTTAAGATGATCATTTTGTTTGACTTGACTCAAAACGAAAGCGGGGTTGTGCTTTATGTTAAAGCGAGGAAGAGGGCCCTTTATGAGGGGACGATTTTTCTTGTTAAAGTCATATACCCCGTTATATGATCCTCATATGTGAGGGATACCTGTTTCAAGATAAGCAATAGATTTGGATTGTTTGATAGAAACGAGGGTATGAATTGCTTTTTAATCCCGCTTCAATGAAAAAACATCTTGAATATACACGCCCCTTTATTCGGAAGATATACACGCCCCTTTATTCGGATGTATATTTGTTTTTGCCCCGATTCCTCATGCTTTTTATATTAAAAACCCCCGCTGAGATGATCTGTACCCCAGAAAGTGGAGGAAAAAAGGAAATCCCCTTTGAAAAAAATATTCAAAGGGGAATTTTT
>CALXPF010000091.1 GCA_944390205.1 uncultured Alphaproteobacteria bacterium
AAAGCCTCTTGTGATAGGAGCAAAACAAACATGAGGTTTTAGGAATGCAATCTTTTTCTTTTCATTGTCATACGGTATTTTCAGATGGAATGAATACGGTTGAAGAAATGATCTTGGCCGCTAAAAATGCCGGATTTACACATTTGGGGATATCCGACCATTTAATTGTTCCCAAAATGAGCGATTTTTCAGAAAAAATTGACTCTTATCGACAACATGTTCAACATATTCGATCTGCTTCCGATCGGTTCAATTTTCCGGTATATGTCGGGTTTGAAACGGATTATTTCCCTCAAGACGGGTGGGGTGAAGCTTTGCGGATGTTTAAGGAAACGGTTAAAGCCGATTATTTGTTGACGGGAAATCATTTTGTATCCGGTGAAGACGGAGAATACTATCCTATTTTAAAATTTCCTTGGCAAGAAATATCGGCAAAAGAAGCAAACAAAATAATTTCCAAACATTTTCAAAATATTTCACAAGCGGTTCGTTCCGGATTATTTGATTTTTTAGCTCATCCGGATTTTATTCGCTGGAGCTCTCCTTGCGGGGAAACTGATTTTGTGGCTGAACGGATGGATATTATAGAGGCTTTATCGGAAACGCATCTTCCCGTTGAGTTAAATACAAAAGGATTGAGAAAAATAGGAGATTTTTATCCGGCAAATTGGATGTTAAAGGAAATTGCAAAGCGTAAAATCCCCCTGTTGATCAGTGATGATGCGCATGATATAACGGATGTCGGCAGTCATTTTGATCTGGCAGAAAAAAGATTGTCGGAAACGGGTAATGTCGTTCGTATTGATTTGGCGACAAAGATTAATAACGCCTTGCAAAAAAAATCTGCATGATACGTATTTGAATTTAAAGAATCATTTCAATCCATAAACGATATCGCTAATTGTTTTTTTGCATTTTTAGATAACAAATAGTTTTGTTGATAATAAATGACGAGTTTTTGCTCCCTTCATCATTTTTTAAAAATTATGATGAAATTGCAATAATCAATTGATTTAAATAAAAAATATCTTATGCTTTTGATTAAAAGAAAAAAATATGGTATAATATACCTTAATCAATAAACTATGGTAAGGAGGGTTTCATGAACGGTTCGGATGTTTTAAAAAAGGAAAATCAAGGCGGTACGCGGGTACGACAATATAAAACACATAGTGCCCTTCGGTTCCTTTTGAATTGCGATATTTCAAAAGATATTGTTTGCCTTGGCTTGCTCGGGTTGACGGAGGCACTTCATAAATTTCCGGCAAACACAAAACCCGTTTTAATTGTGAGCGAAAATCGAAAAAATACGCCACTCCTAATGAAAAAAGAAAAATCAATTTCCATCTAAGTCCGTACTTTGGGAGAATAAGGATATTCTCCGGAGGAGACTGTGCCCGGTGAGGTTTTGTGTTTACTCGAACAGGTGATTTTTGGTCGCCAGTCTGATTAAATATAAAAATTGACCCTCTTTATTTTCATTTTTACCGGGAGACATGATCTTGACCTTGTTGATGATATTCTCCATACCGGGGAGTTTTGGTTTGATCTCTCCCGTTTCCGATTGTAAAGTGACCATATATCCTTCGAGAGAAACAAGATCACCCTTTTGAAGGGTTGCCAGTCCTTTTTTGATTCGGTTTGTTGCGGGAATAATGTAAAGATTTTGAATTTCATCCGTGTTAAATGCGTTTTTCTTGACTTTACCCGGTTGAATATGAGCTTCTAAAAAGCGATAGTCTGTGGTCGTTTCAATCGAATCAAAATATTCCTTTCCGGCTTTTCCAAAAGAAATGGCTAAATCAAAGGGAGCAACCTCATCCAAGACGGGCAGTCCGCGAGAGCCTCTTGTATACATCCCCCAAAAATCATGATAACTAACGTTAAGCACGCGAGCATTGACGGAGTATTTATTCAATAGAGACAATTTTACCTTAAAGTCATTTCCGGTAATCGTTGCTTCCGGAATATCTCTGGGGAGCTTTAATTTTGTCTCCTGTGAGGAAATATCAATGGATTGTCTTTTAAATGTTCCGTAAAAAGATCGATATACCGGATATTTGAGCGCATAATCCCAAAGCAAGTATCCGGCAACAAATAAAGCCAGCGCCAAAAGAATTCCACGCCTGATTAAAAAGGAGTGGGAATAGAGCAAATCTAACGAACGACCGATATAGGAATCTTTAAACATGGTCGCAGTATGAAATATTTTTTTTAAAATTGCAATAATTTCCTTTCTTTTTATCGAAAAAAAATGCTATAACATAAAAATCTTCGGGATATAGAAGGATAAATTTTTTAATGTCTTGATTTTGAAAGAGAAAAAGGGGATTATTCAGATGGTTGTTTATTTAGAGGAGAAAACGATTCGAGAATTATCGGGGGGGAATTATCATAACGATCCTTTTTCCGTGTTGGGTATTCATAAAGAAACAGACTTTGATGGGGTGCCCGCTATTGTTGTCAGAACAATTCAGCCTCAAGCTGTTTCCGTCGTGGTTATCGATCAAAGAACGGGGGAAGAGTTTCGGGCAGATCGGATGAACGATAGCTGTTTATTTCAAATGACGAAGAGGAGAGAGAGTTCATTTTTCCCATATCGCCTTAAAATTTTTCTTTCGGACGGATCGTGTTATGAATTGGAAGATCCCTATCGATTTTTACCTGTTTTGGGTGAAACGGATTTATATTTATATAATGAGGGGAAGCATTTAAATGCCTATAAGAAATTGGGTTCTCACTTAATCACGCATCAAGGGGTTCAAGGCGTTTCGTTTGCCGTTTGGGCTCCGAATGCAAAACGTGTGAGTGTTGTCGGCTCTTTTAATGATTGGGATGGTCGCCGTCATATGATGCGAGAGCGTGGCAGTTCCGGAATTTGGGAAATTTTTATTCCGGGTTTGGCACAATGGGATTTGTATAAATATGAAATTATCGGTCCTGCCGGACAATTGCTTCCGTTAAAAATAGATCCCTATGGTTTTGCTTTTGAAATGAGACCGAAGACGGGAACGTTAATTTTTGATAATACGGCATATCGGTGGCAAGATGATGCTTGGATGAAGGGAGAAAGAGCCGAAAAAAATGCCTTGACTTCTCCGATTTCCATTTATGAAGTGCATTTGGGATCTTGGAAGAAAAAGGATAATCATTGGTTAACGTATAGAGAATTAGCCGATGAATTGCCTGCCTATGTTAAGGAAATGGGCTTTACGCATGTTGAATTCTTACCACTTGCCGAATATCCTTTTGACGGATCTTGGGGATATCAAGAAACCGGCTTATATGCCCCGACCAGTCGTTACGGAACACCGGATGATTTTAAATATTTGATTGATACGCTTCATCAACACGGAATAGGGGTTGTGATGGATTGGGTCCCGGCTCATTTTCCAAAGGATGCTTTCGGTTTGGCCGAATTTGACGGAACGGCTCTTTATGAACATGCTGATCCGAGACGGGGCGAACATATGGACTGGGGTACTAAAATTTATAACTACGGTCGTAATGAAGTGTCTAACTTTTTGTTGTGTAATGCTCTGTTTTGGGTCAGGGAGTATCATATAGATGCCTTAAGGGTTGATGCGGTTGCCAGCATGCTGTATTTGGACTATTCTCGCAAAGAGGGAGAATGGCTTCCCAATCAGTATGGCGGACGAGAAAATTTGGAGGCTATCGCCTTTTTGAGACGAATGAATGAGTTGGTATTCGGAGAGAATATCGGGGCAACGACTTTTGCAGAGGAATCAACCGCATGGCCGATGGTTTCCAAACCGACATATGTCGGCGGGTTGGGATTTGGTTATAAATGGAATATGGGCTGGATGCATGATACATTGGAATATATGCACTATGACCCTGTTTACAGAAAGTATCACCATAACGAATTGACCTTTAGTTTTCTTTATACGTTTTCCGAAAACTTCACATTACCGCTGTCCCATGACGAAGTTGTTCACGGCAAGGGCTCCATGATCACTAAAATGCCGGGAGATCGTTGGCAAAAATTTGCGAATTTGAGACTCTATTATACTTATATGTTTATGCATCCCGGAAAAAAACTGTTGTTTATGGGAAATGAGTTTGCTGTTGACAGAGAGTGGAATTACAATGACGAATTAGATTGGGCGCTTCTCAAAAATCCGGATCATAGCGGAATACAAGCATTGGTGAAGGATGTTAACAATTTCTATAAAAGTCATTCTGCTCTTTATGAAACGGATTCCGATTCGAATGGATTCGAGTGGGTTGAGGGCGGTGATTCTGCCAACTCGACATTCTCGTTTATGCGAAAAAATCCTAAAACGGGAGAGGTGTTGGTTATTGCGTGTAATTTTACCCCTGTTCCTCGAGAAAATTATCCTGTCGGTGTTAATATTTACGGGGTGTATGAAGAAATTTTTAACTCTGATTTGGAAAAATACGGTGGAACGGGATTGTATCAAAATAAAGAAAAACAGACAGATAATGAAGGATGGAATTATAAGCCGTTTCATATCAACATTTCATTACCGCCTTTGGGAGTTGTTGTGTTTAAAATAAGAGAATCTTAGGGGTGGATGTTCATGAAAAAAGAGTATGAAGTCTTTGATGGATTGCCTTATCCTCTGGGTGCACAGTTTGATGGAAACGGTGTAAATTTTGCTTTGTATTCATCACATGCAACCAGAGTTCAGGTATGCCTTTTTTCAAAAAGTCAAAAAGGCGAAGTTCGAATCGATTTACCTCAATATACGGATGAAGTATTTCATGGGTATATCAAGGGATTAATGCCGGGACAACTCTATGGATATCGTGTATATGGCCCTTATGAGCCGGAAAAAGGACTACGATTTAATCATCATAAACTTTTGATCGACCCCTATGCCCGTCAATTGACGGGGGCTATTATGGCAGATAATGCCATGCTTGGAT
>CALXPF010000092.1 GCA_944390205.1 uncultured Alphaproteobacteria bacterium
GGATGTTGCCAAAATGATGCTTCATACAAAAGATGAAGCCTCCTATGCCGAGCTTGTCAAAAAAGTCATGCAAGTGGTTATCGACAACTCGGATAAAATGATGCTTTACCTAAAAGACATCAGCTTTTTGGTTAACACGGATGTAAACCCCGAAAACAGAGAACCGGCTAAGTTCCTTCGTCTTTATTTAACCGCCGGACGTGTTAATTGTTTGATCGAAACAGAAACGGTTCAATATGTCAGCTATATGGAAAAGGATATGTCCGTTATGGGATGCGTCCAACCCCTTATGCTTGAAGAACCAACGGTTGAAGAAAGTATTCAAATTACAAACGCCCGTAAAAAAAATTTTGAAGACCACTACGGCGTAATTGTTCCACCCGAAACGGTACGAATTGCGTGTCAGTTAGCTCATCGATATATCAAACAACGTGCTTTTCCGGCAAAAGCTCTGGATCTTTTGGACGATTCTGCGAGTTTGCTCATGATGGATATTGCAAAAGGAGAGGCCGATCCGGAAAACAATGTCGTGACGCCGGAGCACTGCAATCGAACCATTGCCGACTGGACGGGCATTCCGGTTGAAAAAGTGGATGCCGAAGATAAACAGCGACTGGCAAATGCCGAAAAATATTTAAAACAACGAGTTATCGGACAGGACAATGCGGTTGTTGTTGTTGCCAACGCCTTGAGAAGAGCCCGATCGGGCCTTCAAGATCCCAATCGGCCTATCGGCTCTTTCCTATTTATCGGTACAACCGGTGTCGGTAAAACCGAATTGGCAAAATCCTTGGCTGATTTTATGTTTAATGATGAAACAGCCTTGTTGCGATTGGATATGTCCGAATATATGGAACGAACCTCCGTCACGCGGATGATCGGCCCTCCTCCCGGAACCCCCGGATTTGAACAAGGGGGACTTTTGACCGAATCCGTTCGATTAAAACCGTTTCAAGTCGTGTTGTTTGATGAAATCGAAAAAGCGCATTTGGATATTTTAAACCTCATGTTGCAATTGCTGGATGAAGGCCGACTGACAGACAGTAAGGGCGTGACGGTTGATTTCAGAAATACGATTATTATTTTAACATCCAATGTCGGCGCCAACCTGCCCAGTTATCAACGTGTTGAGAAATTAACGGAATATTTTCGTCCCGAATTTTTAAACCGTCTGGATGATATTGTTTCCTTCCATCAGCTCAATGAAGAGCATCTGCGCTTAATCGTGGATATTCACCTCAACAAACTGTTAAAACGGGCTAAAAATGTCGGATATAACATTGTTGTTGCCGATCAGGCCAAGGACTGGTTTGTCGATGAAGTGTTTACATCTAAATTTGGTGTTCGAGCGCTCAAACGACTCATTCAAAATCAGGTCGAAAACCCGCTCTCCTTCCTGATTATGAAAGAGAAAGTCAAACCCGGTCAAGACGTCTTTTTAAATGTGGCACCCAATGGCCGAAAGCTCATGATTTATGCAAAATCAACGGAAAACGAAGAGGCAGAAGCGGTCGAAATACCGGAGAGTGTTCAAAACGGCGGATCAACCGCCCTTGTAGATCATAAAACCGACACGGCCGATTCGGCAAATGAACCCGTTGCCTCTCAAACAATACCGACCGATTCGATGAGGGAAGAATCGGTGTCTGCTCAAGAATCGGAATCGGATTCCGATACAGTGCAAAAATGATTGATCCGAAATATTTAAAAGCCGAGCAATTATTAAACTGGTTTTCTGAAAACGGACGAGATCTACCCTGGCGTGTTAAGGGGAAAGCTCATCAGAACCCTTATGCGGTTTGGATTTCCGAAATCATGCTTCAACAAACAACGGTTAAAACGGTTATTCCCTACTTTGCCCGTTGGATGAAGAAATTTCCGAATATTCAAACACTGGCTCAAGCCGATCTTCAAGATGTTCTTTTGGTTTGGCAAGGGTTGGGATATTATACGAGAGCCAAAAAAATTCATGAATGTGCCAAACAGCTGATGGCTCTTTATGACGGGGCCATTCCGAATGACAGATCTTTTTTATTAAAGCTTCCGGGAATCGGCCCTTATACGGCCTCCAGCATTTGTGCTTTTGCGTTTAACAAGCCCGAAACCGTTGTTGATGGGAATGTCATTCGTGTCATTGCTCGTCTGTATGGCTTAACCCACGCCGTCACAAAAGAGGAAATTTATGAACTGGCTCATCCGATGACGCCTCCCGATCACGGTGCCGACTATGCCTCCGCCATTATGGATTTGGGAGCAACAATTTGCACCCCGCTCAATCCCAAATGCGCTCAATGCCCTTGGGGGGCAGATTGTATCGCTTATCGACAGGGACTAACGGACTCCATTCCGCTGTTATTCAAACCGGAGAAAAAAGAAAAAAAAGGATCCGTCTTTTTAATTCAAAACAAAGCCGGAGAATACTACATTCAAAAGCGTACTCAAAAAGGACTTCTTTTCGGGCTTTTTGAATTTCCTTGGGAGTACGATGATCAACGCCCGTTTCAAGCCCCTTTTCAAAAAACAACATATCAAATAACGCATGTTTTTACCCATTTTCGCCTGACATTAACCCTTCAAACAATACATCTTGAAACCGTTCCGCTTCAAACGGGACAATTCGTTCACCCAAATGATTTCCATAACTATCCCTTTTCGACATTAATGAAAAAGGTCATTCAAATTCTGCCGAAATCAAAAAACACCCCATAAAAAATACCCCCGCAACCAAAAAAATCATAAAAAACGGCAGGACATAATGCTTCTCATTTGACACATCAAAATGCAAAAAAACAAAACCGCCCTTCGCACGGAAATATCTTTTTGTTTACTAATAGGCATTTTGAGAAAGTAATTCCGTTTCAATAACATCTCCCACTTGAATGCCAAGGGATCGAACGCTTCCTCCTTTAATTTCCAAAACACCTTTAACGGGTTCTTGAGAGTGCAACAGGCTCATATCCAACGGGCGGGCGTTTTCAATAAGAGAGGTAATCTGACCCGTTTCATCAAAGAACAACATATCCAGCGGAATATATGTATCTTTCATCCACATTGTCACATTTTCCTTTGTCGGAAACAAAAAGAGCATTCCTTCCCGTTCCGGCAAATCTTCCCGATTCATCAGTCCCATGGCTCTTTTTAAAGGCGTTTCCGCCAACTCTACATTAAACAAAAAAGATTTTGAGCCTTGTGTTAAAATACGCACTTCTTCCGCCCGAAGCGACACGGAAAACAGTAAAATTAAACAGAAAATAAATTGTTTCATTTTGTTTCCCCAGACATAAAAGCTGCATGATCAAGCGGAAGGAAATATCCCTCTTGATACATCATTCTCAAAGATTTTTCAAACCCTGCCTCATCGGGTAAATACGGAGAGAGCAAAGAGACCAATCGATCTCCGACCGCTCGTTTTTCTCGAACGGGACGTAAAGCCTCTCTTCCGGCTCTAAATTTAACAAGGGACGGCGATGTATTTAATTCTCGAACAAAAGAATCGGTAGCCGACCCGAGCGTATCAAAAGAAGCAGGCGCATACGTGTCTGCATTGATCCACTCATATTGAGCAAAAGGCGAATCTTGATGAACGGCGCCCCAATCGGTCCGCCAAGCGGCCAAAGCCACGCCGATAGAAACCGGTACTTCATCAACCTTATTCAATAAATCAACAATCTGAGAATCGGTTGTTTTCAAAAGAACGGAATCATATTTTTGAACCAGCCATTCAAAAAATTGCCGTTCTTCCGGTGTCCATTGTTGACCTTGTCTTTTTTGAGCCACCAACATTTGAAGGGCAATTCGATCATTTAAAGCCTCCTCGTTTGCTTTCAACATGAGGGCCGTCATTACTTTCATAAACAGTGTTTTTCGATCAACCGTATCCGGTTTAAAATCTGCCGGCAATCGCGTGATAAACAATCGAGGCATCTGATGAGATTGAACGCCTTGGAACAATGCCTCCAATTCTTGGGTTGTTTGAGGCGTCAAATATGTTCCTTTAACGGGAGACTGAGCCGTTTGAATGGCTTTTCGTGTTTCAAGAGACGTTTTGTATGTTTCTTGAACAAGAGACAAATGCCAAACCGTCAAAGCAAAGCCCACAAGTCCGGCAAAAATCATCAAAGAAAGCATAATCAAAATTGTTTTAAGTTTTTTAGGCATTATTTCCCCTCTTTCTTCGTAAAAGTAATCCCTTGATATCTTTGATCAAGACTCCTTTTGTCACAATCAATGAAACGACATAAACAGCTCCGCCGATTCCGATCAATCCGATCAATAAGGCAATGGATAGGAGCTCCATTTTTTGATCCCACCCCGGCCAAATCCAATCATAGGCCCACAACATTCCCTGAAGAGACAAGCCCATCATCAGGGTTGAAATTAAAATACGCGGTAATCGATACCGAAACAGGGCATCCAAACCAAAGTCCCCTCTTCTTTTTAAACGGAACATATACTGTCCGGCATTAACCCACGTTGTTATTCCGGTTGCCAGGGCAATACCGACATACCCCCAAAATTGCATAAATGTAATCGCCAGAAAAGCGTTTAAAATAACACCGACAACGGCAATACGAACGGGCGTTGAGGTATCGCCTCTTGCATAAAAGAACGGGGATAACGCTTTTGTCATCATATAGGCCGGCAGACCGATTGAAAAAACAATTAACGCTCTCGAGGTGTGCAACGTATCCGTTGCGGTAAATGCGCCTCGCTCAAACAAGACATGAACAATCGGATAAGCCAACAAAATAAGACCGGTCATAGAAGCCACGGCCATGGCCAAAGAAAGTTCCAGTCCTCGATTAAGCTGTGTATTCGCTTCTTCCGTTTCGTTTGCTTTAATATGCTTTGTCAAAATCGGCAAAAGAGCCGTCCCGATAGCACTTCCGATAATGCCGACCGGCAACT
>CALXPF010000093.1 GCA_944390205.1 uncultured Alphaproteobacteria bacterium
AGTCAGAGGGGTTCTGTTAATGACTTATTCCAATGACAATCGCTGGTTATTGCTTTCTTGCGGAAACAAATCAGAAGCTGCGATGGGATATTGTACCCTCTATGGTGATACCTGTGGCGGCATTTCTCCGATCGGAGACGTTTTTAAAACAGATGTTTATAAACTGGCTCACTTATATAATCAAAAAGGGATATTCTTTGTTCCTCAAGGGATTATCGATCGCCCACCCACCGCCGAATTAGCTCCGGATCAAAAAGATACCGATTCTTTACCCCCCTATTCGATTCTGGATCTCATACTTAAAGATTACATTTTTGGCAAAATGCCTGTTCCGGAAGAAAAACGACAAGAGATCCGAGCCATTCAACACAGATACAAGGCTATGGCGTTTAAACGAGCTCAATCTCCTCAAGTCATCCCTATTCGAGAAATTTAAAATGTCCCAACATTTTAATACTCAATGATCCATACTTTAAAATATATATACCGTTTTTTCCAAAAACCGAATCATTTATCAGGACAATAAGAGAAAATAATTTTTTCTAAATAACAAAAGGGAACAATAAACCAAGAATATATTTTGCAACAAAATTTTTATTTTTCACTCAAAACAGAAATATCCGAAAAAGAGGCCTCTGTCAAACGTGCCAAGTCTTGCGGTTTTAATGAAACACTGGCTCCTCTTTTTCCGGCACTGACGCATATTTCATCAATATAAAGAGCCGTATCATCAATAACAGTCTTGAACAATTTTTTCATTCCGACCGGCGAACACCCGCCGTGAACATATCCTGTCAAAGGGAGCAACTGTTTCATCGGCAACATTTCCACCCTTTTGACCCCGACCGATCGAGCCGCTTTTTTAAGATCCAGATCATATTTTGCCGGAACGACAAAGACAAAATAAGAATGATCATCTCCCTTTGTCACCAATGTTTTAAAAACACACTCATACGGTTTTTGAATTTTATTCGCGACAGAAACAACATCAATCTCATCCGCCTCCCCTACTTGATAAAAAATAGGTTCATACGGAATATCTGCCCGTTCAAGAATCCGCATCACATTTGTTTTTTCAGATTGTTTCATAGCGCCGGATTATATCAAATAACAGAGATTTCGTCAACAAGCTTAGCACACGCATTGATTTCTGTCTTAAAAATATTTATACTTTGAATGACTGGGTAAAAAAAATCTAAAACAAGAAAGACAAAAAAATGAAACCGCTTATTTTAATATTTTTAGAATGTTTTTTATTTTGGTGCGGATTTTACCTCGCTTTTCATGTTTCACAATTTTTGTGGATTAGTCAAAAATATTTCGTTATGGGGTCTTTTTGTATCTTCTTTTTCGGCGTCTTAAATTTAATTTTTCTCCCCATTTTATCAATTCGACTTCATTTTTCCATTCCCTACGTCCTCAATAAATTTATCTCCTTATGTATGGGATTTGTTTTTTATCTTTTGGGATGTTATCTCTTGAACGATCTCTTCTTAATCATTCCGATTTATTCAACTTTTTATTTTGAACACATAATCGCCCTGAATCATGCTTTTTTATGGGGAAGTATCTTATTAAGTTTTTACGGCATCCAAAAGGCAAACCAAATCAACGTTCAAATCTATCACTTAAATACAGCCAAAAAAGGAATTAACACCACGCTTCTCTTTATATCGGATATGCATATTGATTCATCCGGAATGACCTATGAGCGAGCCCAAGAAATAATCAAAAAAATCAACACTTATAAACCAGATTTTGTCATTTTTGGTGGTGATACGATTGAGAGTCATCCCGACTACTTCTTAAACAAGCATTTTGATCACCTTTTATCAACAATCAAATCGGCTTATCCCCCTATCGTTATTTTAGGAAATCATGAGTACTATGGTACCGCCGTTTCAAAAAATATAACCGCTTTTCAAAAGGCCGGCTGTCTCGTCTTGAGGGATGGCGTTTTTAACATACCGAAAAAGAAAATCACTTTTATCGGTCGGGATGATCGGATAAATAAAAAAAGAACTCCGCTTTCTAATCTCATACAAAATTCGCCTTCCGGCCTATATCAAATTGTTATTGAGCATGATCCCAAATATATTGAAGAGAGCATCAAAGGTAAAGTGGATCTTTATGTGGCGGGGCACACCCATAACGGACAAATTTTTCCGTTTAATTTACTCGTTAAATTTGTTTTTAAAAACGCATACGGATATCAGAGATTTGATCAAACCGATACCATTGTTTCTTCCGGAATCGGCACTTGGGGGCCCACGCTTCGTATCGGAACACAAGCAGAAATTGTTGTTATTTATTTAAGCTCCATTAAAGACACTCAAGATACATAGAGCGCCATATCCCTAAAACACATTATCTACTTACTCATAACAATCTGTAAAAAATATATCTGTTTTATTTAGAGAGGCTTTGAGAAGCCAAAAAATCTCCCCTAAATCCTTTAACCGTTCCAATTGTCCGTCCGATTTCTAAAATTTGATGTGAAACCTCTTCTTTTAAAATCAACGGCTCTCCGGTCGATCCGGCTTTATTGGGATAAATTTCATAATGTTTTCGATGAATACCCGTCACATTCGGCATCACAACATTAGCCCCGCTTTCCAATGCGATCACACGACCGTTCGGACACAGCGTTTCCATGGCAGTCGTTGCCGGAATATTGATATCCGGAAGCAATAACCGAGTCAAGGCCATTGCCCTTAAAGAGAGCTCAAAATGATCACGAGACGCATTCTTAAGAGGAGTATCGGGATGCGGAATAAAAGGACCAATTCCGACCATATCGAAATCCATTTCTTTAAAAAACAAAATATCGTTGGCAATATCTTCAGGTGTTTGCCCCGGCAAACCGACCATCACGCCCGACCCCACCTCGTAATCTAATTTTCTCAAATCAATCAAACAACGATGTCTGTTCTCCCATGACATTCCGGGATCTAAGCGATGATACAAGTCTTTATTTGTCGTTTCAATTCGTAGCAAATAGCGATCGGCTCCGGCCTCTTTATAGGCTTTATATTCTTCATAGGTCTTTTCACCTAAGCTGAGCGTCACCGCCAAATCAAAAGCCTTTATTTTTTGAATAATTTGAACCATGGTATCGACGGGATAATACGGTTCATTAACGGGATCTTCTCCGGATTGCAAAACAACAGTTTGATATCCATACATTTTCGCAATTTGAGCACACTCAACGATTTCATCGATACTTAAATGATATCGTTTTACACGTTTATTATCTTTACGAAGCCCGCAATATAAACAATTATTTTGGCATCTGTTTGAAAACTCAATAAGTCCTCTTAAATAAACATCAGAACCGACAAAACGAGTACGAACACGGTCAGCTGCCCGACAAAGGGCTTGATGAGCCATAGAATTTGTCAATACTTCAACAAGCTGATCAAATTGGAGACAATGTTCAATTTCTGCCTTTTCAATATCGTGGAAAATATCCGACATATTCAACCTTTCATTTAAGAAAAAGTATATCATAATACAAAATGAAAGCGCAAGAATAAAAATTTGCTTAATCAAGGATTATCTTTTTTCTCAAGATATTTTAAATAATTTTATAAAAAAAACTTGATTTTTCAATAAATGTTTTGTAAACTTTGGATCATTCATTGGGGTATCGTCTAATGGTAGGACAGCGGATTCTGATTCCGTCAGTCTAGGTTCGAATCCTGGTACCCCAGCCAATAAAAAGAACACACCTCAGGGTGTGTTTTTTTTATTGACCGGATGTGGGGATGAGAGACAACGAATGAAATGAGTTGGTTCGTTCACGAAGCGTAAGCGGAGTAGACGCCGTTAGGCGGTCCCGAATTTATGAGGGATAAATTGCTTGCAATTTACAATCCAGCCAGCCCAACCAAAAAACACAAGTCGTCAGAAATGGCGACTTTTTCTTTATTTTACAAGCACTTATAAAAGTTCGAATGTTTAAGTGTCAAAAAAGGCTATTTTCTTGAATTTACGAACTCTTAACACTAAAAATCCTTTATTTTCAATGTTTCCTTGTTGGGATGTCAAAATTTTATCCCAGAGATTGTTGAATGTATTCAGACTGAGCTTAGATGAGAAAAAGGTGGTCCTATAACATGCTTATTGCTATTGCCATCTCGGGAGCCCTACCTACCACCTAGAGGATCTTGGGAGCCCGACCGGCATATCCCAGCTATAAAATAAGTGCAACATCGTTAATTGGCCATTTTTCAACAAGGCCTTTACATGCGAGAGCCAATGAGAGGCTATACTTGTTCAGTGTAATTGTTCATTTCAACCTCTACCTACGCATATACAAAGGTTGAATACAAAATTTATCAATAACTATGATATTTTCAAAACCTGCCCCAAGGGCAGGAAGTAAAAAATAACCTCGATTTCATCAAAACCGAGGTTAGTTCATTATTAAAAACGTTTTTGAATAGATAATTCAATAAGTGATTTTTGATATTCTCGTTGCCAAATATTTGATTTTTTATCCGTATATGAATAAGTTAAAACGGGCATTAAACCCCATAAAGAAATTTTACGGTTTGATAAAGAGACAGAATAACGTTGCGTGATATCCCATTCTTTGATTTCTTTAAATTCATAATCTTTCACCATCCAGCGCTTTCCTTTATAATTTGTAAATAAGACTGAAGGTTCAACATACACATGAAAACCCCAAGGCACATCGGCCCCAAATCCTAAAGCTAAATTTACCCGATCATTTGTATATGTTTTATCTTTCGTTTTTTCATATTCATAGCCGGTTTTGAATATCAAATACTTTGATGAATCCAATGCATAAAACATGCGTAAACGAGCCGTTTTAACATCTC
>CALXPF010000094.1 GCA_944390205.1 uncultured Alphaproteobacteria bacterium
AATTCCGCCCCCTATGTTCCCAAATGTATCGTTGTGGATGATCGGGATTTTAATTGGGGAGGAGTTGAAAAGCCTAAAACGGCATGGGATGATGTTGTTGTTTATGAGGCGCATTTAAGGGGCTTTACGGCACGTAATCCGGATATCGATTTGGAGCTACGTGGAACATTTGCCGGTATGTCCGCAAAATCAGCGGTGGATTATATTAAATCTTTGGGTGTTTCCAGTGTTGAACTGCTTCCGGTTGCTTCTTTTATGACTTCCGGCTTCTTGCAAGAAAAAGGATTAACGAATTATTGGGGATATGACCCGATCGGTTTTATGGCTCCTCATGCTCCTTATCTGTCCTCACGGAAAATCAACGAGATGAAACAAATGGTGCGTATTTTCCATGAAGCCGGTGTGGAAGTGATTCTGGATGTTGTTTATAACCATACGGGAGAAGGAAATGAAATGGGGCAAACCCTTTGTTATCGGGGGATAGATAATACGGTTTATTACCGTATGAAACAAAATCCGAGATATTATGATGATACAACCGGTTGTGGCAATTCGTTTAATTTGGGACATCCTCGTGCTTTACAGCTGGTCATGGACTCATTAAGATATTGGGCGGATTATGTTCAAATTGACGGATTTAGATTCGATTTGGCGACAACGTTGGCTCGAGATGATAATAATCAATATACCGTTAACAGTGACTTTTTGGCAACCGTTCAACAAGATCCGACATTACAGCGTCTTAAATTGATTGCCGAACCATGGGACCTTGGGTATGACGGTTATCAAGTCGGCTCTTTTAGACCCGGTTGGGCAGAATGGAATGATAAATTCAGAGATACCATGCGTCGCTTTTGGAAAGGAGATCAGGGGGTGGCCGGAGATTTTGCATATCGATTAAGCGGATCTGCCGATGTCTATCGCCATAAAGGACGTCGAAGGGGGGACCGCGTTAATTTTATTACGGCCCATGACGGTTTTAGTTTAGCCGATTTGGTCTCATATAATCACAAGCATAATTTGGCAAACGGGGAAGATAATCGTGACGGATCCGATTCAAACAATTCTTGGAACAGCGGTGTTGAAGGAAATACGGATGATCCGAATATTCTCAGAAACAGAGAACTCAGAGCCAGAGCGTTAATGGCAACACTTTTGCTCTCTTTCGGAACTCCGATGATACAAGCGGGAGATGAAGTCTTGACGACAAGACAGGGGAATAACAACACCTATGCTCAGGACAATAATTTGTCTTGGATCGATTGGCGTTATATTACCGAGCAGGGGAAACGAATGCAGGCTTTAACAAAAAAATTGCTCAAAATTCGAAGAACCTATACCGTTTTGACGGAACCGGATTTTTTATCACATACGGATCTTGTTTGGTATAAGCCGGACGGGAGCCCGATGACAAGTGAAGACTGGGCTTATTTTGTCAGAGCTTTATCTTGCATGATATTAAGTGAAAGCAATAACTTATTTTTTATATTTAATGCATTTAATGAAGATATAAAATGGTCTTTGCCAACAGATCAAAAACAAAAATGGAAACTGATTTTAGATACTTCCGAAACTTATCGAGAGCAGACTGGTATAAAAATGATTAAAGCTCCGGCATGGAGTGTTTTGGTGTTTGAACAGGAGTAAAAAATGTCATATAATACGGCACAATTAAAAGAATTAGCCTCAAAATTAGGAATACAACTTTCTTTTATTGATCGAAGCGTTAATAAAGAATATGTTGCAGATAAAAAGTCTCTACAGACGATTTGTCGTTCGTTGGGATATCCCGCCGATACGGATGTTCAGGTTCAAAAATCATTAAAAAAATTTGAAAAGGAGCGATTTTCTCAATTCGCCCCGTTTGTTCGTGTGATTCAAGAGTGGGAGCAAAATCCGTTTGTGATTGAACTCAATTTAACGTCGGAGCAATCCGGATTACCCGTTTCTTGGATTTTAACCCGTGAGGACGGAACAACCCAAAGCGGTATGTTAAATCCTCAAGATATGCCGATTTTAGAAGAATTTAGCGGAGAAAACGGTACAATTCAAAAAAGGCGTGTTTCCTTTCCGATTTCAGCACCGCTCGGCTATCATCATTTAAGTTTTTTGTGTGACGGTAAAGAAGTCGGATCCAATATGCACACTCGTTTAATTGTGACGCCGATGACGTGTTATATGCCGGAGATTTTACAAAAAGGGCATCGTGTTTTTGGGTTCCCGATACAATTATATGCCATTAAATCTCGCCATAATTGGGGTATGGGAGATTTTTCCGATTTAAAGGAAATGGCGGATATTGCGAGTGGTTTTGGAGCCTCTTTGGTGGGCATTAACCCCATTAACGCTTTGTTTGCGGATACGCCACAAGATGCCAGTCCGTATTTTGCAACTTCTCGGATCTTTTTTAATCCGCTTTATATCGATACGGATAGTGTTCCTGAGGCGGGTGAATTGCCGACATATCAAGCCTATAAAGAAACGCCGGAGTTTATTGAGGCCGTGACAAAGACAAGAGGTTCGGATATTGTTGAATATGAAACGTTGGCTCCGATTAAATATAAAGCCATGCGTATTTTATTTGACGCTTTTAAAACGGCGCATTTTAATAAAGAAGGCGCTCCTGTGACGGCCAGAGGGCAGGCATTTGCAACGTTTGTGAACGAGGCTGATCCGTTTTTAACAAATTTTGCGACATTTCAGGTTTTAAGAAAAGTTTTCTTAAAACAAGGGAAATCCGCTTTATGGTGGCGTTGGGAAAAAGGATATACCGGCCCGCATGATACGAAGATTCCGGCATTTCAAAAAAAATATGCGGATGAAATACAGTTTATTCAATATCAGCAGTTTTTAGCGTTTGAACAGTATGAGGCCGTTAAAGATAAGTATAATTCGACAGATATGCCGATTGGCCTTTATACGGATTTACCGGTTGGTGTCGGTGAAAACAGTGCAGAGGTTTGGTCAAATCAAGAGGTGTTTATGCAGTTGGTGACAACCGGAGCTCCTCCCGATAGTTTTAACAAAAAGGGGCAAGATTGGTCATTAGCTCCTTTTAATCCGTATGCCCTGAAAAAAATGGGATATGAACCGTTTATCAGAGTTATTCGAAGTGCCATGCGATCAGCAGGTGCCGTTCGAATTGACCATGCGTTTGGATTGATGCGATTATATTTGAGAGTAAAAGAAGCAAGCGGTGCCTATCTTTCTTATCCGTTTAAAGATTTGATGGGAATTATTGCTCTGGAAAGTCATCGATTTAGATGTCTGGTGATTGCGGAAGACTTGGGAACGGCTCCTGACGGTTTCCATGAAGAAATGCTTAAAGTATCGGCCTTGTCGTTTAAAATTTTTCATTTTGAACGGAATTACGATGGGTTTATTATGCCGGATCATTATGAACATCGGTGCTTAATTGCAAGCGGAACACATGATTTGCCCACCTATACGGCCCTTTGGAAGGGGTTAGATTTAGAATTGGGAAAGAAGTACAAGACCTTGTCATTGACACAGTATCGAGAGCATAAAAAAGCCAGAGAGACAGAGCGTCAACAGTTTATAGAAGCCTTTAAACGGGTTGGTTTACCGATGCCGTCCGATGAAGAGTTGTCTCATATATCACCCCAAACGGTTCCGGATTGGTTTATTCCGAATACATATGCATTCTTAGGTAAAACAAACAGTATGCTCTTGTTGGTTCGTATGGAGGATATTCTCGAACAAGATCAACAGGTTAATTTGCCTGGAACCTATTTGGAATATCCTAATTGGCGTTATAAATTGCCCATTATTTTGGAAGGTCTGTCTACTGATCCGAGGATGATTCGTATTTGCGAAATTATTCGAAAAGAGCGACCTGTTGTCCATAAAGAAATGTGAAAAAGAGTATTCAATGGAAAAATATTCAAAGATATTTACCGTTTCTGATTATGAGTGTGATCGTTTTGGTCAATTAAAAATCAGGAGCCTGTTCAATTATTTCCAAGATATGGCAGATGATCATGCCGATCAGATGGGGATCGGATATGATTTTTGTTTAAAAAGGGGTGTTGGTTGGATCGGGGTTGCTTACCATGTTATTTTCCAAAAACTTCCCAAATGGGGAGATCAGATAGAAATTTTTACATGGCCCTCTGTTTCAACACCGGTTTCCGGTATTCGTGAGTTTGAAGTAAAAGATCTATCAGGGGAAACTCTGATCAAAGCTTCCAGTCAGTGGGCGTTGATTGACTTAATACAAAAGCGACCCGTTTTGGTCTCAAAGCACATCGGACGTTATGAGTTGATACCGGAGCGTATGGTGGAAACGGATTTTAAGAAACTCGAGGCACCGATCAAAGCGGATATTTTAATTTCGGAAGTAATCAGAGAGGATGATATTGATATCAATCAACATGTGAACAATGCCGTTTATCCTTCTTGGAGCATGGATGCTTTTTCGCCGGATTTTTTATCTCAAAATTCTTTGAGCGAGTTGAGTATTCGGTTTAAAAAATCAGCTAAAAGAGGAGATCAAATTCGAGTTCACACAAGGTTGGATGAGAGCTTAATGGAGCAAAGCATAACCGATGAGACCGGTGACATTATTTATGCTCTCATTGAATCAAAATGGCAAAAAAAAGAATAAACTTGTTTTTTTGACGTATTTGTGGTACAATCCTGCCACATAAGTTGATGAAAAGGATACGCTATGTTGGAAGAAGCCCAAAATACTTTTTTTAAAAAGATTGTTGATTAGGAAATAATCGTCAATGTTTT
>CALXPF010000095.1 GCA_944390205.1 uncultured Alphaproteobacteria bacterium
TTAAGCACCTTCACGTTAGTTTCCTGCAATAAATACGTTGAAAAAACAGATAAGAAAATTGAGACGTCTTTGGAACGAGCCGAGGATTATATGCAACAGTCGACTGTTCCGGATATGCCGTTGACAATCGATACGGTTCGCAAAAAGAACGATATTTGGTTGGGCACCTCCAGCGTTAAGATTATGGAGGGAGATGCCCTTCCCGGTTGGTTGGAATCGGATGACGGAATTACCATGTCGATAGCGCAAGAGGCGACTCTTCCTCTTTTAGCGCAAGAGATTATGGACACAACGGGCATTACGGTTCGATTGGACGATTTAAAGTCGGAAGATGCGATTCCGACCGAACCCGTTAATTATACCGGAAAGCTCAGCGGTTTATTAAATTACCTCTCAAATCGTTTTGGTGTTTGGTGGCGATACAAATCGGGCGTTATTACGTTCTACACAAAAGAGACGCGTGTTTTTAATATTTATGCCTTACCGACCGAAACAAACATTACGGCGTCGCTAAGCGGTGCCTCGATGGGAGAAAGCGGTGGCGAAAACAACTCCAGCTCCAGTTTATCCACATCGGCCAATTTGGCACTTTGGGACAGTATTGAGCAAGGGGTTGAGCAAGTTGTCGGAGAAGACGGCAAGCTTTCGTTCAGTCGCGTTGCGGGAACGGTGACGGTGACGGCCAGTCCGTTTGTCATTCAAAAAGTGGGGTCCTATATTGATAGTTGGAACAGAAAATTATCAAGACAAGTTGCCATTGCCGTTAAAGTCTTGCAAGTTTCTTTGAACAATGAAGATAATTACGGCCTTGATTTGCGTGCGGTCTTTAATAACACCTCAGACATCAGTGCCTCTTACGCCAGCCCGTATTATATTGATCCGACAGGCGGTGCCACCGGTGCCAGTGCAGCCTCCGGTGCGGTTGGGTTAATCTCCATGACCTTAATCAACCCGAATTCCAAGTGGAAAGATTCGACGGCTATCATTCAAGCTTTTTCGACACAAGGAAAAACGTCTTTGGTGACAAGCACCAGCGTGACGACACTCAATAACAAAGTGGCTCCGGTTCAAATTTCTACATCACAAAACTATGTGAAAGAGGTCAATGTGTCGACATCGGGAAGCGGTTCGGATCTCAACACTGAAGTGGATATGGATACGGATACATTAAACTATGGTTTCTCCATGGAATTATTACCGCGTATTTTGGATCACGGACGATTGATTTTAATGTTCTCACTTAACTTGACGGACTTAATCTCTTTAGACACATTCTCATCAAACAGCAGTGATTCAAACGACAAGAATTCCGATGAAAGCGATGAAAGTGATACGGAAGATAACAATACGGGTGATAACGAATCGACAACCGTTCAATTACCGAAGATGCAAATGAGAGGGTTCATCCAAGAAATTGCGATGAGATCCGGATCAACACTTGTTTTGAGCGGGTTTGAAAAGGTTCAAGATCAAACCATTTCATCCGGTATCGGAAAAGCGAAAATGGGTCTCTTGGGCGGTCAAGCGTACAACCTGAACACACGAGATGTTATGGTTATTCTGTTGACACCGGAGGTTTTGGAATCCCCCTTATCTCCCGAAACACGGATGAGAGACTTTTAAAGGAGTTTTTATATGGCAGATCAATCTACGCCGATGACACCTTCCGAAAACGTGCCGACTCCGCCGAGTTTACCGCCGGAATCCGGATTGGAAGCAGCGGGAGCACCGGAGACACCGAAAGAACGCTCCAGTATTTCGGTTGACGGTGTTGAATATGCGGTCGGCCTGATGTGGCAACCGCTTCAGAATCCGGATGATCCCATTCCGGAAATTCGAGAAACGATGGAAGCGGAGCCGGGGACGGATTTATACTGTCTTCGTTCGGCAACTTCCCCTCAATACGGTGTGGGTCGAAAATCGAGTGGGCATAAGGAAGGAGAACCTTCCGCCGCCGCTGCCGTTGCGGGAGCATTGGCAGACAAGACATCTGCCTGTTGTGTGTTCAAGGTTCCGGAAGGATGGTGGTTTGTAGCCATCCGAAACGATCTTATTTTATCAGAAGAAGATATCCTATTTAAGACGGAAGAAGAGGCTCAACAGGCGTTTTTCTCCATGATGGCCGTTCCGGATTGGGAAACTCGTATTGCACCGCAATCATGGGGAATTGAAAACGCCGAAGAGATTGATCTTGCAAAGTTAATTAAAAACACGCGAAAGATCCGACTGGTCGAGTTAAGCGCCATCAAACGGACACAGATTTTACTTTTGATAGCGATTGCCATATTAGGATTATTAGGTGGCTTGATTTATTTGATTGTTTCGTTGTGGAACACGGTTTTCACACAAGAGAAGATTGTTCCCATGCCCATGCCGGAGGTTATTAAACCGGTTGAACCGATTCCCGAAAAGCCGAAACCGTGGGAGAAAATTCCGGAGACACATGTATTTTTGAACAAGTGTTGGAATAACTCATATCAGCTCAGTTCCATCACTATTCCCGGATGGCAACTCGGATTGGTGAGTTGTACGCCCAAAGGGATCATGACCGGTTGGTCAAAGTCGTGGAATCCGGGTGGTCGAATCGCTTGGTTAAAAGCGGCACTGAATGAATACAAGCTCTCCTCTCGTGTTTCCGTTCAACTCAATGATACGGGGACAAATGCGACAGGCCGTGTCACGTTTACGGATATTCCGTTGGTGGCCTCCGTTCCGACTTTAACCGAAACACAGATTAGAGAATCTTTGACGGATATTGCTCAGGCAACAAATTTGCCTATTCAATTTTCGAAACAAACGGTTCTGGATCCTCCCAATAATGCGGATGGAACCGTTCCGCCCAATCAACAAACATATGTTTTCTTTTCATTCTCAATTTCATCTAACTATACACCATGGGAATGGAGAACTTTTTTCGATAAATTTTCGGGATTAGATTTGCAAAAAATTGAGTTTAATCCGAGTATTGATTCAACAAACAAATGGAAGTATGAGGGAAGAATCTATGCAAAATAAAACTTTATCTTTTTTAGGAGCGCTTTGTCTTTCGGTCACATTCTTTGCTTCGCCGGTTTTATCGGCGTCACAAAAAGATGCTCAGCCCAAAAAAGCAACGACTGAGCAAACCCAAAAAGAAGCCGACAAACCATCCGTCAGCGCCGTCGACCAAAGAGCCAAACAGCTTTTGGAAAAAGAGTTGTCGGAAGCGCCGACCGATGATAAAACGTTGGTTGATTTTCCCAATCGTCCCGGACTCGGATCTTTAGAAATGGCGCCCCTCCCCGGAGTTAAAGAAAGTTTAATCACGGGGCCGGCCTCCATGGAACCCTCTGTTTCCAAAACGGATTTACCGAATGAACAGTTGCTCGGACGAATTACAACGGAAGTGTTTCAGGAAATGGCTGATTTGGAACGCGGTAATGTCTTTTTAAAATTACAAATGCAAAAGGAACAGCTGAAAAACGATTTGGAAAAATTAAAAGCGACATATCGTCAAGCGCGTCTGGAGGAAATTGCCAAACGAGAAGATGTCGTTCGTTCTCGAATTCAATGGTGGCAGGAACAAGAAAAAATTCGTCTGGAAATGGAGAAGAAAAAAGCCGAAACGGAAGCAATAGAACAACAAATTGCCGAGGCTGAAGAATTGCGCAATAAATTACGTGAAGATGCCATCAATAAACAGAAGGCCGCCACACAACAAAATAAAGATTCAAAGAAAACCGAAAAGGCTCAAGAAGAAGTTGTTGTTCAAATACCACCCTTTTCAAAAAGCTATGAGCTCATGATTATCAAAGGAACACGAGGGCATTTAACAGCAGGGCTCAAAGATCTTTCGGATAATATGATTTTGGCGGTTCAAGAGGGAGAAACATTGCCGACAGGACATGTTGTCGTTAAAATCACAACGGATCAGATTGTGGTAAAACACGAAAGTGTCGGAATGGAAGAGCGCCTGATTTTATCCAAGAAAAAAACGATCAAACAGAATCAGACTCCGGAAGTGGCTCCTGCAGAGAAACCCAAACAATAGTTGAAATGATATTCGGAAATAAATTTTCTTTAAAAGGGTGACAAGCGAATGGATGATTTAAAAAAAGAACCATATCAAATGAATAATTCCATCGAGCAGGATCCATTCGAAGGAACGGCATCTGAGGATACCGCTTTTAAAAAAATAAAATTTCCTTCTTTTTTGTCCGATTCACATCGACAACCGATGCAATTGAGTGCTGATCGCAGTGACCAGACGCAAAATAGTTTTCCGTTACCCAAAATGCCGCCTCTTTCCGAGTCGTTGTCCGCCGAGGATGATTTATCGGCATTTCATCAGGGCAACTCAAATGCAGAAGAGAGTCAAAGAGATACTTCATCTCAACAAATGCGTCATCCAAACGGTATTTTACTCTCTGAAGAAGATGTTCTTTCTGCACAGAAGACAGAGACGGAAAAAAATATACCGGATCAAACGGCGTCATTGGATCAGGCGGCGTCATTGTATCCGCCGATTACCCCGCCCGAAAAAGATATATTCTCCCAAGAAGAGCCGGCACCGTTTGAGGAAACCGCTATTTTGTCGGCACCCGTTCCGCCCTCGTTTGTCAATAAAGACGAGGCTCAATC
>CALXPF010000096.1 GCA_944390205.1 uncultured Alphaproteobacteria bacterium
AGCTTCCGTAACGGTGCCGGTAAATTGCAAAACTTCCTCTTTTGCCATAAATACTCCTTGTTATAAATATTAAACGGGGTCATTTTATCATTTTTTTTGTAAAAACGCAAGGAAATAATCTTTTATTTCATGATTTTATAAAATATTTTTGTGTTTTTATCATGTGGCAAAGCGTCTTTTATTTTTTTTGATGACACGAGATAAGGGTAAATTATGTTTCATTATTTTAACAAAGGCTCTGTTTTAACAGAGCCTTTGCAGGAATTACCGCCTTTTTCTCAAAAATGTATTGCTAAAAGATCTTTCAAAATCTAAATCTTCTTGCAACGACTTAATTTGATCCAGATACATTTGCTCTCGTTTCATAAAATTTCTATCTGCCTCAGAAACCGGTTGAGCATACTCAATTCTCTGAGAACCATAATAGGTGATCGGTGGTTTTTCTTGAGCATATCCGTTAGAGCCATAATAAGCCGTTCTTCCTTGATTATATCCTCCTCCTTGAGCCCCGTAATAAGGAGCGGATGCCCCGCTCGGAACATATCCGTTAGAGCCATAATAAGCCGTTCTTCCTTGATTATATCCTCCTCCTTGAGTCCCATAATAAGGAGCGGATGCCCCGCTCGGAACATATCCGTTAGAGCCATAATAAGCCACCATTCCTTCTTGACCGTATCCGGCATTAGATCCATAATCAACACCCCCTCTTCCCTGAGTGTATCCGGCTTCAGCTCCGTAATAGGTCGGCAGAGATTCTTGAGACATGCCGTTCATTTTTGTTCCGTAAGAAGCAGGGAGACCGGATTGATACTTTTCAGAAAATTGATTAAAATTGTTCCGAGGATATATTTGTGTATTTAAAGTATCTCCCCTTTTAATTCGATGCGGATTTATAAAAGACGGAGTTTGCCCGCCCCTATTATTCCTTTTGGGTTCAAAAGAGACATTTGATCCGTCTTGGTCTCGATATCTGTTTTGTGTCTCGTTTACGGGAGACAATTCTTCTAATTCGTCTTCTTTTGGACTAAATCTTGTTTCCATTTCCTCGATTTTCCACTCAGGGATTGTCATCTCTTGTGTCTCATACGGATTATTTTCACAATACGGGCTGAGATAACGGCATACCTCATTTAACTTTTCTTGTTTTAACAAAGGGTTGTCTATTATTTTTTTCCCAAACCCGTCAAAGAGATTATCTTTCCAGTTTCGAATGGTATTTAAAATAGAAAAGCCTTCGTCAGAAGGCTCTTGACTCTGAGAATCTGCTTCCGATTGCCCTTGATTTTTCATTGAAAATGCATTTTGGGATGTATTCTCATCATAAGAATATCTATTATTATTTTGCTTCATACTTATCTCCTTTTAATAAAAAAACCTTTTGAATATCAAAAGGCCAACACGCTTACCTCTCGGCAAGGAACGCACAAAAATCGTTATTAAATCAAAACATTACATTTTAGATTTCCATTCTTGAATTTTATTTTGAACCGTTTGAGGCAATTGATTGTAGTCGACCTCATAATAACCATCTTCTCTCATAAAAACGGCCTGTGGATATTTATCTAAAATATCTTGAGCAACGACTCCGATTTGATTTTTAGATCCGTTAATATAATCAAATAAATAAATCGGACAATCATCCACCACCTCTAAAACACTTAAATTTTCTTTTAATCTGGCATCCGACAGCAATTTGCTTCCGACATTTTTCAGAAAATTCATTCCGTTTCCGATCAATTGAGCTTGATTGGATTGCGCCTGAGATTGAGCGGACGTGTTGTTTTGTAAAACCTGATTGCTTAAATCACGCATTTTGGTACTCATATCATAAGGCAATTGATAAAGAGTACTCAGCTGGTTCAATTTTGTCACGGCGTTTTCAGACGCATTCGCCATGGATGATGTTTTCAAATCAGACAAGGTCGAATTAAATTGTTGATTTAAATTTGAGGTGAAAGAATCACGATTAAATCCTCTTTGAGAAAGAGGGTTTACGACAGAGTTGATATAAGACTGCGTCGCCAATTTATTTTGAGCGGAAATTTGATTTTTTATCCCCGAATCATCATAGCTCGGATCAACCATTTGTTTCAAATAGTCGTTCATGCCGTTTTGGGCTGTTTGAACCAATGTTGTTTGAAATTGATTCGGATTAAAAGAATTTGTTTTTCCGGATGTAACAGAACCATATAAACCGCTGTCAAAGGAAATGGTCGGAATTTTTGCTTTACCGCTTGCACTGGACATATTTATTCTCCTAAAAAATAAAAAAGGTCTCAAAGCTGAGACCTTTTTTTTCACATTATAAAACAACCTGTTAAAAGTATATTCGATTTTTTTTATTTTCTTGATTTTCTAAAAAAGAATCGTCTTTTTCGGAATACGGCATCAACCCATACAAACACATACCCATTAAAGGAAGAGAAAAAATCCCCAATAAAAAGGATATGGCAGATACGTGGAAAACAATATGGAAATACATATAAATGGAACAAAAAAGAGTTAAACAAACTATTTTTGCCCCGATTTTACCATAACCTAATCCCAAAAAAGCAAACCCGCTCAAAAACAACAAAAACATCAAAATTAAAAACATACTTCGATATCCCTACAATCTTTTTTATTTTTTAATACAAATTTATCATTTAAAATTGAATTTTAAAAGATATACTTTTGAATTGATATAAACAAAAATTTAAAATTAAACTTATAATTATTCCCCTCAAAAGAATATAACATTAACTCTTATTTCATTTACCGTTTTCGATATCAATTGTCAAGCATTCTATTCATATTCATCAATTATTTTTTTACTTAAATGACTCTAACTGAAAAGTTTCATCAATGATGAGACGATCTGAGCCTGATTTTTTTGAGCATCTTGTTGTGCATTTGTCTGTGTAGACAAGGTATTTTCCGCCTGTGATGCGCTTCCCGTCATCATATTAAAGGGAATTTGATAAGCATTTATCAATTGATTCAGAACTTCGGAATTACGGGTGTCCTCGTCATTAATCGCTTCTTGTTGCATATCGGCCGCCATATTTGAAAAATCATTTGCTTTAGCAGTGGTTGCAGAGCCACGACTGATATTATTTTGAGCCAGTGATTTAATAACGTCATTTTCAAAACTTGTATTTAAGGATTGATTGAGTAAATTTTGATTGGCTTTAAATGTTTCACTGTCATAGCTTGGATTTAATATTTGATTGGTATAATTTAAAATTCCGTTTGAAGTCGAATCCACCCAATTTTTTTGAAATGAATTGGGATTATAAGAACCGTTTTTCCCTAAAGTCAAAGATCCGTATAATCCTCCGGTATCATAAGAAATTGTAGGTATTTTTGCTTTACCGCTTGCACTGGACATATTTTCTCCTTTCATTTTTAATTAATTAAGTTTAGTACTTTAATTTGACGGCATTAAAAAGGGTTTACCCCTGTTTAAGAATTTAATCCGTCCGTTCACATAACCTATTTCAATAGTCATTATCAATTCCGAATCATTCAGATTCTCCTTTTTTTGTAAGTCCGGCGACCAAAATACCTTTTTCACGATCAAACCATTCAAATCCGGCTCTTTTGAGACAAATGACGGCATTCAAATGAATGGTATGAGCATATAACACCGGAAACAAGAGGCGAATTTGTTGCAACGCACGAACACATGAGAAATGATTTTTCCTGTGAGCAAATCCCCCTACCCAGTTTTTATGATCCTCTTCAAAACAAAAAATACATCCGACAAAGTTATTTTGATCATAGATATTCCAAAATAAGCTATGTTTCAACAAAAAATCGAAGCCGTATTGATCTTCCAGATCATCGACATGAGTCAGAAAAAGCTCCTGAGCCGTTTTTCGATCAAAAAACGGGTCAAGCTGAGAAACAAACCGCAGCATGATACTCCCTTAAAAACAACGGAAAACAGATTAAAATAAATTTCTTTTTTGAACAAAAATACGCAAAAACGCCACGATCAAAGAAATAATCATTAAACACGTGATCGGTTCAATAAAGAGGAGCGCCGTTAAAACAGCGTTTTGAGGAACAATCGGGAACAGAAAATTAAAAAATGACAAGATCATGAGCAAGATAAAAATCGAATAGAACATCGTTCCGATTACCTGAAAACACGTCATTGATTTTGGGAAGAGATCAATGAGCTTTGTCAGAAAAGGTGTTTTACGACCGACAAGAAGCGTGACGGTTGTCAGCAGATACCAGATAAAAAGAACGGATATAAAAACAACCT
This sequence comes from uncultured Alphaproteobacteria bacterium, assembly GCA_944390205.1. Lineage (GTDB taxonomy): Bacteria > Pseudomonadota > Alphaproteobacteria > CAAHEQ01 > UBA3637 > CALXPF01. The sequence continues at coordinate 4,256 of CALXPF010000096.1, forward strand.
TTATCAAAGCAGGTACAAAATTTATAGCGGCATATAAAAAACATCCGGAAACAAAAATTCCACCGACCAATGCCAATCTGGACCAAGAAACACTCATCATTTTTTTTTGAGTACCGACTGTCAATAAAAAATCAGAAACCATATAAAAAAGACCCCCGACGGGACTGATAAAAATCCATAAAAACAATTTGGCCATCAATCGGTCTTCTTTATCAAATTCAATATTTACTTCAAATTCTTCACGGTCTTCTTCTTTAATATCTAAATATTCTTCATCTTCCT
>CALXPF010000097.1 GCA_944390205.1 uncultured Alphaproteobacteria bacterium
CTTGCTTCTGTTGTGTTGCCGGTTTTTCCGAGGATTTCGGCTTTGTCTCCGTCGAAGATTTTACGGAAGAAGTCGGCCCGGATATAATACCTTCCGAGAAAGAAGCATCCGGAGTATGTCGATCCCCATCTCTTGTTGTTTGATCCGGATTTTTTGAACCCGACGTGGATTGAGGTTGCTTTCCGATACCGGAAGTGGGCGGGACGGGCATTGATCCCGGAGCCCCTCCAAAGGGAGGAACTCCTTTTCCGCCCGAAGGAGGCATGCCGTATCCCCCTGTGGGTGTTCCGCCCATTCCTTCGGAGGCAGGTGTATATTTTGCGGCAGGAGCAGCACCGGGGGCAGATGGGGTACCACTTTCAAATTTACCTAAGGAAGGACTTTTTCTTCTTAGACTGCCTAAAGCTCCACCAATGGCCCCAATGGCTCCCAATGTGGCTGTTTTCCCGAATTTATAGCCGGACTTAGTGTATTTTCCGGCGGTTACGGTCAGATTACGAGCCTGTTGTCCCATTGTATTTCCCAGTCCTAAATCGGCAGCGCCAATAAATGAATTGGCAAGGGCCGAAGCTGTCCCAAGGGTTTTGAATGCTAAATAACTGATCGCCAGAGTCACTAACAGATCTCTTCCGGAAATGGGGAGAAGATCGGCCGCCTCCTTGTCTTTCCCTTGAACCATTAACTGAATGACCTGATCGATGTTCGGTAGGGCGGCATTCATCATGGCCGATATAAATATGAGAATAATTGAAAGGCATAAGAACATTAAACAGGCGCTTAAAAACATGTCCCAAGCTTTTTTCGTATATCCGACAGTCGCCGGAAAAACCCACAAAATGATCCAAAGCGGGGTTAATGCACATATAAAAGCTAAACGTATCATGGCGTCCATCAATTTAAACGGAAAAGCCAGAAAGATGGCAAAAAAGCAAATGAAAACAAGAATTCCCAATAAGATGTAGTAGGGGTTTGGTAAAACATGGAAAACAAGAGCTGTAAATCCCAGAGAAATAATACACAAGCCAATGGCCATCCCAACAACAAAAAGAGCACTTGCTTTGATGAGAAAACACTCCAAAGAATTTCGAACATTTGTTGTAAAAGCCGTTGTTTGTTTGCTGGGATCAGCCGTTTGACCTTCCTTGGTACAAATGGGATTTACGGAAATGCCAGACTGTGAGGCTGATGTAATCATTTTGTTGGTATCTGAAAAATTTCCGACGTCCATTAAAGATGAGGATAGTTCTAAAGAAAGTTGCAACATCGGACTGACAAGATGTTGATAAATTCCGATAGAAGAATACAAAAGCGCCGAAGCAATAATAGCTCGGCCCAGATATTTGAATAAATCTCCTATAAATTGCATTAAATCAACTTCTTGGAGTTGTACCACCATTTTCCCGACACGGAAGGCAATAAAGAAGAGAAGACCAACTCCCAAGGTGGCTAAAAAGACATCCCTCAATTTGTAGGCAACATTTGTAGCCAGTGTGTTCATCGCATCAAATAATGTTGTAAAAATAGGACAGAACCAACAAAATCCACCTCCACTGGCATGCTCACTCGATGTTGTGGCCGCAGACTTTGCTAATTTTGAAAGAATATCACAAAAGGGATTAAGGCTGGCCCATGCCTCTGAGACAAAAAATAAAGAGATTGTAAATACGATAAAAAACGGGATTTTCTTTCTCATGTTATTCTCCGTTGATATGATTTTTTCATATTATAACATATTTTCATAAGAAATAAAACTTTTTTATAGCTTATTTTGAAATATTGGTTATAATTAGGAAAAAAGGAGAGAAAGATGGATATAAAAGGAAAGTTATTTCATGTTTATAAACTTTTTTATGCTCAGCGTTCTGTTCTGAACGGAGCCCCGGCCTTAACAATTCCGGCAGATCAAATCGGGATGGATGACTTTGACGATGTCCGTGCGGATGGCGAATTGCGAATGCTTGTTGCTTATCTGATCGGTGTGAGAGATTTGTCGCAGATCAGTATTCGTCAGGGAATTAAGATTGTCACGGATGCCTATTCTTCACAGCCGCAATGGAAAGAGTTGTTGTTAGATTATTTTGATTATGCGCTCTCAAAAGAGGAGGAAACCCTAAAACAACAAGGCGAAACTTTAAGAGAGGAAACAGCCTCGGTCTTGTTGGAAATACAACGGCATGAAGAGATAGAAAATGAGACGATTGAGACATACGCCGATAAATTGGAGGCTCAACATTTTCCGATTGATGCCAGAAAGTTGATTCGCAATTATCTGAAAATGCGACGTCGAGATTCTCAAAAGGCATGGGAGGTTCTTATTCAGAATCCCGGCTATTTTTCTCCGATTATCGTGGAGGATAAAAACGGGCAGAGTGTGATGACACCGCAAGAGGCAATGGCTAAAAATAAGGAAATCGGAAAGTTCTTAAAAAATTTATCAGTGTAAAATTTGACAAATTTTTTTTTGATGATATACTGATATCAAGAAGTTTGTAGAAAGAAAAAAGAAGGAGATGCACATGCCATATAATCCGGAAGAAGATGATAAAAAAGCTTACGAAAGCACAATGGAAAAGAATGAAGACATTGAGGCTTGGAATAAAGAAGTTAAGCGAAGAAAAGAGGCCGCCGAAGAAGAGGCCGAACAGTCCAGAAGAGATGAGCGACGTCGTGATTCCGGGCGGGAAAAAGAAAGGTTGGCAGCCGCGTTGGATCCCAACAGAAAGAAGGATGCGGAAAATGGCATGACGGGTGAAGCACCCAATTCGGGTATGAAGCCCTCAAATGAGGATAAGCCCGCAGTGTCTTCTTCGTCTGATCAGTTTGCGAGTACGAATCAGACACCTGAGGAGTATATGCACTCTGTGAACAGTAGCCACTTGAAAGATTTAGAGACTCAGCAACAAAACAGGTATTCCGAATTTGAAAACAGTGTGAACTCGCTCATTCAGAATGCATCGGGGAAAACAGACGAGCTTTTGAATAGTAGTCGCAGTCATTTTATTTCGAATCCTGTGTTAGAAACTGAAACGGGAAAAGATGCTTTGAATTCGGATCATACTGTTAAACAAGAGGGGACTGACCTTTCGGCAAAAGGGAAAAATCCGACCGAACAATTGGCAGGAGCATCTGTTCCTCCCGCTTCGAAAGACGAAAAATCTTCTGAGATGGGGAAGGCGAACGGGAATACGGAACAAAAGCCAAATGAATCTCTTGGCGGTGTTGCCCCGCAAAAGCCGAATCCTGTTCTTGGAAAGGGACCTTCACAACAAACGGCTCCCGAACAGGCAAAACCGGTGGCCCCGCAGATCCCTCAACAAGCGCAGTCAAATGTTCCTGAGTTTTTGGCGAATCAAAAAATGTTTGAGGATCAATTCGTTCCTAAAAAATTTCAGATATGGGATTCTTTTAAACCGGCTTTGGATGCGTGGACGCAAGGAGATATCGGTGACGCTATTTTCAATAGCTTTTTTGCGTTGTTGGCTGCTCCGGCCGATATGTTGAATCGGTATATGGATCATCTTAAAGAAGAGGGAATCAGAAGAGATAAAGAGATAGAGGCCAATAAACTTCAATATATTGATCGTCAGTTGATGAAAAAAGGAATAACCAGAGAACAGGCTTTGGCTCAGTTAGCCGTTCAGATGAGATCCGGACTGGAACAGGATAATCCAAAGTTGTTGAAGTCTTTGCCGCAAGATAAAGACGGAACCTTGAGATATGATCAGTTTTCAAAAAGGGAAATGAAAAAATTTTCGAATGCCGTTCAAGATTATGCACGAAATCATCCGGAATTCGGTCAGAAATTACGTACAACTTTCGGAATTGATTTTACACAAAAAGAGGTCGAGAAATGGGCTCAGAAAACGGCATTTCATGTGACGGTAAAAGGAAGTTTGAAAGATCCGCAAGCTTTTGATGGTCAAGGAAAAGAGCTGAAAACGGATCCTAAGGAAATTGCTCAAAAAGCTCAAAATAACAATTTGGATTATAAAAATTTCCAAAATTCAATGCAGGATAATCAGTCGACCAGAGCAGCTCTTAATCGGGCCAGACAAAATGCTCCTTACACGCCTCAAAGACCACCGCTGGTCAGAACAGGGTCAAAAGAGATGGCCTCATAAGAAAGTTAACACGCTAAAAGGGCTTTTATTGGAAAGATCCGCCTTCTTGTCAGGCGGATCTTTTTGTAACAAGAAAACTATCGACTGGGTCGGTAGTTCCAAAGAGCTTACAGCTTTACACGTAAAAAACTCCTTTGCTACAGTA
>CALXPF010000098.1 GCA_944390205.1 uncultured Alphaproteobacteria bacterium
TGTCGCAAGATTTTAAAGATGGGGTGGAAACTCCCTGTTTTGATGAAAGCCAACGAGATTGTGTATGGGGGAAACGATCTGATCTGTAAACCGAGTGAGATGGATAACAGAGAAACGGCCACCATGGTGTTTTTGTTTGATGAGGATATGGACGAGACAGCCCTGCCCAACTGGTATTGTGAAAAGGACAGTGATTGTAGTTCGTGTCAACGGTGTCAAGAGAACATTTGTGTGTCTTCCTGCGAGGGGTATGAGCGGTGTGCTCAAGATACGGAGACGGGAGAACAGATCTGTTGCCCGAAAGAGAGACGCTCAGGACCTTATTGTTGTGCGAAAGCCGTCAATGGGATGTGCTGTAATGAGAACGATCAGTGTTGCCCATGGCATAAACCCTTGATTGGGAAAGATGGAACTTGTTATGCGTGTGATAATGAGGGCGGAGTGAATGTGACAGGCGTAGAAGAGAACTGTAGCGTTTGTACGAACAGGGTGTTGTGGGAAAGAACGACAACTGAAACCCAATGTGTGATTCCATGTCCTTCTGATAAACCGCTGAGGGGGAATGATGGAAAATGCTATGCGTGTGATCATCCGGATCCAATTGGAATGAATAGCGCCGCTACTTATTGTTCCGCCATATGTCCCAATAGAGTAGCAAACGGATATAATAACTTGAAGTGCTCTCTTTCTTGCCAAGAAAATGAGTTTATTGGAATGGATGGCAAATGTTATTCATGTGATGAAGAGAAAAATGTTATGATTAGTGGTGTTTCTCATGGTGGCTGTAACAGTTGTGAAGATAGAGTACAGTACGGAGACTATTGTATATTAAATTGTTCTGAGTCGGAAATTAGAGGGGATGATGGGCACTGTTATTCGTGTGATTATCCGAATCCTATTACAATTGTAAATGCACTCAATTATTGTGAAAATATTTGTTTTAATAGAGTAGCAAACGGGTATTTAGATTGGAGATGTTCACTCCCATGTCAAGAAGGCTTTTTTACAGGCTATGATGGAGATTGCTATTCTTGCGATGAAGAAAAAAATGTGAGCGTCAATGGCGTTTCTCATGGGGGATGTGAACAATGTCCCAATCGTAAATTGGCTGGAACTTCATGTATCTTGGATTGTCCAACAGGAGAGATAAGGGGAGATGACGGAACATGTTATTCTTGTAATTATGAAAATCCGATTTATATGCTTGATGCACCTAATTATTGTAGCAATATTTGTCCTAATCGAATAGCAAACGGAGGTTGGAATAACTATTGTTCTATCCCCTGTAAAGAAGGAACATTTACGGGGACTACGGGTAAATGTTATTCCTGCGATGAAGAGAAAAATATTGATGTGAATAGTGTTTCTCATGAAGGGTGTGAGCAATGCCCTGATACGCGAAATTTATATAATAACTATTGTGTTCCGAAATGCCCAGGGGATTCACCACTCAGAGGGTCGGATAACACGTGTTATCCCTGCGATACGGAGACAAGAGTGCCGGTCTCGGGTATGACAGATGCTTGTTATGAATGTGTCGATCAGCGAAAACTCGATGGAAACGATTGTGTTTTAAAATAAACTCTTTAAGATTATAAAAAGCCCCCTTTTTGGGGCTTTTAGGTGGATTATATTTAGTCGGTGATGAGGGGTAATCGAAAATAAAGAAGAAATATATCAATGTTTTTCCTTTGATTTTCCTTTGTTGCTTTCTTTATTTTATTTATTTTTCTTTTTTCTCAAAGGCGTCCTTTTATGATTCGTATATGTCCGACTTGATCAATAAAAATCCCCTGTTAAAACAGGGGATTTTGTGTATCTTTTCGGATTATCTTGCAAAAAATTCTTTGAGATAAGCAGGTAAATCCGCAACGGCTATTCGTTCTTGTTCCATTGTGTCTCGATTTCTCAATGTCACAGTAGCCGGTTGTTTTTCAATACTCTCAAAGTCAACCGTTATGCAAAGTGGGGTTCCGATTTCATCATGACGGCGATAGGCTTTCCCGATGTTTCCGGAATCCTCAAACATCACGCGTCCAATACCGATCTTTAATAAGCTGTTTTTGATCTCGTGTGCCATCTTGACAATTTCCGGATGGTTGCGTTTTAACGGAATAACGGCGACTTTAACGGGAGCCAAGTGCTTTTTAAGCTTGAGTACCGTACGTGTTTCTCCGCTTGGAAGTGTCTCTTCCGTATAAGCTTCCGTTAAAACGGCTAATACGCCACGTTCAACTCCTGCTGATGGCTCCACAACAAAGGGAACAAACCATTTTTTTGTTTCATCATCGAATAAGGCCAGTTTTGCCGAACTTTCTTTATTCTCGTGAACGTGAGCCGAAATATTTAATTCATCTTGATATCTTGTGTGATTCCCTAAATCATAGTCGGTTCGATCCGCAATTCCCTCTAATTCTTCCAAACCATGTGGAAACTCATACTCTAAATCATATGTCGCTTTCGAATAGTGTGCTAATTCACTCTCTTCTATGCGATGAACATTGAGCTTCTCCGGATTTAACCCTTGCTCAATCCACCAGTTGATTCGAATGTTTTTCCATGTTTCTAACCATTCCATATCCGTTCCGGGTTTCACAAAAAATTCCAGCTCCATTTGTTCAAACTCGCGAACGCGGAAAATGAAATTTCTCGGAGTAATCTCATTTCTGAATGATTTTCCGATTTGGGCAATACCAAACGGAACCTTTCTGGAGGTGGCATCCACAACATTTTTAAATTGTGTAAAAATTGCTTGAGCCGTTTCGGGTCTTAAATATGCAAAGTTATCTCCGCCTTCAATCGGTCCGACCGTTGTTTTAAACATCAGGTTAAACATACGAGGCTCTGTCAACTCCTTACTACCGCAAACCGGACATTTCCCGTCCTTGATGTGATCCGCTCGAAAACGATTTTTACATTTTTTACAATCAGTTAACGGATCCGTAAAGGTTGCCTCATGACCACTGTAAGATAAAACTTTTCTGTGTGTCAATATGGCGGCATCCAACCCTTCAATGTCATCCCGTTCATAAACCATTGACCGCCACCAAGCGGATTTCAAGTTGTTCTTTAACTCAACGCCTAAAGGCCCAAAGTCATAAACCCCTTGCAAGCCTCCGTAAATATCGGCACTTTGAAAAATAAATCCTCGGCGTTTGCATAAGGAAACCAATTGATCCATTGTTGTTGCCGGCATGTTTTTTACTCCTTTTATTGCTTCTGTTTATAAAACTCTTTTTATGATTGCCCTTCATTGATCAAAGATTTTCTTATCCTATTCTTTTCCCCTCTAAAAGTCAATGTTTTTTGATTTCTTTAGTCAATCTTTATTTTATTTCCCGATTTAAAAAATCGTGAACTGCCTCATAAAGGGCTATTTGATTCTCTTTTGTTTTATAATTATGTCCGCAGGAGGGGATTTGGATGATTTTTTTGTGAATATCTCCCAAGGTCTCATATAAAGTGTAATTGATCGTTTCGGTAGAGGAAATATCCGTATCTCCAAAAACAATGAGAGTCGGACATTGAACTTTATAAGCCTCTTTTTCTAAATGATAGGAGAGGGCATCTTTCATATGATCATAAGAAATATAACCATGTTTTTCGGGGTGGTCTTTCCGCTCTTTGTACAATAATTTTTTTTGTTGCCACTCGGCTAAAAAATCCGCACAATTTTTTTGATAGCTCTCTAAGAGAAATTGTCCGTTGTAAACGATTGAAATTAAAATAAGTCCGCTGACCTCTTTTGGATGCCGGATGGCATAATGAAGACAACTTCCGGCCCCCAACGAATGCCCGCCTAAAATTAAGAAGCCATTATAAAACTCTTGTCTTTTGACCCACCCAATAACTGTTTTCAAATCTTCAATAAAACGTGTAAAACAGGCTTTCTCCAAGGGGCCATCCGATTCCCCCAAGGCATACCTTGCATCAAAACAAACAACAGTATAGCCTTTTTCCAACAAGGCTTTTGCCGGAATTTGAATCATGGGCTCATCCCGATAGCCGGCTAAACCATGCTCCAAAATCGCGACCCGTTGGTTCGGCATATTTTTAGGAAAATAAACGGATACTCCTATTTTCTCAAAACTCTGCGTGGTTATTTCATAATATTGCGTATTATCCATGATCATATTCATTTTTGTAAAATTAAAAATCTCTTGATACTTATTATACGCCGTCAAATATTTCTGACAACACATTTAAT
>CALXPF010000099.1 GCA_944390205.1 uncultured Alphaproteobacteria bacterium
AGGGTGGGGTTTGTAAAGCCACGTATAGGAATCTTGAGGAAGAAGATTTTTTAACTTTCCTTCTCGCAGTTCTCTTAATATGTTGATTTGAGCTTGTATTTGGTTTTTATTTCCAAAAACAAAACCTGTCGTAAAAACGACTGTTTTTTTCCCTTTCATGATTTTTTTCCAATAGTTGTAATCAAAATCCAACAAGGCAAAAAGCAGGGCCTTTTGAGCAGGAGATAATTGTGAACGGATTTTTTCAAAATTGATATCTTTGATATTTTTCTTTCCGATTTTTTTTACAAAATTTTGATATTCTGGTCTTTTTTTTATTTGATCTGCCCCTAAGAAGTGATATATGGTTGGATAAAAAATTTGTAAGAGATTATAATATTCTGCATAAAAAACATTTTCTTCTTTTTTAAGATATTTATCAAATATTGATATATATTTCAATGGATTAGTTATAATATTTTTTCTATTTTGATGCTTATACATGGAGCCGATCCCATATCCTAAACCATCTTCATACAAGTGGATTTCCCGCACCCTATCGCGAGGGATTTCTCTGAGAATGGGAAAAAGCTGATTTTTGATCTGACTCATATTTGAATAAAATACAAAGTAGGCGTTTGGCTTAATTTGATAAACTTTTTTTATAAAATTTGCAAATTTTTTGGGTTGACTTGTATATAACCCTTCTCTCGGTGGAATATCAAATTCGATTGTATTGAGTCCTCTCAAATCAATTTTCTTATCTCGCTTTGGAAGGCGATGCCATCCGATAATTTTCATCCGCTCCGGAGGTAATTTGACAAATTCAATGGCCTCCATGAGTTCGGGAGTTGTTGCATAAACCTCAAAGAAAACATGAATTGTATTTTGATCTCGTCTTTGTTCAATAAAATAGCTTATGGATAAAAGGACAAAAGAAAGTATTAAAATGAATACTTTTTTAGCATACTTTCGCATTCTTCAAGATCCTCTTTTGTATTGATATCTATGCCATATTTTGAATCGATAACATATGGATTCGGAATATCATTTAAAGATGTGTTATTGGTAATTGTGTCTGTTCGGTGAATATACAATGTCCCGTTGACGTAATAGGAATCTTTCATATCTTGTCGTCTGATGGAAGAGCTTTTTTGATATATTTTTTCTAAAGTGTTATCTTTCAAAAGACGGATCAGTGGAATATAAAAGGGAATTTTATGAACACTTAGCATGCTTTCAAGGTTCAGATCGATGGTTCTTTTAATAATGCCATCCACGATTTCAAGCGATCGGAAGGGATTGGTCGGTTGAAGCAAAAGTAAATAATCATAATATTCATTTTTTGTTTTGAGCGATTCCAAGGCGTGCGTGACTGCCGTAATGGTGGGGGAGGTGCTTTGACATAGCTCGTCCGGCCTGTCAATGACTTTACACCCCGCCTTGAGTGCTTCTTTTTTTATTTCTTTTCCATTGGTTGAGCAGTAGACGGCATCGATTAGTTGAGATTTTAAAGCGAGTTCAATTGTCCAATGGAGAAGAGGTTTCCCTTTGAGGGGTATTAAATTCTTATTTGGAATTCCCAAAGAACCGTCACGAGCAGGAATAAGAGCCAGAATTTTTTTATTTTTATACATTTTTAATCCTTTGATTTAATTTATTTTTTTTAAGCGATAGGCAGAAATGAAGCAGAGAATGATCGTTAGAGAAAAGAAAGAGGTCCAACCATAAGTAGTCGTATCTGTTAAAGAAAGTATTTTTTCTTCGCAGAAAATAAAAACAGTCAGACTGATACCGGCACAAATAGAACCAATGGCTCCCGCAAACGATTTAAAGATACTGTTGACTGAAAGGTAAATGCTTGCCGTTTCATCGGGTATATATAACAGCGAGGCATTATTGATCCCAAGATTGATTGCTCCCGTAGCGATGCCTAAAATAATATTGATCAGAACAAGAAGTGATATTAGAAAAACGGTGTTTTCAATCGGGAAGAGGTTTAAAATGATAAAGGAAAAAATAGATAAAATGAATAGTGGTACGGATAAAATCAGTATCTTTTCCGGTCCTTTTCTTTGTGAGATTTGTCCCCATTTTTTGATGAAAACAGTATAAAAAATCCATTGAATGAGTGTTAAAATTAAAATAAAGGACATATCCAGATTAAGCCGTTTAATCATAAAGACGGTGAGGAAGGGTAAAAAGAAATTCAATGAAAAATTGAGCAAACTCAATCCGGTTAATAATTTTACAAACGGTTTGTTTTTGAATGTTAAATTAATTTTTTTCCAAAAGGGGATATCCGGATTTCTGGGTATTTGTTTATCTTCAACATATAAAAAAGTACTCGCTCCATAGATTGAAATGACAAAAGCTAACCCGAGAAGGATGGCATAGGCGTATATTTCATAGTCAGTGAAATGTATTTGGAAGATTTTAAGTAATAAATATGCAAAAATAAAGCAAGCAATTTTTGCAATCATCATTCCCTTAAAACGAGTTGAAAAAAAAGAATCCATCAGGTGTTTTGGAACCAATGCCTTCATCCAGGGCATCCAGGCTCCGCCGGCCATACAACCGATCAGATAGGCAAGGGATAGACATAAAATGAGTGTCGGGAGAGCCCATGCTTGCGTGTGGACAAAAGCTAAAAGAGCTGAGAATAAAAAAAACGGGCGACTTAAAAAAGAGGACCAAACGGCGATTTTCTTAACAGAAATACCCCTTTCAATCAGTGCCGAGACCCAAAGATGAATGAGGTTCCCGATAAACGGAACAGCGCCCAAAATACCAATGGCAAAATTACCGGCTCCGAATAAAAGAGCATAGGCGGTCAGTGTCGGTCCGACTGCCAATGTGTCAGAAGCCGAAGTCGCAAGCCCTCCCAAATAAACATATCGGAGCGAACGTTTAATATCTTCTGGCTGATTTTTTCTCATTTCAATAGGCACACGATTCTCACTGGATCAATACTTAACAGTGAGAATATGAAAATGTCATCAATAAGTCAATACCTTATTATTTAAGATGAACTATTTTTTAAAGCCATTTTAGTTTCTTAAAGAAATACAGACAGATAAGAACGACTAAAATCATCAGCCCGACAATGGCTAAAAGCCCGTATTTTGACGTTGAAAAGGGAATGCCTCCCACATTCATTCCAAATAAAGAGGCCAAAAAGGAGAGGGGTAGGAAAAGACCGGCAAGAATAGATAGCATATACAAGTTTTTTTGAGTTTTTTTGGTTGCTTCGGCGGTTAAAACATCTTGATTGATTCGAACACGTCTTTCTTGAAGATCCAAGTCTTCAATAAGGCGCTCAATACGATAAAAACTGTTGCTGATTCCTTCTTCCAAGGCATGATCAAACCATTTTGCTTTTTTGTGTGAAAGATTCCAAATTGCTTCTCTTTCGGGAACTAAATATCGCCTGATGCCAACAACTTGTCTTAATATCTCGGAGAGATCATCGTAAGCGGAAAGCGGAGCCTTTTTGGAGATGATCGCTTCTTCCAAATCATCAACTTTATCTTCAATATCATTAATGATGTTGGTTGTTGACATAATGACATTGTCCAAAAGGGTAATCAAAAGTTCCGCAATGTTTTTAGGCCCTTCTTTGTTATCAAATTGTTTTTCTAACGAATCAAAGTGAATGGCAGGATGTGTTCCGGTTGTAATCAGTCTGTTTTCACTGGCCCACAATCTTAAAAAAACGAGGTCATCCGGTTCTGATTTTGGGGCCAAATTGGGCGTTCTCAGAACTAAAAGCAAGTGGTTTTGTTCAATCAAAGACCGAGGTCTTGAATGCTTTGTAAAGGATAATAAGCGAAAAATCTCAGGATCGAGATCCGCCTTGTCTTTTAACCATTTATTTCCCTCCTTTTCGGAGAGGTTAATGTGAACCCAGTAATTTTTGGGAAGAGCTCTTTTTTTTTGAAAAGTCTCTAATGAGAGTGAGCGCGCGGATCCTTTTTTATCTAAGATGAAAACGCAAGAGGTGTTGAGGTGTTTTATCATTTTTTTCCCTTCTTTCATGATATTTAAATTGATTTGATCCAATGTCAATCGTTTTTTATATAATTCTTGATTTTTTTTAATTTTTTTATCATACTCTCCCAAAGATCGAGAGGAAGTAAAATGATGCAAATACTTAATTATGAATTTAAAATTATTTTGAAAAAAAAAGCGGTTTCTTTTTTTGAAGATG
>CALXPF010000100.1 GCA_944390205.1 uncultured Alphaproteobacteria bacterium
GATGTCGGTTGTTCTCGTGAAAACGGTGAATTTAAGATTAAATCAGGGGCCGGTTGGATAGAGCTTTTAGGGTGTGGTATGGTTCATCCGAATGTTTTGAGAAACTGTGGTTTGGATCCGGATGTTTATCAAGGGTTTGCCTTTGGATGCGGTATTGATCGATTTGCGATGTTAAAATACGGTATCCCCGATTTACGAAGCTTCTTTGATGCGGATATGCGTTGGATTAAACACTATGGATTTTTGCCGTTGGATATTCCGAACATTATGTCCGGTTTAAGTTTAAACGCCGGTGGCAAACGATAATTTTAACGAAAGAAGATAAAGGAAATAAAAATGAAAGTTTCTTTAACGGCTTTAAAAACATATTTAGATACAAATGCAACTCCTCAAGAAATTGCCGACAAATTAACCTCTATCGGTTTGGAAGTTGAAGAAATTATTGATAAAGCGAGTGATTTAAAAGACTTTATTATCGGAGAAATTAAATCTGTTGATCATCATCCCAATGCAGACAAACTGCACGTTCTATCTGTCTTTACGGGTTCGGAAACATTACAAATTGTTTGTGGAGCTCCCAATGTTCGAGTGGGAATGAAATCGGTTTTGGCTCGCCCCGGCAATTTAATACCCCACTATAATGAAAAGCTTGAAAAAGGAGTTATCAGAGGGGTTGAGAGCTGTGGGATGCTCTGTTCGGAAAGAGAATTAAACCTATCGGACAATCATGAAGGAATTATTGATTTAGAAACGGACTTACCGGCCGGAACCTCCATTTTGGAATACTATAAACCGGATGTGATTTTTGATGTCAATGTCACACCGAACAGAGGCGACTGTTTTGGGATTAAAGGAATTGCCAGAGATTTATATGCTGCCGGAATCGGAACGCTTATTCCTCAAGAAATTAAACCGATTAAAGGGACATTTATCTCCCCGATTCACGTTCGAATTGAGGATCCGGATTGTCCCCAATTTGTCGGAAGATATATCAAAGGAGTAAAAAACGGTTCCTCTCCCGAATGGATGCAACGCTTTTTAATCAATGCCGGATTGCGTCCCATTTCTGCTTTGGTTGATATTACAAACTACCTGAATATTGCAGAATGTCGACCGCTCCACGTGTTTGATGCCGATAAATTAACCGGCAACATAACGGTTCGAAAAGCAAAAGAAGGAGAGAAATTAGATGCTCTTGATGAAAAAGAATACACCTTAACTCCGGAAATGACCGTAATTGCCGATGATCAAAACGCTCAAAGTATTGCCGGCGTCATGGGCGGGACACCAACCGGTTGTACGAGCGAAACCGTCAATGTCTTTTTGGAATCGGCCTATTTTACCCCGATGAGCGTTGCAAAAACAGGACGACTGCTCAATGCCGAATCTGATTCTCGAACCCGTTTTGAAAGGGGAATCGATCCTGCTTCTCAGGTATCCGGCAATGAGAGAGCCACTCAACTGATCTTGGATATTTGCGGTGGCGAAGCCTCTGAGATTATCATTGCGGGATCGGAGCCCGATTGGCACCACACCATTGAGTTTGATTTCGGATTAGTCAAAAAAATATGCGGAATAGATCTTCCGAAAGAAGAATGCATTGGTATTTTGGAAAGATTAGGTTTTACGGTTGACGGAAATGTTTTATCCGTCCCTTCATGGCGATCCAATGATGTCAAACAAAGTGCCGACATTATCGAAGAGATTATTCGTATCCACGGAACGGACGATCTTCCTTACGAACCGCTTCGAGGAACAGAACTCCCCGTCAGCATTTTATTACCGCACCAAAAAAGAGAAGCCTCTGTCAGAAGAGCATTGGCATCAAGAGGTTTAAATCAAGCAATTACGTGGTCCTTTATGGATTCAAAATTGGCTCAATATTTTGATTCCAAAGGAATAAAAATCTCCAATCCGATTGCCTCTGATTTAGATGAGATGAGACCGTCTTTGATTCCGAACTTGCTGTCAGCCGTCAAGAGAAATCAAGATCGCGGGATAAAAGACGTTCAACTTTTTGAAGTCGGACCGGAATTCTACTCCTACACACCGAATGAGCAACGGCTCGTTGCTGCAGGGGTCAGAGCCGGCAACATGACTCCCCGTCACTTTTTGGAGACACAACGAGCGGTTGATGTCTTTGACGCCAAAGCAGATGCCCTGACCGGATTAACGGCGGCAGATGCCCCGCACAATCTGCAAATTCAAGCAAAAGCGCCTTCTTGGTACCATCCGGGGAAAAGCGGAAGTTTTTGTCTGGGCAAGAATATTGTAGCTGTTTTTGGCGAAATTCATCCGATGATTTTAAAAACATTCGGCATTAAAACGCCTGTTTCGGCTTTTGAAATTTATTTGGACAACATTCCTCAACAAAGAGCGAAAGGGAAGTCACAAAAATTGCTGAAATTATCACCCCTTATGCCACTCACACGCGATTTTGCGTTTGTGGTGGATGAAAGCGTAGAAGCGGGGAAGATTGTTTCTGCAATCCAAAGTGCTGATAAAGAGAAGATTACCGATATTTCTGTTTTTGATGTCTATCAAGGAGATAAACTGCCCTCCGGCAAAAAATCGATTGCGGTTCAAGTGACCATTTGGCCGTATGAAAAAACCATGACAGATCAGGAAATCGAGATTTTATGTACGCAAATTGTTAATTTGGTTCATAAATCAACAGGCGCTGAGCTAAGAGCGTAATAAAAAAAGACAAAATAAAACCCTCTTTTGATCTGTCCCCCGAAAGTTGGACAGATCATTTTAGGAGGGTTTTATTTTTTATGATCTATTTGAGAACACAATAGTTTCCATCTAATTTTCGCTGATCGGCACATTCATAACAAGCATCCGTCATACCCGAGACAGGAACCCGCGTTTCGGTATCACACGGATAACATTTGTTATCCGATCCTCTGAGCGGTGCATCGCCTGGGCATTTGGGGACACAATACTCATTATACAAGTTGCGTGTATCGGGGCACTGTTCACAACCTGTATGGTTTACGGAACGGACACGAATATTACGCTCATCAGTACATTCATAACAAATTCCATTATCTCCATTAAATTGATTACCTTCACAGGGTAAAGAGCAATAAAGATTAGACTGACCATTAGATATCCTATTAGGACAAATGGATGTACAATACTCTCCGGAAGAACCTGTATAAATAGGCTCTGAATGATAACAGGAATAACATGTTCCATTGTTCCCTTTTATTTCTCCGCTATTGCAATTAAGAATACAAAAGTAGCCGGATACTATTCTGTTGGGACAACGCTCACATCCATCATGAGATACAAGCGTTACATCTATACTCCTTTCATCTTCACACGAATAACATTCTCCGTCACGCCCGGTAAAAGTTCCTTCTCCACAGGGAAGTGAACATCGCCAGTCATAATATCCATTTGATACTCGATTTGGACAGACAGTCGAACAATATGGTTTAGAAAGATGTGCTTGATAATAAATTGATTCAGGATCTTCACAACTTCTACAATTTCCAGACGCATCCTTAAATTCCCCCTTAGGACAGTCTACCACACAAATAGTCCCGTATCGAGTTCGATTAGGACATTGTTCACAACCCTCGTGGGAAACCCCACTGACATCTACATTTCTTTCTTCATTACACGAATAGCATCGTCCGGATGTATTTGTAAATTCATTGTCTCCACAAGGTAATGAGCAGTAAAAATTACTGTGTCCATTTAAAATTCGATTAGGACAAATACTCGAGCAATGAATGTCCCGATTATTAAAATTTCTAATATCAATAGGTTCTTTTTCATAACATGAATAACAATTTCCTGTTTTTCCTCTCAGTGGTTTCTCATTCGGACAAGGTAAGACACATAGCGTTTCAGAAGCACTCTTTTCCCATAGTTCTCTATTCTCACAAACCCCACAATTCTCTTCTACGCCGGTCACATTGACGCCTGCTTCATTATCACACGAATAACACGTCCCATTT
>CALXPF010000101.1 GCA_944390205.1 uncultured Alphaproteobacteria bacterium
TTAAAAAACAAATCTTTGAACATCCTATCTCTCCAAAACTGTTTCAAAAAAACGATCGTTTTTTTGCAACGCTTTTTAGATCAAAAAAACCTTGATTTTCTGCCCTCCTTTCGTGTATAAAAAAAAGGATCCTTTTTTTGCGACAAAAAATGTCAATATAATCAATTGATTTTTAATAACTTTTTATCATAATCAAATTTGTGTTTTAAACAAAAATTGCAATTTTCCTCTCTTTATTCTATTTTCAACAGAAAAATCAGATGAACATAACTTTCTCTCCACACTGCAACATCAACCATATAAAACCCAAGTCCCTTACATTAAGCTTTACCAAACCATACATCTGACAGATGATTTTCGGGATACAAAAAAGCCACCCAGAAAAGAGCGGCTTTTTAAGAAACTCAATAGAACCTATCTACCCAGCAAATCTTTTAAAAGAGATGCATTTTTAAGTTGGCGAGTCACATTGTTAATGCGTTTTCCCTCGTTAGAGATCTTCAACCCCTCACGCACAATATCACTTGTTTTTAAACGATCCAACGTACGCACCCAGCTCTCTGCTTCATTACTCAATGTCCTTACATAGCCGAATCTCTGTTTCTCCAACCGTGCATTATAGCGATATGCGTTTTGCGGATTATAAGACACCCGTTGAGAAGAAACGATGCGTCCTTCAGAATCCCGAACATAATTTGCTTGAGAAATATATGAAGGGGTATCCACCGGCATATTGGAAGCACATGAAACATTCAACACCGGAACCAATGCCGCACCGACAGAAACAGCAGACATCTTAATTTGTGCTTTATATTTTTTTAAAGTATCTTTTAATGACATTGCAAACTCCTTTCTTTCCCGATATTGTTATTCTACCATAGGATATCTTTTCTGTCAAATACTTTTTTTAGTAATAATATATTTTTATAAAAGCATATTATAACATTTTGTTTTTCATCAAAAATTTATTTTGTTTATTTTTTTGTTATATTTCGTGAATTCGCCGATAATTTCTTTTTGAAAGGGTTTTCCAGAACCTCTTGCCACGAGACAAGGGAGGGCTTGACCCCTTTATTTTCTCCTATTTTTTTGCGTAAATTCAAAAAGTTATAAATATTTCCGCAAGCGGACTTAAACAACCGCTGTGCCGTTCTCTCCCCCAAATTCATTTCATAAGCAACCCGCTTCCAGCCCATACCGCTGCATCGCTTCCAGACAACTTTTTTTTCCTTAAAAGTCAAACAGTGCAACCAATTAAAGATCACATCCTCCATTTCATCGATTTCCCACGGGAACGGGTAAAAACGTCCGGAACCGTCTTTTGAATGAGGATCCAACTGTTCCAGTGTTAGCGTAAAATCAGAAGAAGTTTGCTCACAAATATCTACCTTTGGCCAAAGATTAAAATATCCGCGCACTTTTTCTTCGGGCATTGCGTTCAAAATTTGAACAGCTCGCTCAATTGCTTGAATTACTTCTTGAATAGATGTATAATTTTTAGTCATTTTTCCTCCTTTAACCGTTGACTTTTTCCGGACAAGTAAAAGCATTCCATATTTTGAGAAAGACGATCAAATATCCTTTTTCCCAAAATGCGTTCAATTTCTTCCATTTTTAGATTAGACAAACAAATGGTGGGCAACATATTTTCATATCTTGAATTAAACAAGTCAAAAAGCTCCAAGCGTTCAAACGGGGTGCCGTACTGAAGCCCGACCTCATCAATGATCAGAACGGGAACGGTCTTTTCCGTTTCCAAAACAGCTCCGGAAGGCAATTTATGTTCTGCCTTCCAATTATCCTTTATCTTATCTAAAATTTTTTTCATATTAACAATGAGGCAGACGTCACTTTGCCACCAAAAAGAGTGTGTCACTTCAATCCATTTTAATCTGGCGAGCTCTTTTAAAAAAGAATAGGCAAGATACGTTTTTCCCGTCCCGACTCCACCCAATAAGAAAACATTTTTATGTAATCCGGTTTGAGCAGAATCTCTCAAAAATTGACGCACTTTCAAATGCTCCGAAGAAGGCGTTTTAAACGCATCAAAAGAAGCGTCTTTAAAACGTTTTACATAAGGCGTTAAATAAATTACCATGGAATCTCCTTTTTATTTTTTTGAGGTAGAGCGGATTTTGTTCCCAAAAGCGAGCGTTTTCTTTTAGATCGATGAATATCTTTTAGATTTTTATCCGGATTATTTTGTCTTTTTAGACGGTATTCGCTCATTTTTTTCAAACAACCGACATTCCGGCTAACAGATGACGAATTCCGATAATCCGAATCAGAATAAAAACGTTCATCGGGATCAAATAAAAGCATCTGATTATTCTCGGAAACGGGCTGATAAAAATAATAATTAACAATCGTAATAACAGAATATCGATGAGTAGATCGAATTTGAATTTCACCGGTATTCTTAAGATGTTTTAAAGCGGTTCTGACCGATTGAATACTTAATCCCGTTTCTTGAGATAATGACGATAGACTTGTAATCAAAGACCCTCTTTTGACCTCCACGCGGCACCAATATCTGGTTTCGTAGTTAGCTTTTAACAGCAAATGAATAAAAATGCGAAACGTCATACTCTCTTGATACCAATGCCACGATAAGATACGCCTGCTTAATCGAATCCAACCTTTTTCCATATGCCTTTCCCCTATAATTGATCATTTAAAATCAGCAGATCAAATTTTTTTCTGATAAAAATCCGAAACAATCTTATTTTAATCATGAATCATTTGCTCTGTTCTTTTCACAAAAAATAATAATCGGAACCCATCGTTTCGGATTTGATATGGTGATTTTAAATTGAACGCTCCGTTTTCGATAATTCGAATCGGAATGCCTTTCCCTTGCTTTTTAAAAATTATATCCGACATAAAACCTCCGTCAATTAACTTCACGGAGAATATAATATTATAAATTATATTATGTCAATATAAAAAATAATATTTGATTATTTTTTTTTGTTATGGTATAGAAAAGTCATGTCAAGAGAAGCAAATAAAGTTTTATTTAATAATTCAAAAGCCAGACAATATTTATCCCACTGTATTGATCAAAAGAAACAAAGCGGGATGAATTACAAGTCACTTTCACTTGCGATCGGGAAAAGTCCGGCGTACATATACCAATATCTTGTGTTGGGAAGTCCCAAGCATTTACCGGAAGACATCCGTTACAAAATCGCTCAAATTCTGCACTGTGATCAAGAAAAGCTGACTGACTTACCCATTTTATCTTCCTCCCAAGGAAAGCTCAACAAAGAACACTTATCCGTTATTATTCGAGTTGTTGAAGAATGGCTTAAAGACAACTCTTTTTATATAGATCCTCAAACAAAAGCAGAACATATTATTGCGAATTAAAAAAAAACATCACACATTACACAGGAAAATAAAAAAGCCAAAATCATCGAACTTTCAGATTTTTTTCTAAAAACGAAAGTGGTTTAATCAAAAAAGAGTTTAATTTATATAGGGTATATCAAGATGAATTTAGACGAAACTATTCGGGAGGCGTTGTCAAAAGCAAAACCCGTCTCTGATTTTCCAGATAACGCATCGGCAAAACAACAAGACAACCGACAAGAAAATCATTTTAAAATGCGTTCCGATCATTCAATTCAACTGACAGGAAACCGTATTCATTTAAATAACTGCCACTGCAAAATGAATATCGGTTTATTTCATTGGCTTGGTATCGGAATTGTCGGAGTTTTGTTTTTTCTTTTTTTTCAGTTGCGGTAGAAAAAGACGGGGTATCACTTTATCTACCGCCAGTTTATAATCCTTCACAACCCCAAATGATGACACATAATCAACTTAATCAGCTTCGAATCATAATCTATGATATTGCCTTTTGCGAGGGGACAAATCCCGGACGAATTTATCTAAATATAAAAAAAGATTACTGCTTTTCATCTCTTGACGAATT
>CALXPF010000102.1 GCA_944390205.1 uncultured Alphaproteobacteria bacterium
TCTCTCCAAAACTGTTTCAAAAAAACGATCGTTTTTTTGCAACGCTTTTTGGATCAAAAAAACCTTGATTTTCTGCCCTCCTTTCGTGTATAAAAAAAAGGATCCTTTTTTTGCGACAAAAAAGGTCAATATAATCAATTGATTTTTAATACTTTTTAATATAAACCAACTTATTTTCAAGCAAAAATTAATAAATCTCTCTCTTCTTATTTAATATTCC
This sequence comes from uncultured Alphaproteobacteria bacterium, assembly GCA_944390205.1. Classification (GTDB taxonomy): domain Bacteria; phylum Pseudomonadota; class Alphaproteobacteria; order CAAHEQ01; family UBA3637; genus CALXPF01. The sequence goes on from CALXPF010000102.1 coordinate 221, forward strand.
ATTTCAAAAGTAAAAATGGATATATCTAATTTCTTCTCCATAAAGAAAGACCACCCTTTTAGGTGGCCTTTCTTTATAAAAAGAATTCTCTCAAAAATCAAATCTTCTTGAAAATCAAGGTACCGTTTGTTCCGCCAAAGCCAAAAGAGTTAGAAAGAGCAACGGTCACTTTCTTTTCTTTGGCAACATTCGGAACCAAATCAAATCCCTTTGTTTCTTCTTCCGGATCATTTAAGTTAATGGTCGGAGGTAAAATACCCGTGTTAATCGCCATCACCGAATAAATGGATTCGACCGCACCGGCAGCACCCAATAAATGCCCGATACAAGACTTTGTAGAAGACATAGAAACTTTTGAATTCTCACCAAAAACACTTTTAACCGCACGGAATTCAACCATATCTCCCAACGGTGTTGATGTTCCATGAGCATTAATGTAATCAACATCTTCGGGATTTAAACCTGCAGATTTCAGAGCTTGTTGCATTGCTCTTAATCCGCCGTTTCCACCGGGGGCCGTAATATGGTGAGCGTCTCCCGTCATGGCATAGCCGACAACCTCGGCATAAATCTTAGCTCCTCTTTTTTGGGCATGTTCATATTCTTCTAACACAACCACACCTGATCCTTCGCCCATAATAAATCCGTCACGACCTTTATCCCAAGGACGAGAAGCCAATTCCGGTGTTTCATTATACTTTGTTGACAATGCTTTTGCTTGAGAGAAACCGGCAATTCCGATCGGACAAATAGCCGCCTCGGCACCACCTGCAATCATAACGTCTGCTTCATTATTCTTAATAATACGAACGGCATCTCCGATTGCATGCGTTCCCGTTGCACAAGCCGTCACAACCGCATGATTGGGGCCTTTAAAACCGTACTTAATAGAAACTTGTCCGGAAATTAAGTTAATTAACGCAGAAGGGATAAAAAACGGCGATAAACGACGAGGCCCTTGCTCATGAACCAAAATAGAACCGGCTTCAATCGTTTGAAGTCCTCCGATACCGGAGCCAATCAAAACGCCGGAACGCTCCATTTCTTCTTCCGTTTGCGGAAGATACCCCGAATCCTCAACCGCATCTGTCGCAGCACACAGGCCATATAAAATAAAGGGATCAACATGACGTTGTTCTTTGGGAGATAAAACCGAATCCGGAAAAAACTCCCCTTCTTTATCACCAACAGGAATTTGACCTGCAATTTTTGCCACAAAATTTGTTGTATCAAATGATTTAATGGCAGAAATACCTGAGACTCCTTGTGTAATTTTGTCCCAGTTTGTCTTTAACCCACGTCCTAAGGGGCTTAAAATACCCATCCCCGTAATTACGACTCGTCTTGTCATGTATCCTTCCTTTTTTGACCTTCTTGAATATCCGATAAAAAAGGACGCCAATACCTAGCGTGATCGGCGTCCTTAAAATGAAAACATGTCCGATTAGACTTGTTTTTCGATAAAGTCAACCGCGTCTTTTACCGTACGAATCTTTTCGGCGGCATCATCCGGAATAGAACAACCGAATTCTTCTTCGAAAGCCATAACCAATTCGACCGTATCCAAACTGTCAGCTCCCAAATCATCAATAAAGCTAGCAGATTCCGTTACTTTTGCTTCGTCAACACCTAAGTGTTCAACAACAATTTTTTTAACGCGTTCTGAAACATTACTCATTTTTATTTCCTTTTCTTTTATTAAACTATTTTTTGTCCTAAGACGAAAACGAAATTCTTTTAGCATATTTTTTTCATCTCGTCCAGAACTTTTTTCTATTTAAGGCTAATGCATTGATTTTTCAATACTTAAAAGCCCATTTTTCTTTAATATCAAGTTGTTTTTCAAAAGATTTTTTCCTTAAAACACAACCCTTCCATTAAAGCCGAGACCCATTATGATACAGATTCTTCTCCATAATCGATCTCTTTAGAATATTATTCCCGATATTCTGGAAAATACTCTGCTCTCAAGAGAGGTCAAATCGACCAACAAAAACAAGTCGATCCCCTCTCTCGAGATTATTTTAGATCATAGCCATCCCACCGTTAACGTGAAGTGTTTGACCCGTAATATATCCGGCTTCATCACTGGCTAAGAAAACAACGGCATTAGCAATATCTTCCGCCGTTCCCAAACGCCCCATCGGAACTTCTTTTAACAACTGAGCCTTGACTTCATCGGAAAGAGCATCCGTCATAGCCGTTTTAATAAAGCCCGGTGCAACACAGTTAAATGTAATTCCGCGAGAAGCCAACTCCTGAGCCATACATTTGCTCATGGCAATCAATCCGGCTTTAGAGGCTGAATAGTTTGCTTGTCCGGCATTTCCCATCACACCGACGATAGAAGCCATTCCGATTACACGACCGAAACGTCTTTTCATCATCCCCGGAATAACGGCCCGTGCCAATTTAAAACCGGCCGTTAAATTGATGTCCAAAACAGCTTGCCATTGAGCATCCGTCATCCGCATGGCCAAACCATCTTTTGTAATACCGGCGTTATTCACCAAAATATCAATTCGGCCCATATCAGCCTCTGCTTGTTTAACCAAATTATTTAAACTTTCCGAATCGGTCAGATTTGCGGAATAGACATAAACACGATCTCCCAGTTCGGCTTGAAATGCCTTTAACGTATCCATATTCATATCCGTTAAAGCCAATGTAGCCCCTTGAGCGTGCATTTTTTTGGCAATTTGACGACCGATACCACCGGTGGCACCGGTAATCAACGCTGTTTTTCCTGTTAAATCAAACATTTTTTCTCCTTTTATTAAAAAACGAAGCGACTATAACATTTTTCCGATTAAAAAGCAACTCTCTTTCAAAAATATCATATTTTAGTCATTTTCAAATTATTTTTTTCTATTTCTTACCCCGATTATAATAAGCTAAAATTCGCTGTTTATCACGATTCCAATCTCTTTTCTTGATATCTTGCCGTTTATCGACCAAATTTTTACCGACGGCGAGAGCTATTTTTATTTTGGCGATTCCTCGAGAATTAAAATAAAGTTCCAACGGAACAACCGTTTTTCCTTTTTGTTCTATAGCCGACAATATTTTATTTAATTCTTTGCGTTTCAATAACAATTTTCGGGGTCTTGAAGCAATTTGTTTAACAAACCCGTCTTTTGCCGCCGCATACTCCGTAATATGAGCATTGATCAAAAATAATTCACGGTTCTCCGCATCCGCATAACTTTCATTGATTGTGGCATGCCCTGCCCGTAAAGACTTGACCTCTCCGCCCGTTAATACCAATCCGGCTTCAAAAGTTTCTAAAATTTCATAATTAAAACGAGCCTTTCTGTTTGTGGCTACCGTCCCTGATGTAATGAGTGTTTTCATACCTGTTCCCTACTCTTCCATGCCTCTCTTTATTTAGAAATCTACTAAATTAAAAACGCATTCGTCAATTGTTTTAAAATTTCTTGTTCTTTTGGCTCCAAGCTCGGAAAAATTCTGTTTATAATCTCTTTATGATATAAATCGAGCCATGTTTTTTCTTCTTCATTCAACAAATCAAAGCAAACCAACCGCGGATCAAACGGGATAAAGAGTAAATTTTCCAACCGCATCTCGTTGTCCT
>CALXPF010000103.1 GCA_944390205.1 uncultured Alphaproteobacteria bacterium
AGAAACAACTGCCGATCAATCCGTTTTCGGAAAACTGAAATCCGTTATTCGAAAAGCCGTCGATTGTTGTATCGAATAAGGAGACAAACTGAAACAGGATGAAACGGAGGGATTTTCTCTCCGTTTTTTTATCACAAATTTTATGCTTCGATTAACTCCAAAAGCCTTTTATTTCATTGGATATTCTAATTTTTCAAGAAGGAAGAGAGCAAAACCATTTAGTCTTTTTCATCAAGGGAGGCTTTTACAATCGACACATGTCTTCTGACATAGGCTTTAGATATTCAGAGAGATCAAAAAAATTCAAAGTCCTTATTATTTTTAGCTTAATTATGATTTGTGTATAAGAGATCATCACAATTTATATGCTCTACCGTGCTATTAAACCTGCTCCACGTATAATTTGCGGAAATTGTTTGTTTATTAGGATTCGGGGTGCCGGCTTCCTTCTCATAAGGCAGGATTACAGTGTAATAATTTTATTTATCTCTCGTATACGTTCATTTTTGATTTTAACGAAAAATCATACTCTATTCATAATTGAGCTTTATTTTTGAAAGATCCGTCCTTCATCCACCTCAATATATCTCTCAACAACCAGAGATATAACAAAAAATCTTTGTGCCAACATGATTTTATCGATATTTTGTTAAACAAAAAATTCTTCTCCATAAAAACTTTTCAAAAGATCTCGCAAACTGTTTAACCACTTCTTTTTTAATCTGTTTTTTTTAAAAAACGATCTTGACAAAAAACATCTTTTGTTTTAAGGTGCCCGTGTTAGAAGTATTTCCCAATATGATTTTAAATATTTCCTGTCAAGGGAATGAACGTTGTTTGAGATAACACGGAAAGGAGAAGAGCATGGTTTCAATTACTCCCGATTTTTGCTTTGTGTTAAACGGCCGTGGCGGTGGCAAAAGAATTGACATGGACGACATTGCTCTTTACAAGACACAAAAATTATGGATTCACGCCGACTACAAAGACACGGAGACTCAAGAGTGGTTGATGAAAATGGATTTGGGGGATCGAGTCATTGAAAACCTGCTGGATGAGGATACCTCTCCCCGATATTTTCCTCAAAAGAAAGGCCTTTTAGTTGTAATGCGCGGTGTCAACACACAACGAAATGCCGATATTGATGACATGATCGCCGTTCATATGTGGATTGAAAAAAGCAAAATTATCACACTGTCACATCGATCGGTTCCTTCGATGAGAAAAATCCAAACAATGCTCAAAAATGGGAAAGGACCAAAAACACCGACAGATTGTTTTATTACACTTGCCAAAAATATGACGGCAAATATTGAAAAAGCAATTGTCAAAATTGATGACGAGGTCGATGAAATCGAAGAAGCCGTTATTGAACAAGAGAGCTACCGAGACAAAGAGCTCAGGTCTCAAATCAGTGAATTGCGTCACAAAATTGTGGGGCTCAGACGCTATATTGTTCCGCAACGAGATGTTGTTAAGATTATGCGAAACATTTCTCATCCGGTTTTAAGTGATGAAAACCTCAATGAATTGCGAGAAATATATCAAGATTTGTCACAGGCAGTGGAAGATCTGAATTTTGCGAGAGATCACTCAACCGTGACTCAAGAAGAGTTGGATTCGAAAACCAACATCAATATCAGCCAAACCATGTATATCATGTCGATTGTGATGGTTATTTTTACCCCTTTGACATTTATTACGGGATTACTTGGTGCCAATATCGGTGGCATTCCGTTTGGAGAGGATTCGCACGGGTTTATTTTTATTTCTCTGATTTTATTGGCTATTGCCGTTTTACAGCTTTCTTTACTCAAAAAAATGAAATGGTTTTAATCGATAAAAACGCTTGTCATCAAGAATAAAACAAGATATAACTAAACAAAAGTGGTTTATTTCACCGTAAAGGGGAGATAGGTGTTTCAGCTCAAAACAATAAAAAAAACAATACGATACCCTCAAAAAAATGCCGAATCCGACCGTAGTATGGTCGAGATATTGGGTGTAATGGTCTTAATCGGCATTTTAACAATCGGCGCCTACATGGGGATTTCTTTGGCTTTTGATAAGCATCACGCCAATCAGATTATTCACGACTCCAAAATTGCATTTACGGAAGCTTATGCCACACTACCGACTTCCGCCAAAGAGTGGCAAACCATCCCCGTTCAACAACAATCAAAAGAAACGCTTTTGGTTCGGTTTGACTTAAAAGATCGCCTTTATGTGAAAGCGGTGGGTATTGAAAAAGAGGTGTGTATTCAAATGCTCACGCTCAGAGCCGAACACAGACTGGAGTTTTATCAAACGGACGGGCAACTGTTGACAACATGCCAAAATACGCAAGATATCATCATTGACTGGGCCGGGAACGGAGCTCCCAACGTCTGTGCAACAACCTCTGATTGCGATACGGAAATGGGAGGCGAATCGGGATTTGACGGAATCTGTACGGGAGACGGTCAATGTCGAACCTGCCCCGAAAATCAAACGCCGAATACCGATCGGACAAAGTGTGTATGTCATCCGGATCAAGCAATTACCTGCACCCTCAATGATAAAAGCTGGTGTTGTGGCGAAAATCTGATTTGCGGAGCTTTTGTGGGAGAATGTCTTGAAACAGACGGAACCTGTGCTTATGACTTTTATCCGGACGGAGAAGCACCGGGGACCATTTATTATACCGATTGCAGTTATCTGGTTTCGGGAGAAGATCAGGTTGAACAATATAAAGCCGATTGTAGCTACAGCGTTTCGGACGAATCCGGTGTTGAGCAATACCGATCCGACTGCAATTACACAGTCCAACAAACTGCCTCCACCTCAACCAATTGGGTTGATGGTTCAGGACAATCTCTCCCCTTATATTCCTCTCAATCGGGCGGAACGTTCGTCACATTGGGAACGGGATGCCCCCAGAATCAATATTGCGGTCTGCGTTGGCAAGACTCGAATAATGACGGCACATGGGGTGCGGGAGAGACACAAACAGCCCCTGACAACGCCACCGGTATTTTGTGGGGAAAATGTCAAGTGCTCAACACATTTGAATCCGAGCCGATTACGGATTATCAGCCGGGGCAAGGAAAAGTCGTTCAAATGATTGGTTGTCCACAAGATCAATATTGCGGTCTGCGTTGGCTAGATGACGACAACGATGGTGTGTGGAGAGCCGGAGAAACACAAACAGCCCCTGCCAACGCCACCGGCATTTTGTGGGGGCGGTGCCAAGTGTTGAATACATTTGAATCCGAGCCGATTACAACATATACCCCCGGATACGGTCGTGTGACGGTTGTAGAAGGGTGTCCCCCAGATATGTATTGCGGACTGCGTTGGACTCAAGAAGAATGGTCAGCGGGAACAAGCACCCCGACCGCCTCGGCAAGCGCAACAAGGATGTTATACGGACGCTGTCAAAACTTACAGACGTTTATCTCCGAGCCTCTTTCTCGAAACGACTCGGGGAATACGCGCTATGGCATTCAAAAGGGATGCCCACTCAAAACTTATTGCTATCTCAATTGGATCTCTGATACCTCATGCGAGACAGCATCGGAAAGTGCCACCGGAACCATTTTTGGTGTTTGCTCACCCATGACAGAGAGAGGAAATTGCCCGT
>CALXPF010000104.1 GCA_944390205.1 uncultured Alphaproteobacteria bacterium
AAACAGGATTTTGTTCCACATACTTTTGAACAGCCGCATTGGAGGCATAGAGGCCCAAATCTTCGCGAATTTGATTTTGAAGCATTTCCATGGTTTGTTGTTGAACAACCCGATCCAAAAGACCCAGCTCAATCGCTTTTCTTGTAGATATATTTTGACCGTTACTCATCCGAATAAGATTTTGACGCTCCTTTTCAAACTGATTAAAGAGGGCTTGAGAGGAGAGAGACTCGGACCCGACTTTAACAGGTGATCTTTGAATAAATGATAAATTTGTAATTCCGCCCAATCCCCAAAAAGCCATCATGCTGAGGGCAAGTGCAATAAAAATAATTTTGGCAACCCAGCTGTTCCCAAGTTTATTAAAGAATGTGATCATGTCTTGTTATCCTTTTCATCTTTATTTTAATTTTTTATCATTGTAACGATTTTCCTTTATTTGTAAAGAAAAATATCTGACTTGACAGGTTCTTAAAATAAATTTAACCCTTGATTCTTTTTATTTCTGATGCATTTTGTCTTGTATCAGTCGAATAGCTTCATCCAAAGAGGGAATTTCATCTTTCTTTTTGACAGACGCCATGACTTTCCCCCATTTGACATAAGGGCCGTATCGGCCGATTTGGTAGGTAATTACATCATCATTCCATTTGCCTAACGTGGTTGATTTGTTTTTTTCTTTGGACTGAGAAAGCAAAGCTAAAGCTCGATCTAAATCAATTGTTAAAACATCATCTTCCGGCGTTAAAGATTGAAATGTTTTTCCTCGTTTTACATAAGGTCCGAATTTGCCTAAAGAAGCTTCAATCGGTTCTTTCGTTTTGGGATCCGTTCCCAATAAACGAGGAAGTGCCAATAGACTGAGGGCTTTTTGAATATCAACATCTTCCGGTTTCATTGATTTGGGGAGACCGATTCGTTTGGCTTCTTTCCCGCTTCCCAGTTGAACATACCACCCATAAGGACCTTTCTTAACAATAACATCTAAGCCGGCTGCATTTTTCCCTAAAGAAATTTGTTGCTGATCCGTATTTGCTTCCGGTTCCATCGGTTTTCCGTTTTCATCCAACGGGAGTGGATCCATTGTGGCAAATTGTTTTGTATATTTGCATGTCGGATAATTGGAACAACCGATAAAAGCTCCAAATCTCCCCACTTTCAAAGAAAGACGTCCCGTCTTGCACTCCGGACAAACCCGTGATTCATCTGTCGGAAATAAATGCTTTTCAAGAGATTTGGCAACCGTTTCCAAAACTTCTCCCATTTTATGAGGCTCAACACTTTGGACTGTTTGATCAAATTGACCCCAAAAATCTTTTAAAACTGTTTTCCATTCAACCGATCCGTTCGTTATATCGTCCAATTTATTTTCTAAATTGGCTGTATAATCATATTGTACATAACGATTAAAATAATTTTCCAAAAAAGCGGTGACAATTCTGCCTCTGTCTTCCGGAATAAAGCGCTTTGAAACCAGCTTGACATATTCTCTCTCTTGCAAAACAGAAAGAATGGTCGCATAGGTGGACGGTCTGCCGATACCTAATTCTTCCAGCTTCTTAACCAAACTGGCTTCGGAAAATCGGGGAGGGGGCTCCGTAAAATGTTGTTCGGACAAGACAGAAATCGTATCTAACTTTTCTTTCTCATTCATAACCGGAAGAAGTCCCTCATCTTCTTCATCCGATTTATCATCAATATCTTCTTTGTAAACTTTGATAAATCCGGCAAAGGCAATTGTTTGCCCCGTAGCTCTCAATTGAACGGAATGATCATCGGCCGGAATATCTATCGCAACTTTATCCAAAACGGCGCTTTCCATTTGACAGGCAACCGTCCTTTTCCAAATTAATTCGTAAAGTTTTCGTTGATCGGGTGTGAGAAATGATGCGATTTGATCCGGTTTTCTCTTGACATTTGTCGGTCTGATGGCTTCATGAGCCTCTTGTGCGTTTTTGGATGTATTTTTATAAAGACGCGGTTTTTCGGGTAAATAGTCAGAGCCGTATTCTTGTGTGATCAACTCTCTGGTCGCTTGAATAGCCTCTTGTGATAAGGCAACACTGTCCGTACGCATATAAGTGATTAAACCGACGGTTTCACCTCCGATATCAACACCCTCATAAAGGCCTTGAGCCAATTGCATCGTCTTTTTAGCCCCAAAACCGAGTTTTCTGGAGGCCTCTTGTTGAAGGGTGGATGTTGTAAAGGCCGGAGCCGGATTTCTTTTTGTTTGTTTTCGTTCAATCGTTCCGACATAAAATTGTGCTTTTTTAACATCATCTTCAACTTGTTTTGTGATGATTCCGTTCGCAAGATCAAATTTACTAAGCTTTTTACCTTTTACATGAGATAATCTGGCCTTGAATTCCTCAGAACGACTTGTTTTTAACAAAGCGGTAATTCCCCAATACTCCTGAGGCTTAAATGAAACAATTTCATCTTCTCGTTCACAAATGAGTCTCAAGGCAACCGACTGAACACGTCCCGCCGATTTTGCCCCCGGAAGTTTGCGCCACAATAATGGTGAAATATAAAATCCGACCAAATAGTCTAATGCGCGTCTGGCTAAATAAGCATTGACTAACTGCATATCTATTTCACGCGGATGTTTGATTGCATCTAAAATGGCAGATTTGGTAATTTCATGGAAAACAACTCGATGAACGGGGAGTGAATCGGGTAGTTTCTTTCTTCTTTTTAATTCTTGTACAACATGCCAAGCAATGGCTTCTCCTTCACGATCAGGGTCGGAAGCCAAATAAAGCGTATCTGCTTTTGAGAGAGCCTTGATGATTTCTCGAACTGTTTTTTCTCCCCGTGATTGAACCTCCCAATCCATGGCAAAATCTTCATTCGGACGGACAGATCCGTTTTTGGCCGGCAAATCTCGTATGTGACCAAAGCTGGCCATAACCTGATAATCTTTCCCTAAATATTTATTGATCGTTTTGGCTTTTGCCGGAGATTCCACAATAACGAGTTTCATTTTTCAATCTTTCCTATTCATATATAAGTGCTACTTTGTGACCCGGATATCGTACGATTCGACCGGCTAATTCCATTTGAACCAAAGCCACGTTAACCAAATCGGTCGGCATGCCTGTTTCTCGAATGAGAGAATCAATATTGGTCACTTCCGGAGCTAAATTTTGTTCTAAAATTTTACGAGCTTTTGCAATGGCTTGATCGTCAAAAACTGCTTTTCCTTGACGGAGTGAGACCATCTCATTTTCAAAAAGATGAAAGTCTTTAATTCGCGGTTTATTTAATAGTTGAATGATATCTTGTGCCGAAGAAACTAAAGCCGCTCCTTCTTTGATAAGCTTGTTGGGTCCGGCACTTCGGGGATCCAGCGGAGAGCCGGGAACAGCGAATACTTCTCTGTTTTGGGAAAGTGCTTCTTCTGCCGTGATCAGAGAGCCGGATCCGATATGTGCTTCCACAACTAAAACGCCCTCGCTTAATCCCGAAATAATACGGTTGCGACGCGGAAAATTACGAGGCGAGGGGACCGTCCCCATCGGCAATTCCGAGACCAGACAGCCCCGTTCCTTTATCTGATGGTATAATGCCGTGTTTTCTTTAGGATAAATTTCATCGACACCC
>CALXPF010000105.1 GCA_944390205.1 uncultured Alphaproteobacteria bacterium
GGAGCGGGTGAAGGGATTCGAACCCTCGACATCAACCTTGGCAAGGTTGCGCTCTACCCCTGAGCTACGCCCGCATCTCAAAAGAGATCTTTTTTATGCCATACTTTTATAAAAAAATCAAGAAAAAAAACGATTTTTACTTCTTTTTTTGTTAATTATTTGATTTTGTGTTGTTTTTTTATGTTTGTTGAATGAGTTGTTCTTAAAAGTTTTTATTTGACGGCAAATGTTTTTGTTGCAGGATTTTTGTTCCCTTTTTATACTAAAAGAGGTATCTGTTAAAAAACAATGTAAAGAGGATAATATGATATTGGAAGAAACGCCTTATGTTCGTCCTTCTTGGGATGAGTATTTCTTGGAAGTGATGCACGCCCTTTCAAAAAGGGCAACGTGCTCCCGCGGTCGGACGGCTTGTCTTATTGTAAAGGATAATCAAATTATTGTCTCCGGATATGTCGGATCTCCCCCGGGATTGCCTCATTGTGATGAAGCGGGACATTTAATGAAAAAGGTTGTTAATGAGGATGGAACGATTTCGGATCATTGTGTCAGAACAATCCATGCCGAGCAAAATGCATTATGTCAGGCAGCCAAACGAGGTGTGTCCGTGGATGGTGGAACACTCTATTGTAAATTAGCCCCGTGTCGAACCTGTGCAATGCTTCTGATTGCTGCCGGAATAAAACGAGTCGTTGCCGAATATCGATATCAACAAGGATCGGAAGCGGAAGAAATGATGAAGTCCGTCGGAATTCAAATAGACTATATCCACGATGAGGTATTGGCTTATAAATAGAAAGTCTTTTACGAAAAACGCTTTGAAAGTAGACTGAAAAACGAATCGTCTTTTGCAAGCAAGAGAGAGTCTTCTGCTTTTTTGTTGCTTATTGTGATGATTTAAAAATAACGGATTGCATCTTTTGAAGGTCTTCCCATGCGTGTTTTTTTTGATTTTGATTGAGAATTAAAAATTCCGGCGCAAAAGTTGTAAATGCCTGAAAATCCATGCCATTTTCGGATTTGTATGTTAATTTTTGTTGTCGTGCCTTTGAAAGCGTTTCCGTTTCAAATAACATGGAAAGAGGCAAGGATCCAAACAAAATCAAAAAATCGGGACGAGTAAGTTCGATCAAACGATCAACAAAGGGATAGCAAAGAGAGATTTCCGTTTGTGTCGGTTTTCTGTCTCCGGGCAGTCTCCAAGGGATGACCGGTGCGATATAGGTATTTTTGTCCGGAAATAAACCAATGGCGGCAACCATTTTTAATAATAAACGACCTCCGTCGCTTTGAAATAAATCGCCTGATCGTTCATCCGCCGTTTTGGGAGAATCAAACAGGCACAAAACGGTAGGATTGTCTTTTTTGCCGGCTCCGATAAAGACATGTGATGCCGTTTTTTGAAGAGCGCAAATATCATTCTCTTGAAGCGTTATCTCCAAGTCGGCCAGAGTTTGACACTGTTCAGCCAATTGACGGGCTTTTGAAAGTAAGGTGTCGTTGGAAGACGTGTCGGTTGAGTTCACAATATTCGATTTGTTTATACGCTTATTTGGGACGAATGAAAAATTCTGATCATTCTTTTGAAGCACACCCGATTCGGAGTTAGGGATCAATCCCGATCCATGATCAGGAGAAACGGCAGCCATTCGATTCATCGGGGTTTCTTGTACGATTTCCGTGATGCCGGCGCGTATAAACCAATTTAAAATTTGAAATTTATCCATTTTTCTCTTCTTTTTTCTTGAGAAGGATGATATCATATCTTTAAATAAAGATAAAGAGATTTATGGCGGGATGTTTATTGTGAGAAATTTTATTCTTTGGAGCGTATGTTTGTTTCTGATCGCTTGTGGGTTAACGACTCGTGTTTTACATCACCAGTCTGTTGAAAAAAATACTCAAGTGGCACGTTTGTCTGAAAGGACGCTGGGGCTCTCTTTCCCCGTGGTTGAAGGACAAGTCGATTATGGCGCCTATTTGGCTGGATTAACGGCTCGAAACCATCAGGATATTGAAACAATGACCAACTATCTGATGAGGGTTTTAAAAACAGATCCCGATAATGTGGATGTGCTGGAAGAGGTCTATTTTTTCAATATGATCTATGGCCGATTTGATCAAGCAATTCCCTTTGCCGAACGGTTGAATAAATTAAAACAAAATGGGCTGTTTGTTGACCACGCAATATTAACATATTGGATTCAACAAGAAAATTATCAAGAAGTTTTAACAGCTCTGGATCAGAAGAAATTTTCATCTTTTAGCCCCCTTTTCGAGTCTTTGATTCGAGCATGGACGTTGGCAGGCCTGCACCAAACAAAAGATGCTATCACCGCTCTTTCTTCCTTGAATACAAAGGAGATGAAGTCGCTTTATCTTTATCATGCCGGTCTCATCTACAATTATGCCGGACAGCCGGAAGAGGCGGAAAAATTATTTAAACAATTGGAAAAAACAGATATTCCTTCTCCCAGTGCTTTCTTATTTATCCCTGCTTTTTTTGAGCAACGGAATCAGTGGAACGACACTAATCCGCTTTTCCAAAAATACGGGACCATCCCTTTAGACGGAGACCCCTTGTTGTTTGAAACCGTCGGTAGAAAATATCTGGCGGGTATGATTGATTCTCCTCAAAAAGGAATCGCGGAAGTCCTGTTTGAGGGAACCCTTACGGAAGAAGCCAGAGGAGATATTCCGAGAGCCCTGTTGTTGAATGTCATGATGCGGGCTTTGGATAAAGAATCTTTTTTAGGGTTGCTTTTGGGGGCCCGTTTATACACACAACTTCAAAATTATGATTTGGCTTTTTATTTGTATGATCGGATCAAATCTCCGAATGAAATAACTCTTTTTAACAAGGTATTTTCTTTGCTAATGATGAAACAGCCGGATCAGGCATCGGAACAGTTAAAGCAGATGAGTCCCAAAAGTTCTCAGTATCCGGTTTTGTTGGCTATGTTGGCAGGTGTTTATGCCGAGGCGGAACAATATCAAAAAGCACTTGAGATTTATAATCAATTGTTGCCCCTTGTTCAAGAGACGCTTCCGCCGGAAGAATTGGCGCAGATTTATTCGGCACGCGGATTGCTTTTGTGGAAAAATAACAAAGAGGCCGAAGGGGCTTGTGATTTTGTCTTGGCTTGGAAGCTGGATCCCAAAAATCCGATTATTCTAAATCAGGTCGGATATATGTGGGTTGATGAGGAAAGCAATATCGATCAAGGGGTCCAATTATTGGAAGAAGCGAATCGACTGAGCCCGAAAGATCCTTTTTATATGGATAGTTTGGCGTGGGGATATTTTAAACAAAAGAAATATAAAAAAGCACTGCCGTTGGCGGAAACGGCAACGGATTTAATGCCCGGAAGTTCTTTGGCAAATGCCCATTTGGGTGAAATTTATCTGGCATTGGGTCGAAAAAGAGAGGCCTTCTATCAATTTGAAAAGGCACTCATGTTGGATTCGGATTTAACGCCCGATTTTAAAAATAAATTGAAAGAACAGATTCGGGTTCTGTCTTTGAATGGTAAATAGAAATCAAGAGCGGTCGTTTTTTATCAATGTTGAGCGGTTTTGTGACGGATTCGATCTC
>CALXPF010000106.1 GCA_944390205.1 uncultured Alphaproteobacteria bacterium
AAATAAAAAAACCTGAAACAGCTAATAACATCAGGAAAGGGAATTGTGAAAGAAAAAAATATAAAAAAAATAAAAGAACATCTTACTCCCAAAGAAAAAAAACAACTCGCTGCTCTTTTAGGCTTTGATCCGGAAAAATATAAAAATTACCTTTTAAAACATAAAGGGAAAACAGCAATCTATTTGTCATCCGCTGCCTTTTTTGAGGAAGATTATTTAAAAGAAATTGAAATATTCAAAAAAATTTATAGCATTGCCCCTGATCTAATCTACTTAAAGCCCCATCCTTTTTTCTCCTCCGAAAATATAACCAAAATTCTTCGCAATGAATACCCGAATTTAATAATATATCCCGCTCACATTCCGATAGAAGCTTTTTATTTCACGGATACCCTTCCCGACTACATTATGGGATATGGGTCTTCCTCCTTTTTATCTCTTCCTCGAGAAAAAATTTTGTTTTATATCAAAAGAACTCAAACAGAATCCTATTTGCCCTTCTTAATTCGTTCCGGTTTGATCAGAAAAGAGCAAATTTTCGATCTAAAAACGGATCCCGATGAGTTTGTCCCTTTTATCAGAAGGTTAAAACCCTAGGAATCCGTTTTTAAATAAAAGACTTTATTAAAAATTTTATTTATATCTCCCCGAAGGGAATCAGTTTAATCATCCTCAAGCGGTTTAGGTGCTTTGGGGCTTTTATGATGTTTCATTTTTTTATGATGTTTGAATTCCGCCGGATCTTTAGAATCTTTTGGTTTCATTCCTTTTTTATTCGGTTTTCTTTCCATCTCTTTTAAAATTTTTTTCTGTTCCGGCGTCAACAGAGCTTCAAATTCTTTTTTATTTTCTTCTCTGATTTCACGAGCTTGTTCTCTTAATTTTTTCATCTCGGCCATAATGGGCTCCATACGTTCACGCCCTTTTTGACGCAATTCATCCGCCTTCTTCTTCTGCTCTTCCGAAAGTCCTAACTTATCGGCAAAGTCTTTTCTCGCTTTTTGAACTTTTCTTTCCAAATCATTTATTCTCTCAAGAGCATCATCCTCCGTCATCATTGGTTCTCCTTGAGAAATTTCCGATTTCACTATCGGTTTCTCAATTGGTTCCGGCTTTGCCATTAATTGGGTACTTCCCAGTAAAAATGTTCCTGCCATCAAAATTAATACTGTTTTTTTCATTATTATTCTCCTTTCAAATATTTTAATTGAACACTTAACAAACGCCTTGCCGTAAAAAGACGAGACCTTACCGTTCCCACGGGTATCTTTAATCGCTTCGCAATATGCTCATAAGGAAGATTTTCAAATTCATAAAGTTGTATAACAACTCGTAATTTTTTAGGTAATTGATCAACAGCTCTTAAAATAGCTTTCTGACGATCTTTTTGAGAAAGCGTTTCCTCAACATCTAAAAGAGATACAACGCTTGATCCTTCTGTTTCAACCGGAACAGAATTTAGGATAATTTCTTTAAAATAGTGTGATTTAAAATAATCCCGACACACATTTTTCGTAATCACACCAACCCAATGAGAAAATTTTCCTTGCTCTTGATAAACCGGCATATTCTCAAAAATTTTTACAAAAACCTCTTGCTCTAAATCTTCATTATATCCGCCCGTCATTTTTCTGATCAACATTCTGATCCATTTTTTCTGCGTTAAAATTATTTCATCCATTTACACAATCCTCACAAGACCGAACTCATCAACGGGGACGCTCCCGTTATCAGGCAGAACTTCCCATCCAAACGCCATATCAAATGTCTGATCATTATATAAGATCTCGAAATAAGGAAAGGAAGTATCAAGAGGAACATTCCCGAGTTGTTTTCCGCCCCAAAAAGGGACCATCCACAAAAAAACAATCAGGAAACCGATTTTTTGAAAATATTCTCTTCTTTTTTTTCGAGCAAAATAAAGCGGTTTTGCTTCTCTAATTAAATCGGAAATTTGATTCATCTTCCCTCCTTACATATTTTATAACGAGCCTTTTTATAAAAAGTTCATTAAAAAATATCCTGTTTTTATATTATATTTTAATTTTAGTCGAATCAATAAAATATTATCTTGAATTTGAAAAACATTCCATTTAACATACAAAGTAATGATCTTTGCGAAATTATTGGTAAAAAAATGAAGCATTTTTTAAAAACCGGAATTCAGATCTTTTTTATAGGTCTCTTTATATTAATATCTTGCTTGTTTTTATATCACACACAAACACCTAAAGAAAAAAAACTCCATGTTTTTTTGGAGGTTGCCAGCGGTCCCACACTTCTTCAAATGATTGATTTTATAAGGCTCCCCCAAACAGATAAAAAAATCATTGCATGGGAAAGAAATCGTCAAAACAACCCCGAATTACTCTCAAAATATAATGCGTATGAAATCAAATATATTCCTATCGAAGCCCATAAAAAAAATGGTTATTTATGGCGTCGAGTTTTAGCTGATATCCGACAGGAACTCAAAAAAGATCCGAATATAAAAATTGTTTTTTATACAAACTTATATCATGTTAATGTTTTATTATTCCCGATTCTACAGCGACTTTCTCCTAAAAATATTCAAATGATTCACGTGTATGAGGATGGGTATGGAAATATTGCCGCCTCTCGTTTTGACGAAATTATAAAAAATCATCAATTTGATCCGAAACTAAAACCCAAACAATTTAAAAAGCGGAACGATGCCTATTACCTCGGGTTTGTTTTCCCGACCGTTTTTCATATTTCTTTTTCGAATTATATTCAAAAACATCCAAAATTGAAAGATCTATACTTTTTACTTCAACAAGGGCAAGGAGAAATACGGGATGTTGATTTCAAAAAAATAAAACAATCCTTAACAAAAAGTGAGAAAAATCATCTCAAACGCCTTTTAAATTTAGACGCCGATTTTTACCAAAAATTATTTCAAAAATCATCCCGAAAAACGGTTTTTTTCCTCTCTTCCGCCGGTCTTACGCCGGATAATATTCAAAAAGAAGCTCGCCTTTTTAAAAAAATTTATCAGTCTTGTCCTTACACGGTTTATCTCAAACCCCATCCGGCTTCCTCTTCAAGGGTTCTGACTCAAATGCTTCAAAAAGACATTCCTCAATTATTTGTGATTCCCGCACATATTCCGGTTGAAGCATTCTACTTGACGGACAGCCTTCCCGATTACTTGATGGGATATGGTTCTTCCGTATTTTTATCAATGCCCCCCGAAAAAATGCTTTTTTATATAAAACGTATCCCTGAAGACACCTATCTGCCCTTTTTATTAAATATCGGATTTATCCGTAAAGAACAGGTAATTTCTCTTGACACGGAAGATCTATCTATTTTTTGTCAACGTCCCTAAATAATATTGACACTTTTTCGATTTTTAATTAGGATTGATCAAGGGGGAGGTACCTTGGGGATATGTGGATTTTATACGCTTTTGGTTCTGCATTTTTTGCCGGTTTAACGGCTATCTTATCGAAATTAGGACTTCGAAAAATAGACTCAACGTTTGCAACCGGCATTCGTACAATCATCATTTTATTTTTTCTTTGGGGTATTG
>CALXPF010000107.1 GCA_944390205.1 uncultured Alphaproteobacteria bacterium
GTTCAGGGGAAGCCAGTGGTAAAGGCTTATAGCCGCATATGAAGAACCCCGCGTTTTACGCGGGGGTATCTTTTTGTGTATTAAAGAAGATTTTTAGTAGGTAAATGTATATTAATTACTTTGAATTTATTTTTTATTCAAAAAAAATTTAATTTTCTTTATTTCCCAGAGATCTTTTTGTAAAGATGCCTTTATTCTTCATTGAATATATTTCAGAGAATATTTGAATACGGGTGCTCCTTTTAGGAATTTCAGATATTTTATTCTTTTTCTCCTTTCTATCCTTCGGTTTATTCTTTTCTTTTTTTATTGAAAAAAAATTGAAAACTCATTATGATACAATCTGTTTGTTAGATCGAAAAGGAAAATGGTGTGAGTGTAAAAGCCAAAAGAATTTTTAAAAAAGCTGTTTCATGGGCGGGATTGTTCTTTTTTATTATTGCCGCAATCATGTTGTATCATCAACTCTCCAAATATTCTTTAACTGATATTAAGAACGCTCTTTTTTCTATTCCTCTGCACAATCTGGTTTTCTCCTGTATAGCTTCTTTCTTTGGGTATGTGGCTCTTTCCTCATATGATTTTTTAGCCCTTAAATATGTCAAGAAATCACTGTCAGCATGGAAATGGATTTTTGCTGGGTTTATTGGCTTCTCAATCAGTAATAATGCCGGTCATGCTATTGTTTCCGGTGGAACGGTTCGGTATCGTTTATATACCAGATGGAGATTGAAAGCTTTTGAAATTATTAAAATGGTCACTTTCTCAGGCTTTACATATTTAGTTGCTTGCTTTTTCCTAATCATTGTCGGATATGTTTTGACGCCATCTCATGCTTTTGGGAACAGTTCTATGTCGCATATGACAACAACGATTGTGATGGTGGTTTCCCTGATTGGATTATTAGGATATTTCGGATTATCTCTTTTTTATAAAAAAGCAATTCGTATTAAGGATCTCTCTTTTAAAATGCCCTCGTTTAAGATGGCTTTAGCTCAGGTTTTTATCGGTGGCGCCGATATTTTAGCTGCTTCGTTGGTTTTATATTTTGTTCTTATCCCGTTTGTTGATATTCCTTTTGATGTGTTTATGGGGGTTTTTATTATTGCTCAGGTTTTAGGCGTGTTTAGTCAGGTTCCTGGTGGTTTGGGTGTATTTGAGGGATTATTTTTGGCCATTTTGCCATCGGAGGCGAGCGTGGCTCATATTTTTGGAGCATTAATTGCTTATCGGATTATTTATTATTTACTCCCTCTCTTGGTTTCCGGTGTTGCTATTGTCGTTTATGAAGGCTTGTTGCGATATCGTCGTTATAAAATAGATCAAGAGTTGGATGCTCGGTAAGTTAATCAATTACTTCTTGAGGATAGACACCGAAAAAAGAGGCCTTTTTCATCCATCCTGTGACATATTTTTCTCTATAGGGAAATTTCAGTAAACAAAAATCTGATTGGGAAGGACATTTCTCAATATGTGCAATTGTTCCCTTTTGGGCAATGGCAATGGGATCTGAAGTCTCTTGTGGCTTCCGAAAGAGGGTATCTTCCTGAAGGGTGACAGCATATCTTTGATTTGTCAGCATATTTTTGTGAACCCATCCGATTGTTCCATCTGCTTCACGAATTTGACGCCATAATTCATATTCATCTATAATTTCCACAGGATAATGTTTTTCTACATAAACCCAGTTAATCGGAAAGCGATGTCCGGGACCCGTCCTTAGGTTAACCTCGTTATAGCGAATAGCCGCAAAACGGGGAAGAGAAGAGGGATTCCCAAAAACTTCATTAGACGAAAAACCTCCGATAAAAAACAGAGAGGCGGATAAAAAAATAAAAAATTTATTCATCCGACACTTTAAACCTTTCTCGAATAGGTTTTACTTCTCGTTTAGAGTGTTCGGATTTTGGGTTGGCAACGGTATGTTCGTCTAACAAAATATCGGAAGGATTTGTTGTCTGCTCATTTTCTTCAGTAGAGGGGGGAATCACTTCATTCCAACTGATTTGATACGCCGGCATAATGACTAACTGTGCAACCGGTTGTCCTCGACGCAAGACAACCTGATGTCTGCTGGCATTTTGAATTAAGATAAATAACGGGGCTCTGTCTTCCGGGTTGACCAGTCTGGGCGCATCCATAACGATTAAACCCGTTTCTAATACCAATTCCGGCAAACTAACCACATAGCCACACAAACCGTTCGGAACTCCAACAGCAAAGCCGGTCGGAATATGAACACGCTCTTGTGGCTCTAACTTTATTGTTGACGGAATGGCCGCTAATAGCTGTAGACCGACGTGATTGCGAGACGGATATGACGGAAGGGGAAATCCACTTCCATCCGGTGTGCGAACAATGTATAGTTTCGGAAACATTCTTGACAGATCCTTTTCAAATTCTTCTTTCATAGTGCCAAATTCCGTTTTGAAAGTCAAGCTATAAAACAAAAACGTGTGTGTCTGATTTATAAATGATCAACAGATTTTTTATTTGTCGGATATTGTCATGGTTTGTCTTGCTTTGGTGTGTCGTCAAAATAACTTAATTCGTGTATAATACGGGTAAAATGGAAGAATTTAACCCAAATTAAAACACCCAATCAAAAACGAATCGGCTTTTGTTGGAGGAGGGATATATGTGTGAACAAGAAACAGCGTTGGAGGCAATCAAAATACAACCCAGAAACGGCGGGTTATCCAAAAATATGATTTTGTTGGCCGAAAAACAATGTAAAGATTATAAAAAAATGGAGATGCGCATGAATAACTTGGAAAAAAAAGTAGATTTGTTAGATCATAAAATGGATCAAATGAGGAATATGGTGGATGAAAAGTTAGATCGTGTCTTAACGCTGGTGGAAGAACGGAAAGATATATGGCAAATTCTCAAATCCATTCTCAATAATAAACTGTTTATTTATTTAATCATTACCGTGTTATGCGCCGCATTCGGTGTTTCTGTCGGAGAGGTCGGAACATTTTTATTTAAAAACTAATTTTGAAAGGATTTTAACATGAATCAAAAATTGTTGGAACGATTGATAAAACATGAAGGATTGAAACTAAAGCCGTATAAATGCAGTGCCGGAAAATTAACAATCGGGGTGGGACGCAATTTAGAGGAGGTCGGTATTACGGAAGCAGAGGCAATCGAGTTGTTAAAAAACGATTTGGCACGATGTCACAATGAATGTCTCCACTCATTTTGGTGGTATCATGAATTAGATGAGACGCGACAGGGGGTTCTTTTGGAAATGTGCTTTAATTTGGGATTAAAAAAATTAAAAAGCTTTCGTCACATGTTAACGGCCTTATCATTAAAAGACTATGGATTGGCGGCTCGTGAGATGAGATCAAGTCTTTGGGCGCAACAAGTCGGACAAAGAGCAAAAACACTGGCAGATTTAATGCAGCGGGGGGCATAAATTAAAGAAATAAGACATTGTGATTGTCAATCTTTAAAAAGATTAATGAGATGGCAATCGCCGTTTGGGTGATGTCGGAATTGAAGAACCCGTAGGGTGAGATTCCCTTCACAAATATGTTGGAT
>CALXPF010000108.1 GCA_944390205.1 uncultured Alphaproteobacteria bacterium
ATTTGGAGCGTTTTGTCATCCTCACCGCTATAAGCTTTACTGAACCACGCGTCTAACGCGTGGTTTTCAGAATACAACAAAAAAAGTGTATCATCCCGATACACTTTTTTTCAAAATTAAGTTAAGAAATCTTACTGTCTTAAGAGTTCTCAACAAGCCACTAGATCAATGATCCCATATAGGCAGCCGTATCTAACATACGATTGGAGAAGCCCCATTCGTTATCGTACCAGCTCATCACACGAAGTTGTGTTCCGCCCATAACTTTTGTACCGTTTGCATCAAATGTCGAAGAATGTGAATTATGCGTAAAATCGACAGAGACCAACGGTAAATCGTTATATCCCAAAATACCATTCAATGTCGTATCGGCATATTTTTTCATTGTGGCATTCACTTCTTCTTTAGTGACAGGGCGTTTCATGATAAAGTTGGCATCAACCAAAGAAACGTCCGGAGTCGGGACACGAATTGAAACACCGTCCAACTTACCGGCCAATTGCGGCAGAACCAAACCGACGGCTTTAGCAGCACCCGTTGATGTCGGGATCATGCTCATGGCAGCGGCACGGGAACGATATAAATCTTTGTGAATTTGATCTAAGATTTTTTGATCGTTTGTATAAGAATGGATTGTTGTCATAAAGCCTTGTTCAATACCGAATTCCTTATCCAAAACATAAGCGACCGGAGCCAAGCAGTTCGTTGTACAAGAAGCATTTGAAACAACCAAATCTTCTTTTGTTAAGGTATTTTGGTTAACACCGAAAACGATTGTCTTATCGGCACCTTGAGACGGAGCAGAAACGAGAACACGTTTTGCACCGGCGTTGATGTGAACCATAGCCTTTTCTTTGGCCGTAAAAATACCCGTACATTCCATAACGATATCAATATCCATTTCTTTCCACGGCAACAATGTCGGATCTCTTTGAGCAATTACCTTTGTTTTATAATCACCGGCGATGATGTACTCTCCCTCGGCACGAACATCAAACGGGGTCGCACGATGGACAGAGTCATACTTCAACAAGTATGCGTTAGCGTTTGCATCTCCCAAATCGTTAATAGCCACGATATCAATGTCTTTTCGACCGGATTCCAAAAAGGCGCGATAAACCAAACGACCGATCCGACCAAAACCGTTAATAGCAACACGAACTGTCATAATTTTTCTCCTTATTTTAAGTTCACTTCGGTGACCCAATGCCACCGGATTTTAAAAATCGATAGTTATTTAGACACACTTTTCCGAAAAAATCAAGTGATGTTTTATTTTATTTTTGTGACATGCGAAAAAACAGGATGCATAGAATAAATTTAGTTTCCGGCAACTATGGATTTTTCTGTTTTAAGTCCTCATAAAAAAGAGGGGCTCCTTTTCGTTAATCCTCATCCGGTTGAATATCATCAAAAACAACGGGAATCTGCTTTTTAAAAGCCTCTAATGTCTTATTCATAATTTCTCGAACGGTCGGATGAGCCGCTTTGGCCGTTCTGAGTTTAAAAATATGTCGCCATTCTCTTAAATTAGCCGTCATAATAACGGAAGCCTTTGTTGAGTGAGGCAAAAGCATTCTCAAAACATCCGGTTTATAACCGCGTGAGGCCATTTCATTATAGTTATCCTCCATTTGTTGCATGGATTTCAACCAAAAATCATAATCCGGTGTTCCTTTTTTCAAAACGGGAGGCTCCATAACGGTAATCTCCGATCCGAACTTACCTTTAGAGTAATTACAATATCGGGTACTTTCAATGGCAAAACTGGCGATCCGGTGACGAGTTAAATCTTTATAAACGCCGATATCGGTGATGAGGCGAACCGTAACGGAAAAATGCTCCAACATGGCCTCATGTTTCAATTCAATAATTTTTCGAATCATTTTTTCTGCCGATCCGGGTTCAATTTTATCTTCGGATTTATAGCAATTACGAATACACAGCTCCAAATGTTTCAAGATGGCTTCTCCATCTAACGGTGTCATAATTTCAACCGAGCTTTGGACAACCTTAACCATATTTTCTCTCCCGTAATAAGCAAATACACATCAAAAATATCGAAACATGACCGTATCGATATTGACTGATCGACAGTGAGTAATTATAAAAAAGGAAAAAATAAAATCAAGTTTTATTTATAACCAAATCTCACGGCACCGACCCCGGAACCATTGCTTAAAGCACCGATTTAAAAACGCGATCAAAAGCGTTCGGATTAGGCACCGACCCCGGAACCATTGTTTAAAATACCGATCCCAACGAAACGTGTCTATCTACCCTTTTGTCTGGATGAGGCATATACCTCCACATTTTTAAAATAGGCGTATGCCTGATCTATGGAAGAATATTGAGACTGTTTTAAAAGAGATTTTAAATCGACGGTTGGATTTTCGGTTGTCAGTGCGGAATCCAAGTATTTCTGTGTGACCCCCATCAAATTTTTATAGACATATCCAATTTTATCATCCACATAATACGGGATCCGAGCACTATCAAAATAATAAGAGGCATCAGACAAAACAGCATAACACGGAACAACTTCTCGAGATGTCGATAAATATTCTTTCATATGCGGTTTCATCCATTCATACACCATGGCTTTGGCTATATCATTTTTATTTTCTCGAATAAATGCAGGATCTTTCAGCTGTTCCGGACGATACTCGGGACATTTTGAATTCATATAAAACGTATTGTGAATATATTGATTAACTTCTGATTCATTATGAAACGTATTGATCATCATTTCTCTCCTTTTAGATCCGTCTTGTTCATTTTTCTTCTCTTTTTTTATATAATATCACAGTGTAAAAATATATCAATATTTTTGTACACATTTATATGGAAAAATCTTTTTTATTTTCTTTTGTTGAAGCATTTTTTAGGATACAATATTCTTTAGATTTATTTTATGAGGGATTAAAGCAGTTTTTACGATATAAAAAAGGGAGCTTTCGGTGCAAGATTTAATCAATGGTCGCTGTGGATTTGTCGGAACGGATCCGTTATATGTTCACTATCATGATACGGAATGGGGACACCCCACAACGGATGATCAAAAACTCTTTGAATTTTTAATTTTAGAAAGTGCCCAAGCCGGACTTTCATGGATTACTATTTTGAAAAAAAGAGAAAATTATAAAAAAGCGTTTTATAATTTTTCAGTTGAAAAAGTGGCACAAATGTCAGAACAAGATATCAATCGTCTCATGCATTTTGACGGTATCATCAAGAATCGCCTTAAAATAAAATATGCGATTCAAAATGCCCGATGTTTTATGGAGGTTCAAAAAGAATTCGGTTGTTTTTATAATTACATTATTTCTTTTTTCCCCGACAAAAAACCGATCATACATCACTTTAAGAGCCTCTCTCAAATTCCGACAACCTCTTTGGAATCCGACAAGATCAGCCACGACATGAAAAAAAGAGGATTTAAATTTTTTGGCTCAACGATTTGTTATTCTTTTTTGCAAGCAACCGGATTTATTGATGATCACTTAG
>CALXPF010000109.1 GCA_944390205.1 uncultured Alphaproteobacteria bacterium
GTTTTCATAACTGTCCTCCAAATAGGTTATTTTGCGTCTTGGCAGACCGCAAAATTTTAACCTATTTGGAGCGCTTTATCATCCTCGTCCCTATAAGCTCTTCTGAAACACGCGTCTAACAGGTGGTTCTCTAATAACAAAAAAGCCTCTCTTGCGAGAGGCTTTTTCGAAAAAGACGCTTTCGATTAATACAACGTATCGTCGAAGCTTGATGTATCGCCTGCTTCTTGAGCAGAATCTGCTTGTGTGACGTAGTCAACAACAGCACCGGCAATAGCCACAATAGCCAAACCAACAGCCAAAGCCGCCAACCAAGACCATTTGACTTTTCCGAAAATAGCACCGAAGCCAAGTCCGACCAAACCGAAACCACCGACAACGAAGATAACGGAACGAACGTTTTTAAATGTTGTCACCATACGGGATAAAACCGTATCGAAAACATTGTCGCCGCTCCCCAAGTCAGCCATGGCGTTTCCGGCAACAAAGCAGACACCGATCACTGCCGCAAACATAAAATATTTTAAATATTTGTTCATAGGATACTCCTTTAAAAAAGTTCATCTATTGTTAAGACCCAATTTCTTGAACCTTACATCTATATTACCCCTTTTTTGCACTTTTGTCCAGTACTTTTTTATTGAGCCCGATTAAAAGGACTCTTTTCACTTGAAAATAATTTTTTAAAAATAAAAAACAATTTAGAATCAATCACTAAAAATTTTTTTTGATAAACTTGCGAATCTCGTTTTTTCGGTTTAAAAAACATTTTGAAACCGCGCACGTCTATTTTTTCACTTCAATTTTTCTGATTTAAAAGAAAAAAACAGCAGACCATAAAAAAAAATAAAATGAGTATTTTTAATATGTTAAAACAAAAAACACTTTTAAACGATCTCTTTCCTTTGTTTTCTTGATATTCTTCATAAAAATGCTCTTGACACTTATTTAAAAAAAGGTTAAAAAAATATTACTTGTAGAGATTTGAAACACCCGTTAACGCGTGTTAGACCGCACAAAAAAAGGAATAAACAGAACATGTTCAACAAAAAGATCTTATTCTCAACAACTCTATACTCCCTTATCGGAATGGCTTTTTTGTATACCCCGCCCGCCGTGGCAGATGGGTTTAGTCCTGTTTTTGATCTAGAAATCGCTCAGGGAGACGGAGATCCGGAAGAAGTAGATCCCGATATGTTGCTTTCCGAAACGGTTGAAGATAAGCAACTTCAATCCGAATTGAAGGCAGATGAGAAAGAGGAAGCTTCCGATGAAGCCGTTGCAACAATTACGGCAGAGGGGGATTTTGTTGTTCCGACCTATCTTCTTCCCGTAGAAGAAAACCCCCAAGCCCTTCAAAAAGAGACCTCGTCGAAAGAGGTTGTCACTCAAGCAACCACGCAAGAACCGGTTGTTTCGGACAAACCGGTTGCTTCGAATGAACCGGTCGTTTCGGCTCCCGTCCAAAAAACAGTGACCGTAACCACGACCAAAACCGTCAAAAAAGAGCTTCCGATTGTTGTGACAAAAGACACGCAATTAATTCCGTTAAGTCCTGCCGAGGCGGCTCGTTTAAAACAAGAAGAGCAACAAAAAACCGTTTCTTCGGTTCAAGAAGAAGTCAAAGAGGAGCCCTCAACCGCCTCTGTTGAAGAACCTCAAACGGCATCACCGTCTCAAACCCGAACAGAAAGTGTCCAAAAGAAAGAAGTTGTGTCTCAGAAGAATACAAAATCCGATTCCGACACATCGACCAATGCCACAAAGAAAGCCACTCAAAGTACTTCAAAAGACACCGTGGCTAATGACGAGACTTTGGATATAGATGCCTTGCTGGCTCGTGAACAAGACCATGACATTTCCGTCATGCGCACCAACGGGCTCCGTCAACGTCGGGGTGTTATTTCAAAAGAGACGCTTCCCTCCAACAAGCCATTGTTGTTGCCGTTAGCCCCTTTGCCGGAAATGAATAAGGATTCGGAAGGTATTTTAGAACCTCGGGTTCCGCACATTGTTCCGTCCGAGTATGCGGATCAGATGTTAGAGGCCGTATCTGCAAATACGGAAATGCCCTTTATTATGCCACAAGAAATAAAAGTTTCATTTTATCCGAATGCGACAGAATTTTCGGGACAAACGATCAAGTGGATCAAAGCTTTTTCGGCTGCGGCATTAAATGATCCGAGAAAGGTTATTGACATTCGAATCAGTCGTCAAGACAAACCGCTTCAATACAAAAGATATTTGGTTATCAGAAACACGTTAATCGGAAGCGGTTTATCGACGCATCAAATTCAGATTACATATACGAACAGATCACCCAATAGTTTGATCCTTCGAATGATACAAAAACCGGAAGAGACGGAAACGATTGTGAGTAAATCCGCCTTAGGAAGATCAACGGAGAAAAAAGCGACAAAATGGTAAGCCAATATTTAAAATTAGATCTAGATATAAAGGAGTTATGGATGAAACAAAACCGAATGAAAATAAAAAAAGTTCTGCTTGCGGGCGTCATGCTCGGTTCGTTTGGATTTTTAAGCGCATGTGCGAATGAACAACAAGCCGTTCGGTGCGATCCGCTATATCAAGACGCTTGTTTTTTAGGATCTGACGGGGTGTACTATTTATCCGAAGAAGTTCAATATGCACAACCAAACGCTCCTCAAATGATGTTGACGTCCTCTGATTCTCTCCCGACGACAGAGCCTCGCCTACCGCAAGTTCAAAAAGCGGATGCCGGTTTAACACCCGGAGAAAACATTGCCGTTTCACGACCGGGGGGATCTCCTGCCGTTTCGGTCTTAGAGAAAAGACAAACCATAGAAATAAAGGAGGCAAATCGACAACCTTATGCCGTACAGTCTCATTTAAAAAAAGAAGTTGAGCAAACAACCCAAACGGTTGTGACGGAGCAATCTACGTCAAAGACAACAACAACGACAACAGGGGAATCTGTCACTCATGCCGATACGAGTTCAACAACGCCGACAAATGGTCAAGGGTCTCAATCGACAGAGGCATCAAACACCGTTTCTTCCGGCGATGACGAGACAACTGTCACGACCGCAACACAAACGGAGGGTCAAGAAAAATCAGTATCGGGGGATCAACCATCATCCCTCCTTGATCGTGTTTCGTACGGAGAGCAAGTCCATAATTGGGAGGCTCCTGCCGGAGAGACGTTGCGCTCACTTTTAGTGCGTTGGGGAGAACAATCCGGATGGACGGTTGTCTGGAAGATGGACAGAGATTATCATTTGGAAGCCGGCGTTATTTTCCGCGGGACATTTACGGAAGTATCTGCCGCCCTTATTCGTTCGTTTGCACGGGCAACACCGGCGCCGCTCGGAACTTTCTATAGCGCCAATCGTGTTTCCGTTTTCCGCGTACACGCCGATCACA
>CALXPF010000110.1 GCA_944390205.1 uncultured Alphaproteobacteria bacterium
GAACAACATCCATAAAAGGCTCAACAACGTGAATGGGAAGCTTTAGCTCTTCCATAAATTCGCGTGCAACACATTCTTCTAATGTTTCGTTCTTTTCTAACTTGCCTCCGGGGAATTCCCACATAAATGCCATATGTTTTGCATGATTGCGTTGAGCAATTAAAATTTTCTTTTTATGGACAAGAACGGCCATCGAAATTTCGATCATTTGTTTCTCCTTTTGGTTTGCTATTCTGTTATATATCAATTTTTAATTAAAAGGTCAACTTGAGTATATGAAAAACCGTTATAATATTCAATAGGAATATCAAAAAATTATCTTGTTTGCTCATTTCCTCTGATGTTTAAGGGAGGGCGTCCGCGTGTGAAAGCCGCATTATATAAAAGACCGGCTGATGCCTCGTAAAGCGATTTTCCGTCCGAAACAAAAGGTTTGTTATTTTTGATAAATGTTCCGTAAGCCGTTCCCATTTCATTTAACACAGTCTCCAAATGGGGCATGCCGATGAGTTGATTTCCGATCCGATTCATGACAAAAGCGAGCTCTAAAGATTTGAGCGGGCGAACAATGACAGACTTAATCTCATCTTGATTTTTATTGATATAGTGTGGATACAGTATTAAAAAGGAGGGATTTTTATCGCTTAGTAAGATTCGTATCATTAAGCCTCTGACCTTTCCTGTCAAGCGTTTCCCCTTTTTTGTCGTTTCTACAATAAATGGAATGTCTTTTACGGAACCGATTTCCTTAATAATCTTTCGTTGTTTTTCATCCTTTTCTGCCCTTGTTTCCGAAATGGAAAAATTAATTTTTTCATGTTTTTCAAGCGAATTTTGTTTTGACTGTTGCCGTGAAACAGAAACGGCGGTTTGTTGGGATACCTCGTTTTTTGTCGAAACGATCGAACTTTTATCAATTTTCGAATCTTTTAGAGCGGGATTGGGTAATAAAGAAGCATTTTGGTATAACTCAATATATTTTTCTTTAAATTTATTCATAAAGTGATCAAAGATCGTTTGAACCGATGCGGGTACAATAGATTGAATATGCTCTAAAATTTTCTTAAATTCTTCGGGATCTAAAGAAGTACTTCCGATCATTTGTTTGTTATCTGATTTTAAAAGGATAAACGAATTAAACTTTTTTTCTGCCGAGTAATAAAAATTTTTGAAACGTCCTTTGATCAAAATATGATACATTTTTTTATCGGTGGCGGAAATGTCCGGAATATCGTAATTATGAACGGAGGACGCGGAATTCTCTTGAACTTTTGTATTTAAGTTTGATGAACGTGATTTTTCTCGAATATATCCGTCATATGCGTCTTGAATCATCATATGCCCGCCCTTTAATCCAACCATCAAAATTCGAATCAATGTTGAAGCCTCTTCCAATGACAAATCTCTTTCGTCGGATATATCATTAATGGGGGATGTTTTAAAATAATATTGTTTTGTGAGCTTCCGAGCTTTTTTCGGCGTTAAGTCCAATCCCTTGACGGCTTCCGGATATAAAGAAATATCAACGCCCAAACGAAACGCGTTATCGCCTATTTGAACTTGAATCTCC
This sequence comes from uncultured Alphaproteobacteria bacterium, assembly GCA_944390205.1. GTDB lineage: Bacteria > Pseudomonadota > Alphaproteobacteria > CAAHEQ01 > UBA3637 > CALXPF01. Next base: position 1,571 of record CALXPF010000110.1, read on the forward strand.
TGTTTCCCTTTTTTGGTATCAACACAAATGCGAGGAGATATGTTCTGTGTCTTTAAAAGAGTTTCAAATGAGAGAAGATCGGAATTTGTTTGAGCCATGATTATTATATCCCTAATGTGATTGTTGTTTTAAATTGCTCGAATTATATCACGGATTTTTGATGGAATCAACAAAAAATATAAAAAATTGACAAAATAAATACGGGGCGCTGTTTAAGAAATTTATCGGTGTTGAAGGATTTCTCAATTTTAACATCGGGTTTGGAATGATAGGGTTGAAATTTTGATACGTCCTTGTGTGCCCCGAATTTTTTAACTGTTGCGGGAGCTGATATTGTTTCTTTCTCAGAAAAGATTCGGATTGAAAAAGCTTGTTAGGACTACCGTTAAAAAAATATTTGAAAACAAAAAAAATACTTGCATTTTTTGTTTTTTTTATGTAGTATAAGCAGGCTTTTTGAAAAGCAACCTTGTTCCGCCTTGAGCGGGACTATGTTTCAGGCTGTCATTCATTGGGAATGGCGGTTAAAATCGAAACGAGAAAATCCATAAGGAGAGGATACGATGCCTTTTTATGAAAATGTATTTATTGCACGTCAAGATTTGACACCTGCAAAAGTGACGGAGTTAGCAGATAAGTATACTTCCGTTATTGAAGCTGACGGTGGAAAAGTGACAAAACGGGAAGATTGGGGTTTACGCAATTTAGCCTATAAAATTAACAAGAACCGCAAGGGATATTATGTGTTGATGAATATTGATGCTCCGGCCAAAGCCATTTTAGAGATGGAGCGTTTAATGCGGTTAGATGAGAATTTATTACGTTATTTGACGGTTAAGGTCAAAGCGTTGGAAGATGGTCCTTCGGTTATGATGGAAGCTCGTTCCAAAAAAGTCAAATCGGATGATAAGTATGAAGTTGAAATTTCTGAAGGAGATATGTAATGGCTGAGAAGAGTTCATTTGGTCGTCACAAAAAAACATGCTTTTTTTGCGCAAATCATATTGATGACATTGATTATAAAGATGTTAAGATGTTATGGCACTATTTGACGGAACGAGGCAAATTGGTTCCGGGTCGTGTTTCGGCCAATTGTGCTAAGCACCAAAGACGTGTTAATAGAGCAGTGAAGCGGGCTCGTTTCTTGGCTTTATTACCTTTCGTTGCTGATTAGGAAAGGGGAAAAATATGGAAATTATTTTATTGGAACGTATTGAGCGTTTGGGACAAATGGGAGATGTCGTTAATGTTAAAAACGGCTATGCCAGAAATTATTTGCTCCCTCAAAAGAAGGCCTTGCGTAAAACAAAAGATAACATGGCATTCTTTGAAGCAAAACGTAAAGAATATGAAGCACACAATTTGCAGTTAAAAGCGGAAGCCGAAGATTTAGCCAAAAAAATGGAAGGTTTGTCGGTTGTTATTATTCGTCAAGCTGCCGAAACAGGTCAATTGTATGGTTCTGTGACCGTTCGTGACATTTGTGAGGCTGTTCGTGATTCCGGTTATAAAATTGAACGTCGTCAAATTGATCTGAATCAACCCTTTAAGAATTTAGGAATTTTTGATGTTCGTTTGGCTTTGCATCCGGATGTGGCCCAGACCATTCGTGTCAATATTGCTCGTTCGGAAGAAGAAGCAAAACGGTCTTTCAAGAAAAAAGCCGAAAAAGCTGCCAAAGAGGAAGCCCCTGTTGTTGAAATTCAGGAAACAACTGTTGCCGAATAAAAGCAGATTTATTACAAAAAAGCCTCCGTTGATCTGTCCCCCGAAAGTTGGACAGTAAAAAAAAGTCCCGAAGATTGCGATAGCAATTTTCGGGATAATTTTTTA
>CALXPF010000111.1 GCA_944390205.1 uncultured Alphaproteobacteria bacterium
AGGTATTAGTTTACTAGTAATATTGATTGTAGCAATTATACTTTTTGCTGTTGGTTATATTATTATAAAGAATTATGATGTTTCTTTGTTGATGGATTGGGGAAGCGAGTTTAACCCGTTTTCATGAAAAAGTCGATTGGGCGTGGAAATATGTGTTTCGACAGAACGAAGGCGTCTGTTGACCGCCCGTGTTCTTGTTTCTGCCTCATCTATGGATTTATGTGCCAGCTCAATATTTTTTTTGACTTTTTCGATCCAAAGAGCATATTTTTCGAATTCCGTTTTGACTTCATTTAAAACTTGCCATACTTCACCGGATCGTTTTTGAATAGCCAGCGTTCTAAACCCCATTTGAAGAGAGTTCAAAAAGGCACCCAGCGTACTGGGACCCGCAATGGAAACACGAAATTTTTGTTGAATCTCAGCAGCTAATCCCGCTCGCTTCATCACTTCGGCATAAAGACCTTCGGTCGGTAAAAACAAAATGGCAAAATCCGTTGTTTTGGGAGGATAAATATATTTATCACTAATTCTTTTGGCTTCCGTCTTAATTCTTTTTTCCAAATCAGCGGAGGCTTGTTCCACAAGAGCCGTATCTGCTTTTTCCGATGCGTCAATCAATCGTTCATAGTCCTCAATCGGAAATTTGGAATCAATCGGAATCAAAACGTCTCCATCCGGAAGACATACGGCAAATTCAACAACTTCGGCAGAGTTTTCTTTGATATGGGCATTTTTAATAAATTGATCCGGTGATAAAAGTTGTTCCAATAAACTTCCGAGCTGTACTTCGCCCCAAGTTCCTCTGGTCTTAACATTTGTTAAAACTTTTTTAAGCCCTCCGACATCCGAGGCTAACGATTGCATTTCGCCTAAACCCTGATGAACTTTTTCAAGGCGTTCGGAAACCTGTGCAAAAGAATCATTTAATCGCTTTTCTAATGTTTCATGTAATTTTTCATCAACCGTTGCTCTCATTTGTTCTAATTTTTGAGAGTTTTCATCTCTCAGACGATCAAAACGATCTTCTACCGTTTGTCGAATGGAATCATTAAATTGTAGGAGAGATTTTCCCAATTCTTGACGTAAATTCATTGATTCTGATCTATTAAGTCTCTCCAATCTTTCTAAATTTTCACTCAACTGATTGGGTGAGGTGTTCAAATAACTGCGAATCAGTAAAATAATCATCAATAAGGCAATAAAAACGAGTAAACAAGCGATAAATTGTAAGAGCATTTCAGAAATACCTTTTCTTTTTTTTTAAAATCTCCTATATTCTACCAAAGGAAGTTTAAAATGAAAATAATTTTTTTACTACTTTTGTTCTTTTTTTCGTCTCCTGTTTTGGCAGTAGTATATCAGCTGGATTATAGTGCTTACGGAATGGGGTTAAATTTGCTTTCTGCCAGAATTGATATTGATTTAACTCCACAAAAAGCCACTCTCCAAACCGTTTCTCAAACAAGGGGGATGCTATCGTTTTTTCTGGATTCTAAGACACAGTTTGACACAACAGTAAAAATAAATAAAAATCAATATATTATTGAGCAATCCTCAATGATTAACATAAAAAATAAGAAGCCGGTTCGAACTGTTTGGAATTTTGAAGAAAAGCAAAATTTTATTGATTATCAGACGATTTTGGCCGCTATGATGCATGAAAAAGTTAAGGGGGAAAATCACTCTTTTTTGGTGTCGGACGGAAAAAGGGATATGAATATTACATTGATGTATCAAGGAGTGGTTGAGCTTCCGCCTAACGATAAAATGTTTTTTGCAGGGAAAGCAGAAAAATATGATGTTTCCGTTGATATTTTGTCAGGAAAGAAAAAAGGATGGTTTTTTCAAAGAATGAAAGAACATCCGGGGGCACTAAGCCTTTATTTTGCAAGAATAGAGTCGTATGATAATCCTATTTTGGTTTTGGGAACATTTGATACCGGTGTATTGGGAAATATTTCTATCTACTTATCACAAATAAAGCAGGATCATTCCTCAAAAGGAGATCAAAAATAAATGCAATATTTTATTAACAAAATTCTGTGGTGGATTAAGTGGCCGATGGGTTTTTTAATGCTGTTGTGCCTTTATCCCGCTCTTCGGATCGACTTGCTTTTAATCAGCCAAAATACAACCTCATTCTTACTTGTGTGGTTTGGTCTTCCGCTCATTGCAACGGTGTTGATTTTTTTATTTATCCCGACATTAAGCGGATCTTTTTTGGCTATTACGGAGCATGAAGTGACACATTTGCTCTTTGCTCTTTTAACCTTTCATAAACCTCATAATCTGGAAGTGTTTCAGGGGAAGGGCGGGTACATGTCTTTTTATGGCCCCGGTAATTGGTTAATTACGTTAGCGCCTTATTTTTTCCCGACTTTTGCATTCGTTGTTATGCTTTTCAGTATTGTTTATAAGATAACGGGAGAGGTGTTGCCCAATCTTTATTGGTCCGTTTTCGGTATGATGGTCGGATATCATTTGATTTCAACGGTGTTGGAAATTCATCCGAAACAAACAGATTTTAAGCAAGCCGGCTATTTATTCACTTTGATTTTTTTGCCGGGGATTAATTTAATTGTGTATGGACTTCTTTTTTCATTTGCCGTTTGGGGATGGGGTGGATTTGAAGTTTATTTTTCACATCTGATCAGAGAAGTTTCGGCATTTACGCATACGCTTCTCAAATAAAGTACATTTTTTGGCAATTTTATTGAGATTATTCTTGCAATTTAATTGAAAATTCGATACCTTAATGCGGTATTATTTTTTAAAGGAGAATTGAATGCATCAATATCGTACGCATACCTGCGGTGCTTTAAGAGCAGGGAATGCCGATGAAACGGTTCGCTTGTCCGGATGGGTTCATCGGAAAAGAGATCACGGAAATTTATTGTTTGTCGATTTGCGGGACAATTACGGCATTACACAATGTGTATTAGATACGGCTTCTCCTTGCTTTAGGGTTCTTGAAAAAATTCGTCCGGAGTCTGTTATTACAATCGATGGTCTTGTTGTCCTGCGTTCAGAAGACACAATCAATCCTAAAATGCCGACCGGAGAAATAGAAGTAAAGGTTTCGAATGTCGCTGTTTTGTCGGAATCAAATGTTCTGCCTATTCAAGTTGTTGCCGATAGTTCCGATCTGTCGGAGGAACAACGATTAACTTATCGCTTTTTGGATTTAAGGCGGGAAAGACCGCATGCAAATATTTTACT
>CALXPF010000112.1 GCA_944390205.1 uncultured Alphaproteobacteria bacterium
TGAAACAAGCTCTTTTTCATTGTTGAAGGGAAAGGCATCATTGATTAAAAGAGCAGGAACCCCCATCAAATAACCGGCAATCATATCCGCATAATCCATCGGCGTCGTATCGGGAATTGTTTTTAAAGCCAATCCCTCCGGAACACGAGATAAAAACGGATCATTAAATCCTTGAGATCCCATGCCCTCAATTGCCTGATTCCCCGTAAAGTTTAGATAAAAGGTCGACGGAATTTTGTTTTTATCAATTTTTAATTCACGACCGTTAGCACCTTTCAAAATCATGGTTTGCAGGTTAGGGGAGTTTAAAAAGTTTAAAAGGCCGTATAAATTATCCAACGTACCGTGCTTGGCACGGTTTAATTCGTCTAAGATGATAGGTCGTCCATAGTCGGGAGAGTTGGGATCAAAAACACGAAACAATTCCCCGTCTCTCATCTTGATACCAACGGATAAAGAATTCGAAGATGCGGGCGTAATGTGTTCGTTCTGACAAACCTCTTTTAAGAGAGCTTCCAAAACTTTAGCTTGATAATCTCTTTGGGCCAAATCTTCACCGGATAATTCAACAGCATTCCAATCAATTGAAATCATGCCGTCCTGATCTTCGGTGTAAGCGTTTCCTAACGTATTTTTTAATAACTCAAGGCTCTTATCCGAAAGTCCCCCTTCTTGTCGCATATTTCGTAACTTAATTTTGGAATCAATAGCCGCTTTTTCCATATCTGCAGAACTTGTGTCAAATACGGGTTCTGCAAATAAAGTTTGTAAATCCTTATCCGAACAATCAACCAATAACGGCCCTTGCTTGTGTGACATTTCCCCCAATAAACTAAAGAAGAAGGTCTTTCCCGTTCCGGGGGCACCCAAAAAGCCGGAGGCATACATTTTCGTTGAATTCGGATTAAGCTGATTGCGAGAGTCAAATTCTTGATTGATCGCCGGAATTAAACTGCGGGTTGATAGTCCTCGAATATATTTTCCATAAATATAATCATTGAGTGAAATACCTTCCGGTGCCTCTTGTGTTGAAGCAAGAACAACAGGATTGCTGTTGTCCATCCGTGCGCCATATTGATTTTCGTCTCGTTCAATTAAGGGATAATTTTCTGTTCCGAAATAGATATTTTGGGGCTTATAATCAGTCATAACATTCCTCTTCTTGTCTTTGATTTTTGAGGCTTTAAACCACTTATTCTCCAATTATAGCATAGATCAGAAATAAGACAAGATTATTTGTACATTTTTTTATTTTTCTCTGTATAAATAAAATCCCGTTCAGGGGACAAAAACACAAAATACCTGCATTTGAGGTAAGAAAAAATCAAAAAAATCTCTATGGAAGAAATAAAAAAGTATCAAAATAAAAATGGTGGGCGCGCAGAGACTCGAACTCTGGGCCCGCTGATTAAGAGTCAGCTGCTCTACCAACTGAGCTACGCGCCCCCATAATGTCCTTCTTATATATCAAATGATTTTAAAATGCAAGTGTTTTTTTTTATTCAAAACATTTTTAAATAAACAGAAAGAAAAATTTGTATAAACTATGAAATGGATTGCCGAAAGCGGATTTTTCACAATGTGATGATAATATGAAGAAAAACTTTTTCGCTTCTTTTCTGCTTGCTTGAGAAAAAGATTAAAAAAATTTAGTGATTGGTGTTAGGAAAAATTGTTAATTCCGCTCCCGTGAAAACGATCGATAGTTATTTTTAATGTTCCCTTTTTGATTTTGATACCAAATATGTTCGGAATCCGGTATTCTTTTCCAATTGAAGGGACGTGAGGCAAACTTTTTCTCAATGTTAACATAGGGAGTAAGACCCATCTTCGGCTTTTCCGGATGAACAAAACGCAATTGTTCAAAGTCTTTTGAATAAAAATCAACTTTACGTGGTTCTACCAGATTGGTTCCGGCGGTTGAATAGAATGTGACCAATTTTTCAACGGGGACCATGGCAGATAATAATTCCATCGGAATTTGTTTTGAAATAACGGGAGCCCCCTTAAAAACTTCATTCCATTTTGTTTTTTCTCGCGGATGAGGCTTAATGACGATCGTATCCGTCGGATAGGATTGCATCATATCCCTGTAAAAAGCCTGTTTTTCGGATTCTTTCATAATGCCGTCTTCTGAAAGAGGCTGTGTCACTAAAATTACTTTTTTCTGTCGCAAAATTTCCAAATCTTGTTCCGTGACATGAAATACAGAAGCGATTTGTTTCTTCTGTTCTTCTGTTTTTTGATCCCAAAGATCCATAATACGAGCCGTTTCCAGATAGGGATGACTCGGTAAATGAATGCACCGATAGGGATCTTCAACTGTAAAATATTCATCGAATCGATTTTCGGCCATATATTTCGGAAAATTTTGAAAGTCACTCAATCCGTCTGAGAGCGCAATGGTATAATACCGCTTTCTCATTTCATTCTCAATAGCTTCGCCCGTTGATTGAGCATTGATATAACAAAAACAAATATCCCCCCGTGAAAGGGTATCAATTTTATTTGCTAAACAAGAGGCTAATGGCTTTTGATCAAGTGCTTTCGCATTTTTGGTGAACGAAAGCTTGGGAGAAACATTCGCATGACTGACGGAAGGACCCAAAACGAAAAGGGTATCTGATATTTGATCCGTATATCTTATTAAATATAAAAATAAGGAATAAGCAGAATCGGCAACAAAAACATTTTTCATCTGAAGATCTCTTCTCAACAAATTAAATATGAAATATTTTATCAGGAATTAAATTATTTGTCAATTTTTTTTATATTTTTAAGATGAAGTGAAAGAGATGCTTTTGCAAATATTGGAACTTTTTCTAAAAAAATAAAGCCTTCTTTTTATCGAAGGCTTTATTTTTGAGATGACGATTAATAATTTTCAGCTAAAATTTGGAAATAAGCTTTAGCGTGGGAGCAAACCGGACAGATTTCGGGAGCTTTTTTCCCAATAACGATATGTCCGCAGTTTGAACATTGCCAAATCATATCTTTATCACGAGAGAAAACGATTCCGCCTTCAACATTTGCCAACAACTTTAAATAGCGTTCTTCATGCGTTTTTTCAATTTTGGCGACCATTTCAAACAAATGAGCGATTTTGTCAAATCCTTCTTCTTTGGCTTCTTTGGCAAAAGTGGCATA
>CALXPF010000113.1 GCA_944390205.1 uncultured Alphaproteobacteria bacterium
ATTTTTCCGGATCAAAGCCTAAAAGAGCAGCGAGTTGTTTTTTTTCTTTGGGAGTAAGATGTTCTTTTATTTTTTTAAAATCAACCTCTTGCACAATTCCCTTTCCGGATGTCATAAGCCGATACAGGTTTTTTAATTTTTTGTTTGTTTTGATTTGATTTTTAAATCCGAGATGAAATGTTGTCGGAAAAAAAAGACCCAGATAATATCCGTCATTTTTAGTTTTAAATTTTTTAGGTTTTGATTTTAAATCGGCTTTATAGGTTGAAACTTTGTCAAAATGGCTGGCAATGGTATTCCCGTGCCCATCTTCATAAAGATGAATATGTCGAATATTTTGAGAAGGTATTTCATTTAAAATCCTAAATAAAAGGATGTCTACATGGTATAGATTCGTATAAATGGTTATTTCCGTATCGGGATTTTCTTGAAGTTTTTTATGTGTTTTTTCTAAAACTTGAGCCCATAAGGTATCATATTGATTTTTCCCCGGCAGGTAATATGAAATTTCTTCCGCATTAAAATCGGATAGGTTAATATGCTTTGAGAGATGCCGATTTCGATCCCAGGCAATAATTTTTTTATCTTCTGCCGGCAGACGAATGAATTCAATCATCTGTAATAAAACCGGACTTGAGGCAGCGTCTAAAAAAATATGCAGTTGCGGTTTTTTTGAAATGGGGGTATAGGCCTGCGTTAGAAAAACAAAAGAAAGAACAAGACAAAGTTTTATCCATGATGAGTGAAGAGCCATTCTTTTTATCCTTTTGTTTTTTTATTCTTTTTATGAGATGATAATAGAAATAAATTTGAAGTGCAAGGGTTAATAGAGGAACTCAAGTGAATAAAGTGAAAATAAATATCTTGTTTTTTTTTAGATATTCTTTTATTTTTTATTTAAAAAAATGGGAGAAACAACAATGACGCCAGCTACGCTCGCTTTTATGTTGACTTTTTTGGCCGGTATTTCGACCGGAATCGGAAGCTTTATTGCTTTTTTATCAAAACAACAAAACATTCGTTTTTTATCAACCGCTCTTGGATTTTCGGCGGGGGTTATGATTTATGTCTCTCTTGTTGAGCTTCTTCCCGAATCAAAGGAGCTTCTTTTGATCCCGTTTGGAACGGGAATGGGGGTTTGGATCGCTCTTTTATCTTTCTTTGGCGGTATCGCGTTTATTGCATTAATAGATTTTTTGGTTCCAAATGATGAAAATCCGCACCATCTTTATCATCAGATCGAAGATGAGAAGACGGCCCAAGCGCTTAGACGTTCAAAACGATTATATAAAGTCGGATTTATGACGGCTTTAGCTATTACCATTCATAACTTTCCGGAGGGATTTGCCACTTTTATTTCAACCCTGCAAAATCCGTCTGTCGGATTTTCAATTGCATTGGCAATCGCTATTCATAATATTCCGGAAGGCATAGCTGTTTCCGTTCCGATTTATTTTGCGACACAAAGTAAAAAGAAGGCTTTTTGGTTTTCTTTTGCTTCCGGATTGTCAGAGCCTTTCGGCGCTTTATTGGGATACTTTCTGTTGTCTCCTTTTCTGGGGGATGCTTTGCTCGGTATTGTTTTTGCGTTTGTGGCAGGGATTATGGTTTTTATCGCACTGGACGAACTTTTGCCGGCTGCTCGTGATTACGGAGAGCATGCGCTTTCTATTTACGGTCTCATCGCAGGAATGCTCCTGATCGCCGTCACACTAGCTCTTTTTTCTTAATTCGCCAAAGTTGACGGGGCACTAAAGTTGACAGGTGGGATGAACACATTTTTTCTCAATTTGAATTGTCGAGTGTTTAATTTGAAACTTATCATGTAATACTTGTTGCACCGTATCAAGAATTTCCGTATTATCTGCAATAATGTGGAAATCAATACCAATGTCTCTTTCATTGATATACCAAATGTGGATATGATGAATGTCGCTGATCCCTTTAATGTCAAAAAGTGCTTTTTTAATTTGATCAACCGTTGGTTCTTCGGGGGCGGCGTTCATTAAAATTCGAATGATTTTAGGACAAGATAAAACAGATTGGATAATCATATAAAGACCGATTAATAGAGCAATGACGGAATCAATTTTATTCCACCCCATAAAATAAGCGCATAATCCGGATATAATAACACCGACAGATCCCAATGCATCGGCCAAATTATGTAAAAAGAGCATTTTCATATTGGTATTATGCCCCGAAACAGAATGTGATAATCGAGCCGTCACTCCGTCAATCACTAAAGCAAAAACAGAGATAATGACAATGAGCGGTCCATTGACAACCTGTGGCGTGATCAGTTTTTCAATACCCTCATATATTAAATAACAACCGGAAATCAGGAGAAGCAGAAGATTCACAAACCCTCCGATTGTTTCGGCCCGCTTAAAACCAAATGAAAATATTTCTGTTGCTTGGCGTTCTGCAATATGATAGGCAAGAAGGGCAATAAAAATAGAAAAAGAATCGCCCAAATTATGGAGCGCATCCCCAATCAGGGCAATGCTGTTTCCATAGAGGCCGGCTCCTATTTCAATAAAAAACAGTAAAAGATTGATCAAAAAAGCAATGGTTAGCAAGTGAATTGTTCGCGGTAAAGAGGCCGGATCGCCCGTATGTAGGTGTGTATGCATTTACTTCTCCTTTTTTTGTCATTATAAATTTTTTTTTCTTTTTTTTCAAGTTGATTGATTTTATTTTCTATATTTTTATAAAACATAAATTTTTATGCTAATTAAATCTTGAAACAAAAATTTTTTTTTGGTATAAACAAAATAAAATAGACTAAAGTATATATTGTTTTCATATGCTTTGTTTGTTTTTACATTTAAGAGTCATCGAAAACTCCAGCTATAGCGGTGCAGATAGGTGCCGAGAGCAAAGCAGTTTCTTAAACTGATTTTGCACATATCCCCGACATGGTCGGGGAGCCCGAGTGTATGTTCAGGAAGCGCTTGTTCGATCCTTTTAAAAGTGCCTTCTAAAGACTTGGGGATCATTTCTATAGCTATGATTTTCGAACTCTCCGACCACCCTTTAGGGTGGTTTTTATTGTATCTAGAAAACCACGCGTTAGACGCGTGGTTCAGTAAAGCTTATAGCGGTGAGGATGACAAAGCGCT
>CALXPF010000114.1 GCA_944390205.1 uncultured Alphaproteobacteria bacterium
CAAATTCAATATTTCTTTTCAAATCCAAAAGGTCCTCATCCTCCGAATTTTCAGGCGGATTTCCGCGAAAAGAGTGAAAAACAGAACGCAATGTCAAAAAAATCACGGATGTTAACGTTCCGATAAAAATGCTCAAAAACCCGAACAGAACATAATAATTTAAAAACGCTTCTTTTTTCCCACAAGCCTCCACGACAGATTGAATGGCAAACAGCCAGACAAACAAAAAAGACAAAAGTCCAATTCCCCTCAAAAGAGAGAGGATTGGAAAATTTTTGACCTGTCGTTCCAAAAAAGAGAGCTCTCCTTTTTTCACAAGGAAGATCAAAACTCCGAAATAAAGGATACTGTAAGAGAAGGAAAGAACCTTAAAGAAAACGTCATTTTGAAAAAAAAATGATAAAAATTTGAAAAGAACCATAAAAAGGACATAAAAAGCAGAAATAACAAAAAACTGATCACCGATAAATCGATGTTCAAAGTTTTTTAGAGGATCGATCATTTTTGCCTTCATATTTTTCCCCTTTCGTCTTTCATAAGGTATAATTTTTTTTCATTACTTTGTCAATAATTTTCAATGATTTTATTTCCCGAGCATTTTTGTTTTGACTCTGATTTTTTTTAATTCGATACGTTTAATACCAAACTCATCCCCCTCCTCTTGCGTATAAATTCTCAACCTCATTTGTTGAAACGGAACCAATCCGAAAACATTATAGGTTGTATTCAAAACATCATCATAGTTCCAATAATATCCGCCGGAACCGTCATCTTCGGCCCACTCTCCTCCGATTGATCCGTCTTCGTTTGCCCAAATTAAAAATTGTCCCCCACTTTTTTCAATGCGTTTGGGCGCCAACTTCTGAGGGGAATCATCCAAAATAAATTCGATCATAAAATTATTTGTGCATGAATCATCCAACGTCAAAATCAAAGGCATTTTGGGGATTTTCAAATTTGTATCCGACTTTAAATTGATCACTTGAGAGAGATACTCCGAGGGTTGGAATTGTCCGTTATATGTATATCCGCTATATTCTTCCAATATTTTTGAATCAACGGATGAATAGAGTTTCCCTTCAATCAGGGCTAAAGAATGAACGGGGGCCATTTTTCTCTCGCTCCATTCATTTTTTAAATAATCAAAGATCAAAACGATTTGACCGTCAATTGATGGGAATTTAATCCAAACTTCACTTCTGTCTTCAATGGATAATCCGATCATAATAATATCATCCGCCTCATTGACATTGAGTTCGGACAAATATTTTAAGACATCGTTTGCCACCCCCTCCGTTGTTCTTGTTTGTCCGGAATCGAACAGATAATAGGCAAAAATATTACGGGCAATCGGATCGTAATAAAAGATTTTATTATCATACTTAATAATACTTCTAAATCCGGCACATCCGCCACCGGTTGCCTCCGTTCTTGCAAAATCATCGTCCCCCGGATCATTACAAAACTGAACGGAATAAGTATCCGTAAAAACGATCAAACAGTTTCCGTAAGTTTCTATAGCGGTTATATTTCGATCAAACTCCTGATAAGCGGGATTTGTTTTGACACCGACCGTCGAAGAGGACCAATCATAGATATCTGCCGTTTTACTCCAATGAATTCGGTTTCCGGAATTTGTAATCAATCGTCCGTTTTGCGTTTTGAGACATAATCCCCGAATGGGTCTTTCTTCCGCATCAACGGCATTTAATTTTTTTACTTTTTCATCGGCCGTCATCCGGACAGACAGATAATCGTCAATTCCGTTTGTAAAAATAAAAACATCATCAAACCCTTGAACCATGGTCAACCCGTTGCACACTTTAACGGGCGTTAACTGATCATAAATCAGATCAAACGAATTTGATGAGGGTTTAAAATGATAAAGATATCCTTTTGTTTCATCGATTGCATATACGATCCAATAAGACACGCCGTTTTGAATACTTTCCCATTGTCCATAAATAAGTTTACCGGATAATTCCGCAATAACAGAACTACCCTTTTGGCTATATATCCCCACACCGCTTCCGTTATTTGTATACTTAAAATCAATATTTTGACATGTTTCGGCAGAGAGTTGGCCGGTATTTTCGACATCAGCAATCGCATTGACGGTTCGAATACCATGGAATCGATTGACAACGATTCGAGAATTATATGTTTGCATTTCAAATAACAATCCTTTTTTTCATATAGTTAGACTGGTACATTTTCAAAATATTCAGAGCTCGTTCGTAAGCGTTTTGATAGGGAACAAAATTTTCATCCCCCGTATCTTGGATCAAATTACATTGTGTCAACAAGATGACGGCATTGATAAAGAGCTCCAAATAAACCGGATTTTTAATATTGATTTCATCTGTTTCTTGTTCCAAATTAAATTTTGGATTTCCCTCTCGATCAACCGCCATGTACATGGATTCGTACACCAATTTAATTTCCGTCTTTTTTTCCGGTATGGGATAAATACAAATTCGATCTGATAAGTTTCCCGTTTCAAATAAATATCCGATCGGGGTTCCTGTTTGTGACATATTCTCCGCAATCTCAGAAAAAGGAATTAACTCGCGATTATCGGCAAAGACCTTTTTTAAAGAACCGAAAGGGGCCGAAACGGTATTCTGTCCCTCGTTTAACACAACATATGTTTCCGTGTTTTTAAAGAGGAAGTCATCTGCATTCCAAACTTCAATCATCGCCTGTTGAAAAGCGATTTTTGAGGACATTAAAATATCGTCAAATGTTTTAGGTTCCGGATCATTTGTGGACCATTTTAAATTACTGACTTTTAACAATAGTTCATAGAAATTCATTTCAACTCCTTTTTACTTAAAAAACTCGTTTTATTTTAACGAATTATCACAAATGAAGGGGGCAAAGGGCTATCCCATTTTTTTTAATTGAATAAAATAATCTCCTTCTTCGACTGATTGAGCACCGCTTAAAAGTTTTCTTTTGTTTTCAGGACCAATCATCTGAGCTATTTCAAAACCGTTCAAGGTAAGACGAATTCCTCCTT
>CALXPF010000115.1 GCA_944390205.1 uncultured Alphaproteobacteria bacterium
TTTGCTTAATCACTCCTCTTGATTTACACCCCTCGGGACTTTTTTTATTTGTCCAATTTATGGGGTACAGATCAAAGCGGTGGTTTTTTTTTGTTGATTGAAGTCAAAAAAATAAAATTTTTTCTTATCTACAGATATTTATTTATACAAATTTCAAAAGATAACTATAAGAATTTTGTGGGCACTCATTTTCTTTTAAATCATTCCGACACTACAAATATTGATAATTTAATTTCAGAAAATTTTCTAAATCCCCATCAAACAATATCTCCTTAAAAGGAAACACTCTTCTACGAGAAAAAACATTTATTTTTATCTTGCTACCTTTAAATGATTTTTTTATAATTGCACATTATCAATCATATAAAAAATGGAGCGGATATGCCTATTCAAGCACATAAATCTATTTCTTGGATCATATTATTTATCTTTGCCTTTTGTACGTATTTACCACTTATCAGTGGATATAATATTATCTTTGATGAGACATATTCTTTGCTATTAACCAATCAACCTTGGAAAGAAATGTTCGTTTCCATTATTCAAGAAGACGGGCACCCTCCCCTTTATTATATACTCTTAAAAGGATGGATGGATTTATTTGCCTCTTCATATCAAGACACATTTACTGCTCGCTTTTTGAATATTTTCTTTATATTCGGGACGGCTCTTTTGGGGGCGTCCCCAATTCGCAAGCTTTTGGGAGATAAGATCGGTTTTTATTTTTCAATTCTGATTTTATTCTCCCCCTTTTCTTTTTATCTGGTAAAGGAAATACGAATGTACGGATTGGGCATGTTCTGTCTCATGGGCTCCTTTGTTTATGCTCATATTGTACTGAGTAAAGGATCTTTCAAAAATTGGGGAGTTTTATTTTTATTTACACTCGCCGGATTATATACGCATTATATTGTAGCCTTTAGTATGGGTCTTATTTTCCTCTATTTAGGTATTAGATTACTGTTGCAAAAAAACGTACATCAAATCAAATGGTTTATCCTTTCCTCTGTTTTTTTGGCGATTTTATACATTCCTTGGCTACCGGCTTACCTTACCCAATATTCACTTATAAAAGATTCATGGTATCCCAACAGTGTTTTCTTTTGGCAAACATTTCAGAATCTTTTCTACGGACAGATTGTTTACAAAACCATTGAGCCCTATCAAGGTTTATCCATCTTTTATACATTGTATGTTTGGGCCATTCTCCTTATTTTTATTTTGGATAAAGAAAAAAATAACGAGAAGAAACAAAATTATTTTATTTGGGGATTACTTTTCCTGCCGATCGGATTTTTAACATACGCTATTTTCATTTCCATATTTATTCGACCGATGTTGGATTGGCGATACACGGTTATTTTCCTTCCCTTTTTCTCGGTTGCAGCCATAATAATTCTTATGCGTTTCAAACCCGTCTTCACTCGCTTTTTCTTTATTTTATTCACTCTGAACAGCTTAGGATATTATCTTGTTTTTCTAAATTATTTTTCTGATATGGAACGTCCTAAATTTATTAAATCCATAGAAGAAACACTTCCTCAAGATGCTGTCGTTATGTTTAATATTCCATCTATTCATTTATTTATGAATTATTACTTTCCAAATATAAAATATGCCACATTCAAAACATATGACTTCCCTATTTTGCTCAGGCATCAATGGACGGATAATGATTTTAGTAAAAAAACAGATCTGTTAAGGACCGCTTATGAAAATGATAAACTTTTTTATTTTACAACAGAGTCACCTAAATCTACTCAAGAACCTATGATCTATACCGATTCATTTTCTTTCTGGGAATATCGCATATACAAAGCCGATGTTGATAATTTAACAGATCTGCTCAAAAAAGCATTCTGGTATAAACAAGTAAAAAGTGAACAGGCGACCTCAAAAAAATAAAATATATCCAAATAATAAACAAAGTAGGAGAGAAAAAATTTTTATAAAATAAAAGTCTTTTCAAAAAAAATTTTTTTTGATATACTTTCAAAAAAACAGAAGAGATATATGTAAAAAAGGAGTATTATATGTCTGATTTTTCTGAATTACCCCCTATTTTTCAACAGAAAAAAGAGACGACTTCATCTCAAAATGACGTCCACTCAATGGAAAAAAAGGCCTCTGACGTTATTGCCGATCTGGCTCAAAAATATCCAAGTTGGGCCATTACGGATGTCCTCAAATTAAAAAAATCTTTAAATGATGCCAAAAGTCTCTCCGGTGAAGCGCGAACCCAATTGATTCAAACGGAGCTTTACAAAACGGCTCATGACATTAAGGGACAGGGAGCCACTTTCGGATATCCGCTTATGACGGAATTGGGAGCTCATTTATGCCGCTTTATCAAATCATCCTCTAAGTTTGAGCGAGAAGAGATGAATCAAATTAAACAAGACATTGATGATATGGAAAAAGTTATTCGTGAAAAAATATCCGGAGACGGCGGACAAGTCGGCTATTTAATTTTGGGTCGTCTGCAAGGAGAATAAAGATGGAATCGCTCCCCCATATTTTGGTTGTGGATGACGATTCTCGTTTGAGACGCTTATTAAAAAAATACTTAAGTGAGAACGGATTTTATGTTTCGGAAGCCGCCAATACGACCGAGGCGGCTCAAGCCTTATCCTTATTTTGTTTTAGTATTTTAATTATGGATGTGATGATGCCCGGTCAAAACGGACAAGACTTCACGAAGGACTTAAGAAGCAAAAATGTGCAAACACCCATTTTAATGCTGACGGCCATGGGGGATACGGATAATCGCATTTCGGGTCTGGAGGCAGGTGCCGATGACTATTTAGGGAAGCCTTTTGAACCCAAAGAACTTTTATTAAGAATTAACAACATTTTAAAAAGACAGTCCAAAGCCCAAATAAATCAAAACATTCTTTTCGGAGAA
>CALXPF010000116.1 GCA_944390205.1 uncultured Alphaproteobacteria bacterium
CGGAAATGGAACAAAACAAAATCCCCTTTTCTTTCAAATGAGCTTTATACGTCGTTGCAACCGAAACGCTGTCAAAAATAGCATCAACGGCAACAACACCGGACAAAACCTTCTGTTCATTTAAAGGGATTCCTAATTTTTCATATGTTTTCAACAACTCCGGATCCACCTCGTCCAACGACTTTGGGGCGTCTTTTGTTTTGGGAGCAGCATAATAATACAGTGACTGATAATCAATCGGATCATATTGAAGCTTTCCCCAATGCGGTTCTTTGAGAGTAAGCCAATGCCGATACGCCTTTAAACGAAATTCTAAAAGCCAATCCGGTTCTTTTTTTTTGGCAGAAATAAAGCGAATAATATCCTCGGACAATCCTCGAGGCGCCATTTCCGAATCAATTTTAGTCTCAAACCCGTATTGATAAGGTTCCGAAACAATGTCCTTAATTTTTGTTTTTTGCTCTTCCATTTTTTTCCCTTTAAAATTGCCCTTTAAAATGACGCATTTTTGAAAAAAAGTCAAGAGAAAGCATTTTTTTGCTTGTTTTCAAGAAAAAAAATCGGTAATGTAATCGTATTGATTTTTGTTCATAGGAGTTTAAATGACTGAAAATATAGATTGTCTTCCCGTTATTCAGGGGTTCTTTTTTGTCACGACACTGGCTCTTTTACTTTTTTCTTTTTTCCTCATGAAAAAAATCGGAGATATGAGAAAAAAAATATCGTCCATGATTGAAACAATTGCCGAGAAAAACAAGGCATTGGAAGAAAAAAAATCCTCTCCCAAAAGTTTATTAAGACCTTTTGATTCGGAAACGTCTAAAAGCATCATTATTTCAATCGATATTTCCGGCAAAATCACATATGTCAATGAAAATGCGGAAGAAATATTCGGATACACAAAAGATGAGATGATCGGTCATGATGTGTTTGGAACGATTTTTCCGATTCCGACCAAAAAAGATTCTTTACAGGCGAATATTATTTCCAGAATTTTTACAAATCCGAAACTTTATGTTGAGCATGAAACGGAAAACATTAAAAAGAACGGGGAGCATTTCTGGATCTCATGGACCAATCGCGTTATTTACGACGATAAAGGATCTCCTCTTGAAGTTCGATCGGTCGGATTTGATATTACAAAGCGGAAAAAATTAGAAGAAGAGTTGCGTGCGATCTCCAACATTGATCCCGTCACGGGTGTTTTAAACAGACAAGCCTTCTTGGAAGGCGGGGCTCATGAATTAAAAAGATCCAATCGCTACAATCGACAATTATCCATTTTAATCATGAAGCTCAATTATTATCATGATACGGCCGTTTTCGAGAATCAAACCTTTAGTGACACCATTTTGAAAGAAACGGTTCAAGTTTGTCGCAGTTCTGTTCGCGATTCGGATTTACTCGGACGAATCGGCGATATTGAATTCGGAATTGTTTTGCCGGAGACCCCTTCCGAGAACGCTGTTTTCTTGGCAGAACGATTAAAGCAAAAGATTCAAGAGAAAAATCTCACGGATGCATCCGGTTATTTTGTGACGGCGACATTTGGCGTGGCCGGAAAAGAGAGCAAGGATGACACGATTGATTCTCTTTTGCTACGAGCCTTTAATGCCTTAAAACAAGCTGATCAAAATGCCAAAGCTCGTGTTGTTCGAAAAAAGAAAGGACCTGCTCATGAATGAAATTATTCTTTCAAATGACAAGATAAAGATGGGAATTGTTCCGGAATTGGGAGCGTCTGTTTCATTTTTAACCTACAATCAGGGCGGAACGGATAAAAATATTTTACGTCCTTTGGAAAAAACCGCCAAAGGATATGATTCAAATAATGCTTCTTTGTTTTTAATGCTTCCCTTTTGCGGGCGTATTCGAGGAGGGAGTTTTGTTTATTGGGGAATTACCCGAAAAATGCAAAAAAATCAAACAGGTATTGCCGATCCGATTCACGGGGACGGATGGAAATCCGTTTGGACACCGATTGTTCAAGAAAAAAATCGTGTTGTTCTTCAAATGTCTCATAATAAAGACAAAGGGTTCCCGTTTTCTTATGAAGCCGAAGTAGATTATACCCTGCATTCAAATGAGCTATCCATCAAAATAACGGTCAAAAATACCAACGCTTTACCCATGCCTTGCGGGTTAGGAATTCATCCGTTTTTCGTGAAAACAAAAGACGTGACGCTCACGTTTGACACCCAAATGGTATGGACCAATGAGGCAGACCCCATTTTTGACAAGCCCTATATCACACCGGAAGCATGGGATTTTTCGGATGGCAAACCTCTCAAAAATGCAGTATTTGACACATGTTTTGATGGATTTAAAGGAAAAGCAAAAATTATTTATCCCTCGACCGGTCTTTCAATTGAAATGACGGCAGATGAGCAGTATGGTCATGTTGTGCTATATTCCCCGAGAGGTAAAAATTTCTTTTGTTTGGAACCAACGACAAATGCCAGTAATGCTTTTAATTTAGCGGCATCCGGTGTTATCGGAACGGGAATGAAGAGTATCGGTCCCAATCAAACAATGACAGGATCGGTCACCCTTAAAATAGAAGGATAAATATAAAAAAATAAAGAAATATAGAAGGGATGATTATGAGGATACCTTTAACAAAAATTGTCGCCACATTAGGTCCGGCGACTTCCGGAAAGGAGAAAATAAAAGGTTTGGCGCAAGCCGGTGTCAATGTTTTTCGATTAAATTTCAGTCACGGGACACATGATACACATGCCGCCAACTATGGATTTATTCGAGAAGTTTCAAAAGAAATGAATACTCATTTCAGCGTATTGGCAGATATGCAAGGTCCCAAACTTCGTGTCGGAGATTTTAAAGAGGGACAAGTTGCT
>CALXPF010000117.1 GCA_944390205.1 uncultured Alphaproteobacteria bacterium
GTGTAATCCTAGCATGGCATCCTCCTCATGTTATTAATATTGATCTAATTATAAAAAAAAACTTTATTTTTGCAATTATATAATTTTTTGGGGATTATGATTAAAGGGGGAGTGCTGACGATAGATTTACATGTGCATAGTAGCGTTTCTGAGGGCTCCTTTTGTCCGGAAGACTTGATACTTTATGCACAAATGTATTAGAATCTTTATTCCCCCAAAAAACACAGCATTCTTTTAAATCGATTAGCTCCTTAGTAAAACACATCACATACATTGGCCTAAAGATTATCTGGACACTGACCGTTATATAAAAAAGAACAATGTCATATTATGAAATGGTTGTATATTGGGGATGATTTAAATTTATTTTCTAACAATCCTACGCTATGGAAAAAAGCCTCTGAATATGCAAAACAAAATAAATCTATCATTTTTGAGATGAGCTTTTGGACGAAAGAAAGTCGGAAAGAATCTGTTAAAAAAGCATCGGCTGTTCTGGTTTTTAATAGCAAAGAAGAAATCATCTGACAACAGATCACTTCTACAAAGAAAAAAGATGCCGGAAAATGGAGCTACTCTGCCGTAGGAGATGAGGAAGCGAGAGAAGATTATCCATCGGCGTCTTTGAAAGAATTGAAAGAGGAATTAGGGATAGAGGCTAAAACATCCGGCTTCTGCCTGATCCAATAAAATGTATATGCAAGCTGTTCGCAACCATCATTTCTTTTAATGTTTCAGCTCTGTTTGGGGAAGCCTCCCGAAAAAATTTATCACATTAATTGTGTTTCATCATCGAGCAGTCATTTCAATCGGGGTGGTATTCAATTTCAACAATCTGATAACCAGCAAATGATGAATCCCTATTATTTCCCTCTCTCCTCTGCCGAAAAGCGAACAAAATTCATTGAGAGATCCTTTTGAGCTTTCTCATCTGTCCCTCGATATTCATTGACAAACCAATTTACAAATTTTTGAAGACTACCGTTTACTCGACCGGATTCATAATGGTCGGTCAATTCTTCCTTTGTGAGCTCACAGAGAACCTTATTATATTTTTCTAAATAGATTATTTTCCATAATTCCGACCATGCAAAGGGAGACTGGATATTTACTTTCTCTTGAGATATTGCCACTTCTCCGCCTTCCCGTTCGAATTGAAAAACATCTCCTTTTTCATTCACAAAGGTGGCAACACTCATAAATTTTGCTCTTCTGTCTTCCACGCCTTGCATCAATTTTAAAATACCATCCGCTCCCAGTGTTTTAAGAACATATTTTGTATAAACCCCCGGAAACCCATTGAGTGCAAATATAAATAATCCTCCATCTTCAACCAGAACAGGCTCTTTTAATATTTCGAAAGCTTTTAGAGCCTTAAAACGAGACACTTCTTGAACAGTATCAAACTGGGGCTCCATAATGTCCAGATCTTGAGCATGTACCTTTATGTCCGTTATATTTTTGGATTTCAAACTGTTTTCCAGTGATTTAACTTTCACTTTGTTAGACGTTATGAAATTAATCGTATCGCCGAAATGAGTCATTATTTATCTCCTTTATTATAACAATATCTTTCTTGAGTGCACAACAAACTCTTTTATAAAAAGCAATTCAATCATTTGATCTATTAACAAACTTTTTTAAAGAATTGTGTGATCAAAACAAGATTCTCATTTAATCTCTTTGATTTTGAAATCTTTCCTGCATAATGCTTTTTACAACTTGATCATGTCGTTTTATTCGATGCGGTTGTTCTTTGAGAGAGCTCTTTTTCTGATTGGTTTGATTTTCCATAAAATTCTGTTGTACTTCATAAATTTCTTTTGCTTGTGTTATCGATAAAGAGGGCGAATTTGACGATCCCCATTCCAAAGGCTTCGAAACTTGATTTTCCTGATTTTCACATGAGGCTATCATGGATGCCACACCCACCGTGGTTCCCCATATTGCCAATCGATTATACATGAATATATCCTCTCTATTTTTTTTAATTCAAAATAAATTTAATAGTCATCATTCGGAATGACTTGTCTTTTAACTTTTTTTAACGTCTTTTTCGGTCTACGAGATTTTATATCCGGAACCATTTGTGTAATAACACCGTGCAATTCTTTCAGTTGATTGGTATATAAATGATCGGCGTTTGGAAGCATTTTATATTCCACATGCACAAAACGATGATTACCCAACTGTTCTGCCAACATGGCGACGGAAGGTTCCGAAACAATCGTATCTTTTCCGCCTTGCACAATTAAACCGGAAGAAGGACACGGAGATAAAAAGTCAAACTGATATAAATTGCTGGGCGGTGAGACAAAAACAAACCCACTGATTTCCGGACGTCTCATCAATACCTGTGCGGCAATCCACGCCCCGAACGAATAACCGGCAATCCAACAAACATTTGTTTCAGTATCCATACTTTGGAGCCAATCCAAAGCGACAATGGCATCTGCCAATTCTCCGACACCCGTTCCGTCAATTTCTCCTTGTGAATTTCCGACCCCTCTAAAATTAAACCGCAATACAGAGAAACCCATATCAACAAATGCTTGGAAAATAGCGTATGTGACCCGATTATTCATCGTTCCGCCCTGAGCGGGATTGGGATGTAAAACAAGAACGAGCGGGGCTCTCGGGTTTTCAGACCTGTGAAAACGGCCTTCCAATCGACCGGCCGTACTGTTAAAAAATACTTTTTCCATACCTTTTCCTTCTCTCTGTCTTGTGACGAAAAATAAGAGCTATCATCCAACTGA
>CALXPF010000118.1 GCA_944390205.1 uncultured Alphaproteobacteria bacterium
CAACGGATGTGGGCGGCCGGTTTTAGTGAGTTTCAGACACCTATTTTAACGTCTTCTTCTCCGGAAGGCGCTCGTGACTTTTTAGTTCCCTCTCGCTTGCATCCGGGGAAATTTTATGCTTTGCCTCAGGCTCCGCAACAATTTAAACAACTGTTGATGGTTTCCGGTTTTGATAGGTATTTTCAGATAGCTCCCTGCTTTAGAGATGAAGATTCACGGGCTGATCGATCTCCCGGTGAATTCTATCAGTTGGATATTGAAATGTCTTTTGTGACGCAAGATGAGATTTTTGCTACGGTCGAACCCATCATTCAAGGGGCTTTTGAAGAATTCGCCGGTGCAAGAAAAGTTTCTCCTGCTCCCTTTGTTCATATTCCCTACAAGGAATCAATGGTCACATACGGAACGGATAAGCCGGACTTAAGAAATCCTTTGTTAATTAAAGAGGTTTCTAATGTGTTCAAAGGCTCTCAATTTGGATTATTCGCTAAACAGGTTGAAGAGGGTGGTTTTGTTCGGGCAATTAAAACCCCTCAAACAGCTTCAAAACCCAGAAGTTGGTTTGATAAAATGAACGGATTTGCCGTTGAATCCGGATTTGGCGGATTGGGATATATAACTTTTGCGGAAGAGGGGAACAAGGGCCCTATTGCCAAGAACTTAGATGAAACCCGCATTCAAGAATTAAAAGAAATAACCGGTGCTCAAACGGGAGACAGTGTTTTCTTCGTTTGCGGAAAGGGTGAAAAAACAGCTAAATTTGCAGGACAAGTTCGAACACTTTTGGGGAATGAATTAAACTTGATTGATAAAGATCAATTCATTTTCTGTTGGATCGTTGACTTCCCAATGTTTGAACTGAATGAAGAAACGGGTTCTGTTGAATTTTCTCACAATCCGTTTTCCATGCCACAAGGGGAAATGGATGCTCTTTTAACGAAAGATCCCTTGGACATTTACGCTTATCAATTTGATATGGTTTGCAACGGATATGAAATTTTATCCGGTGCGATCAGAAATCATAGACCGGATGTTATGTACAAAGCTTTTGAAATTGCCGGATACGGCCCCGAAGTTGTGGAGAAAAAATTCTCCGGTTTATTAAATGCGTTTAAGTTTGGTGCTCCGCCACACGGAGGGTGTGCTTTTGGGATTGATCGTCTTGTGATGTTGTTAACGGAAGATGATTATATTCGAGAAGTGATTGCTTTCCCACTCAATCAACAGGGAATGGATTTGTTGATGAAAGCTCCTTCCGAAGTGACCGAAAAACAACTGAGAGAATTACATATTAAATTAAGATAAAAATATAAAAGAGCCCCCAAAGGGCTCTTTTTTGTATCAGATAAAAAATACATTCTATGATTTATTACTTAAAGGGGTAAGACCAGATACCCTATTTGAAAAAAGTCAAAGCGTTTAGATTGTTTCAATCAACTAGGGGCATTCAATTCAGAATGCCCCCCTTTTTAATTATTTTTGATTTTCTTTTCATCTTCTCCAAAGATACAAGTTTTTAAAGTCAACTCATTCTCTTCTTGATAGGAAAGATGATTATCTTTAATGTTGGAAGCATTTATAATATCTTCTCTGGCTTGTTCCAAATCCGATATTGTGTTTTTATCCACTCCGACAACAAGCTCTAAAACAGGTGTTTTAACAGAGCGTTTTTCTTCGGCTTTTTCTTTTCGAACCAAATTAATTAAAAGAACGGTTTTTTCATAAATGCCGATTTTTCCAAGCAGTGTTTTTAAGTCATCGGATTGAGGAAATCTTTCTTTATGAACGGAAACATCTGATGTTCCCCATGGTCTGGATTGCCAGATTTCTTCTGTCGTAAACGCCATAAACGGAGCAAACAGTTTCATTAAAATGTCAATACTCAACATTAATGTGGAAACAGCGGAAAGCGGATGATCGCTATAGGCACGTCCTTTAACAAGTTCCACATAATTATCACAGAAATCCCAGAAACATTTTTCGGTCATTTCAAGAGCAAACGCATAATCATTTGATTCGAAAGACTTATTGGTCGTTTCAACAACATCCGATAAGCGAGAAATCCATGCTTTATCTAACGGATCTTTAATGTTTAAGGAATAATCAGCCGTTAAAGAAACTCCTGATTTTTCAACCATCATAAAAACAAACTTAGAAACATTAAACATCTTCATTGAAAGTTTACGACCCTGTTCCATAATTTGTTCTTCAAAAGCCGTATCAATTCCCAATTTGGCACGAGAAGCCCAATATCGCACGGCATCAGCCGAATGTTTGATCAATAAATCAATCGGTGTCACAACATTTCCCTTTGATTTACTCATCTTTTTGCGATCCGGATCTAAAATAAATCCACTGATTAAAGCTTCGTGCCACGGCTCTTTGCCTTCATGAGCCAGAGATTTCATAATCGTATAAAATGCCCAAGTACGAATAATGTCATGTGCTTGAGGGCGAACATCAAACGGAATGGATATATGGTGCCCTTCGGGAGCATGTGCCATAGCAATTTGAGGCGTCAATGAACTGGTTGCCCAAGTATCCATAACGTCTTGATCCCCGATAAAGCCGTTTGGTTGCCCTCGTTGAGATTCGGTATAGCCGTTCGGAACAGCCGTCATCGGATCAACCGGTAATTGACCTAACGAAGCATAAATCGGTTCATCATAATTAATAATCCCT
>CALXPF010000119.1 GCA_944390205.1 uncultured Alphaproteobacteria bacterium
GCTGAGAAAGTTCGAACGGGGCGTGTTATTGTGTTTGAACAGGGAGCCAGAGGCGCTTATTATATTAATTCGTTAGAGATTAGCTCCCGATATCAGACTTTCGGTCGGGGAGAAATGACAAGTTCATTTACTTTCAGATCGCCACGTCATTCTCATTTGGGGGGACATAACGGATCGAATATTGCGGAAAGACGCGCTAAGCCGTCTGCGCTTTTAAATATTGTGATGGCTAACCCGAATGAAGAAGCGGGCGCATTGATGACACTTTGGTTTGAGGGAAGTCGGTGCGATGTTTATGAAACGCCTGTTCGGGGAAGTGCCTTGATCGGTTTGGCGGAAGGGGAGACAAAGGTGATTGGTATTTCAAACGGATCTCCTTTTGTCGTGTCTCCGGAGACGCGTTTATATGCGGAGATTGTTTCTCAGGCTAATCACTATGATACACGGGTTTTCGATTATGCCGGTTGGGGGAAAATGGGCCCCAAAAAGGTGACATTGGTTGAGAATTTAACGCCGGACAGACAGGCTTGGTTGGCACAGGAAGAGGCTCGAAAACAAGCCGAGGCGGCTGCTCGATTAAAAGCCACACCAAAAGAAAAGCCACAACCGAAAAAGGTCCAAACGACCCAGAAAAAGGAGATTCCGGTACAGCGGGTTATTAAAGTGTATGGTGAGAAAACAAAGTAGAGTGTTCTTGGGGTGCTTTGCTTTTGTTGAAAAGAGTTTACAAAACGCTTAAGAGATGCTACAATTAGTAAGAAGGTCATCAGGACTTGACATTGAAGAAAGGAGAAAGAGTTATGGGATGGTTTAAAAGTACGTTGTTGGTTGGCGGAATTGCCGGTTTGGGATTGTCTTTTTGGGGGGCCGAAAAAGATGCGGCCGAAAGACGGGCTTCGTTAGAGGGAGATCAAATGACGGAAACAACCTATCAAACAACTCCCGATCATATGAAAAGCACTCGTGAAGAAGCACCCAAGATGAAGGTTCGTCCCGGTAATTTTCACGCATTGGCGGATGGTCCGGTTGAAACGGGGCGATATGCCAACGGTGTCAGTCATCGTGTTTTATTGAATGATACGATGACACATCAAGAACAACCTCAAAGGGCAAAAGAGTTCTTAACGCAAACAGGGGATGAGAAGGTTCGAACAGGTCGTGTCATTGTGTTTGAAAAGGGCGGTAAGGGCGCTTACTATGTTGATTCATTGGAGATTCAGACACGGTATCAGACAAAAGGAAACCACAAAATGGAGAGTGCCTTTACGTTTCGATCCCCGCGGTTAAAATATTTGGGGGGCCACCGAGGGAGTGGCAGTGCAAAGGAGCGAAAGGCAATGCCGAGCGGGACATTCAACATTGTGATGGCGAATCCCGATGAAAAACAAGGTGTTTTGATGACGATCTCCTTTAAGGGTTCTTCTTGTGATGTCAAGGAAACAGCCGTAAAGACGGAGCGATTGATCGGATTGGCCGAGGGCGAAACGAAGGTTATTGAAGTTTCAAACGGATCTGCTCGTATTATTGCTCCAAACACACCGCTTTATCGAGATATTGTTAAATATGCGGATGATCCGGATGTGCATACGTATGATACGGCAAAAGCCGGAGAAATGGGTCCGAAGAAAGCGATTATTGTTGAGAATGATACGCCGGAAAGTCGTTTATGGCGGGCTCAACAAAGCAAGGGGACACAAGCCTCTTTAAATCGGCAATTAAAAGATGCTCAGGCTAAGATGGCGGAGAATCAAAAGAAAATAGATGCCCGAAAAGCCGCTATTGAGAAAAAGCGTCAAACGGCCGGAAGATAGAGTTCTCATATCTAAGATAGCAAAGCCCCCTTTTTTGGGGGCTTTTTATATCTGAAAGTGATTTGTAAGTATCATATTTTTTCTCTAAAGAATGAGTGGCTTTGGGTGTTTGAATTTTCAAAAAATAAATTTTTTATAAAAAAGAAAGCCTGAAGAATATTTAATCCATTATTATTTTTTTTATCAAAGAAACGAAATTATTTTTAAGATAAAAATGAATAAAAACACCCTTGTCGAGAGTACAAAGATGTTTTTAAAATTGGAAAAACATTTCAAATATTTCGAAAGATAAAATAAAAAATTTTAATGTTTTTCAAAATTTAAAAGGATAGAAGAAGCTCCAATAGTGTGATAATCTGATTCATCAACATATACTCCATCGACGAATTTATTTCCTGCTATAGACTTGATAGCATTATAAGTCCCTTCACTCATAGGACCCGTTATACCAACACTTCCGTTTTGGAAGCCATATATCTGTTTTGCTCCGGCGACATTATAGCTTTGGGTTACCTCATCCATGTTGGCACAGACGCCAGTCCAATGACACTCTGATTTAGACATAGCGATAACAGCAACTTTAGAGGCGATATCGATAATCTCATTAGCCCGATAGCGGTTCATTGCCATGGTGTATCCGGCAATCCCGCCGATTGATAACACACCGATAATGGCAAGGACACCGAGCATCTCTACCATGGATCGACCGTCTTCAGCGTCTTTTTTATTTGG
>CALXPF010000120.1 GCA_944390205.1 uncultured Alphaproteobacteria bacterium
AAAGCCCATTTCAAAATATAAATGCTGTGCAATCTGATTTTTGACGGAGACTTCTAAAAAAATTTTTTTTACACCGGATTCTTGAGCATATTTAAGCAATCTTTTCATCAATATTTTTCCATATCCTTTATGTCGCATTTGAGGAAGGACACAAATCGTTAAAATTTCCATTTCATCGTCCGTTTGAGAGCAGAGAATAAAAGCGTTTTCATCAAACCACCCAACGGTCGTCGGCAAATGCAACAGATCCAAGAAGGCTTCCTTGGTCCAAGGAAAGTCAAAACTTGTTTTGTGAATTTCTACCAAAACATCGGCGTATGTCGGATCAATGGGATACAGTAACATCTGCTTCCCGTAAATAAAGTGGTTCTGCCGGCAATGGGTCTTGTACACGAGATAGTGCAACCTTCCCGACAGAAATAGCCAACGGCGGTATTTTTTCAGTGATATCGCATCCGATTTCCGCACGTAATTGATTCGCCCCATCCCCAACAGCCGTAAACGGCAAAAACTTTCTTAATTGCTCAGCGGTTTGGATATGCGGTTGATTAATCGGATGAAAGTCGGCATCAAATGATTGTGTAAAATAATCACCTCGTTTTGTATCTAATATAACCGTCACCGGTCTAAAAATACCATAAGCGACCGCTTCAAAATTAGTCACCCCATAAACCGGTATTTGTAAAGCCAATCCCATACCACGAGCGGCCGCCAACCCCACTCGAACGCCGGTAAATGAACCAGGGCCCAAAGCAACGGCAACGGCATCTAAATTTGTTAATCGACAGGATGTCTCTTTCACAAGGGTTTCAATCATCGGAATTAAGGCTTCTCCATGCCCCTGCTCCATATATTGATCCTGATATCCCAGAATGGCATTCTCGGTCATTAACGCAACCGATACATGTTTTGAGGACGTTTCAATAGCCAAAATCAACATCTTTCATTCCTTCTCTTTTTGGGGTTAATTTAAGTCTTATTCAAAAAAAAATCAAGGAAAAATATCTTTTTATCTCTGATTTTACAAGGCCCCTCACAAAAAAAGGTAATCGATTTTCATCATAAGAAGAAGTATCGGCAAAAGCAAGATCGCAATAGCAATAAAAAATTCGTAGAAAATAAAAAGAAGGGAAATATAAAAAACAAAAAAGTAATCTGCTGATGGAAAGAAATCAGAAATACTTAAGGGTGGTGCCGGCAGAGGGATTCGAACTCCCGACCTGATGATTACAAATCAACTGCTCTACCAACTGAGCTATGCCGGCACTGTATGGATGGTTATACAAGATATTAAATAAAAAAGCAAGCTTTTTTTTCACATAACGAAAAAAAATATATTTTTTATGTTAGCCCGAAGGGGTGTTATCTTTTATCAATTAAATCCGCCCACTCTTTTGGCTTAAAGCCCACCAAAACAGCACACTCCGAAATAAGTAAGGGCCGTTTAATCAACATTCCGTTTTGGGATAACAGATTTATTTGTTCTTCTTCCGAAAGGAGAGGTAATTTTTCCTTAATATGTTGATTTTTATAAACAAGCCCAGAGGTATTAAAAAAAGATTTAATTGGTTTTTGAGACATCACAATCCATTTTTTTAATTCTGATGCCGTTGGAGTTTCTTCCAAAATGTGTCGATCCTCAAAATCAATGGCATGGCTTTCCAAAAATTTTTTTGCTTTTTGGCAGGTAGAACATTTCGGGTATTCAATAAATATAAACTTTTTCATATAACACTCCTTTTTGAAAGAGAGTATAAAAGGGGGAACCCATTGTCAACACTATTTTTATTTTTTTTTAAAACAATATTGACATTTTAAAACTATTCATATAGATTTCTTTTTAAGAATAATTACTGATAAGAAAAATGAAAACTCGAAACACATTACAAAAAGAGCTTATATATAAAGGGGTTAAGATGTTATCTCATCCGACAGCGGATCAGATCTATCAATATGTAAAGCGATTACATCCTACAATCAGCAAAGGAACGGTTTACCGCAACTTAATTTCTTTGGTTCAAAGTAAAAAAATTATTCAAATTAAAATGCCGACCGGCGCGGATTGTTTTGATCATACCTTAGAAGATCACCACCATTTTCAATGTAAAAACTGCGGAAAATTATTTGATATTCCTCTTTTTATAAAAAGCGAGATCATTCATCCTTCAATTACAGAAGGCTTTTGTATTGAAGAGATGAATGTGTTATTAACCGGGCTTTGCCCACAATGTCAAAATGAAAGGAAAAAGCAATGACAAAAGAACTTAAAGGCACAAAAACCGAAAAAAACTTATGGACGGCTTTTGCCGGCGAATCACAAGCCAGAAACAAGTATACATTCTATGCCTCTAAGGCAAAAAAAGACGGATACGTTCAAATCGGCAAACTTTTTGAAGAAACCGCGGCCAATGAAAAAGAGCATGCGGAAATTTGGTTTAAGTTATTACAAGAGAACGGCGAAATTGCCGATACGGCAACAAATTTAAAAGATGCTGCAGCCGGTGAAAACTATGAGTGGACAGATATG